>JBDTVQ010000098.1:0-18405 GCA_040007195.1 Acidobacteriota bacterium | reverse complement strand
CGGCCAGCACGCCAAACGGCGTCTTGCCTGCTCCTACTATGGCTACGGGTCGCATATCCTGCTCTTCTTGATCCTACGGCGTCTGCGACCGCTTTGCCCACTCCTCGCCCAGCGGCGCAAAGTGGCGAAAGTTCCAGGTGTAGAGCCGCTCCGCTTTCACCTTGTTCGCGCAAGCGGCAATTAAAGCGTCATAGATGGCGCCCCCACAGATGCCGGCAGCAGCACTTTGTTGGATCGTGTGGAACTGCTCTTCGGAAGAAAGAGCGACCACTTCCAGGCGATCGCGAATCTCTCCCAGAAACAGCATCGCCTGATCGCCGGTGACGCGAAACTTGCCGGGCAGTCTGGTCAGCGTCGAATAGACCTCAGCGAGCGAGTGTGCCGCGCAGGCGGACCGGCCCCGGCCACACGTGAGAAAGAGCGCCAGGCTGCGTTCGTGATGTTCGTGCCCCTCCAGAAAAACCGGGACGAGAACCGAACTGTCGAGAAACTCCTTCACTCTGAATTCCCCATTGCCGCGCGATCACGCTCCTCCCGCGTCGTCCGGAGGATCGCGTTCGTGGCCTCCGCTGTCAACGTTTCGCCTGTACGAAGCACCCATACTCCCGACTTCTTCTCGATAGATGCCGTGGCGCGGCGCGGGCGCAGCGAGATCCGTTCGCCTTCCGATTCCACTTCGAGTTCGCGGCCCGGCGCCAGCGCCAACCGCTCGCGGACTGCCTTGGGAAGGAGAATTCTGCCCGCTTGGTCGATGGTGACGATGTGAGCCATAGCCGTAATGGGAATTTGAAATGGGAAATTCCATGTCCAGTCTACACCTATGCGTGACTGTATCGCCAGGCCCCTTCGCCGCCGATAGAGGGGGGAAGCGTAGACAAGTAGAAATTAACCTGCACGCTTGCGCCTAAGACGCCGTCAGGGAAGACAGGAAGAGTATCCTGTTCATGGCGGCATACGTCCAAAGGGTAATGTCAGAGATGAGTGAAGCGCGGCAACCGGTGGCTGTCGAGCCTCAAGAGGCACGCGATCGGTTTATCGAGCAGCATTTGCGGCGGATCTACCTCCAGATTTACCGCATCGTCGGCAACAGCGATCACGCGCAAGACCTTACCCAGGAAGTGTTTATCAAGGCGCTGCAGCACGGCGACCAGATTCGCGATCCCGAGCGAGCCGCGCACTGGCTGAGCCGCGTGGCCACCAACACCGCAATCGATTTTCTCCGCCGCCATGGGCGCGTCAACTTCACCGCGATGGAAGATCTGGCCGAACCGCTGCCGGCCCGCGACGAAGAGAGCCCAGAACAACACGCCATCCGCACCGAGCAGCGAACACGCCTGGAAGCGGGCCTCCGCCGCCTCAGCCCGCGCGAGCGCATGGCGCTTCTGCTGCGCGACGTCGAAGGCTTGCCCGCTGAAGAGGTTGCCCGGCACCTCAAGTGCTCCAAGGCCACCGTCCGCTCGCACATCGCCAATGCACGCGTGAAGTTCCGCAAGTATTTAGAAAGGACAGGCATATGAGCCGCCGCTCCGGACATCCCAGTTCGCGGAAGCTGGCACTGCTGGCGGGCGGAGAGCTCGGCTGGTGGTTGAAGCTGCGCGTCGGCCATCATGTCAGGTCCTGCCGCGAATGCCGCGCCGATCTCGAATCGCTGCGCGATGCCCGTCTGGAAGTTGCCGACCTTGCCCAGGAAATGCCCGGCGGCGTGAACTGGGATCAACTGGCAGCCGAGATGAAGGCGAATATCCGTCTGGGAATCGAAGCGGGCCAGATCGTCGCTCCGGCAGCCACGGCGCGCGTTCGCGCTTTCGAGGAAGAAGACGAGTTTGAGAACTACGGCTCCTTTTTCAAGCCTGTGGTGGCGCTTGTCTCGGTGGCTGTGTTCCTCTACGGCGCTACCTGGATGCTGAGCACGCGCGGCAAATCGGGCCCGGCTGCGGGCGACGTAGTGGTCGCCACCACCGGCGAGGGCATTGTATTCAAGCACGGCGCGTCGTCGATGACGCTATTCCACCATGGCGGCAAGCCCGTGGCCTTGGAAGTGAGTTCCGGCGCGCGCACGGGCGCGGCGTCCTTGCGCGCCCAATATGTAGACGAGGATACGGGCGAGGTTACGATCCACCATGTCTACAGCGAATAAGTTCCTGCCGGCGGTTGTGGCGGCGATGGCCTGTGCCACGCTGGCGCAGGCTCAGGTAAAAATCTCGCTGCCCGACGATTCGCCCGTCACGCTGGTCTCCGCCGATTGGGGCGATACGAAAACCAGCGAACGCGGTGGAGCGATCGTGGTCGACCTGCATTCGGTGATGAGCCTCCGCAACACTTCAGGCCGGCGGGTGCGAGGTCTTACCCTCCTTGTCGCTTCGCAGGAAGTCACTCCGGGAGGACGAGCCAGCGTCACCAAGCCCTCGCTCGATGTCGCGCCCGGCGAAAACTTTCCGGTGAAGATCGACCTGCGCCTGCTGCGGCCCCTGCAAAAGGGCACCGGGCCACTGGTGGAGATCACGCTCGATGGCGTACTCTTCGACGATTTGAGTTTCTACGGACCGAACCGGTTCGAATCCCGGCGCGCGCTCACCGCTTGGGAATTGGAAGCGCAGCGCGACCGCCGCTGGTTCCGCCAGGTTTTGGAAAAGGACGGCCCCGACGCCCTCCGCCGCGAATGCGTGGCGAGTTTGGCGCGGCAAGCCGAGACGCAGCGCCTGGACGTGCAACTGGCGCGTGGGCAGCGCGTCACCGCCGAGCCCACCCGCAAGCTGGACCTGGCCTTCCTCCATCTTCCCGACGCGCCCGTCGATGCCGTCGGTGGAGCCGCTTTGGTTTCTTCCGGCCTCGCTCAAGTGACTCATGTCGATGTCATCAATCGCAGTGACCGCCCCGTGCGGTCGGTGGAGATCGGCTGGATGTTGCGCGATTCGCGCGGACGCGACTACTCGGCCGGGGCCATGCCGGCGGGAATCAACCTCGGTCCGGGCGCCCGCTCTCAGGTGCGCCAGGACGGCCAACTGAAGTTCACCGAGGTCGGCGGCGCGCCGGTTTCCATCGACTCCATGACCGCCTTCATCAGCCAGGTCGAATTCGGCGACGGCTCGTTGTGGGTGCCCGCCCGCCTGGCCTTGAACGACGCGGTGTTGCGCAAAGCCATGTCGCCCTCGGGCGAAGAGCAGCGCCTTACCTCCATCTATCGCAAGCGCGGTTTGCAGGCCCTGCTGGAAGAGCTAAAGCGCTTCTAGTACCGTATGGCCCATGAGGACGTAGCGGGTCCCGGAGCGGGTCTGATATTCTAGCGCTCTGCAATGGCGCTTACTACCATCAATCCAGCCGACTTCCTGGGCCGCCCGCCGGAACGGCTCACCCTTAGGGAGCGAACTGCCGTGACCGGCAAATGGATGGCTCTTGAAATCTATACTCCGGAATCCTTGCCTCTCCGGGTCATCGAAGCCCTAGGCGACACCCCGTCGGAGTGCATCAGGCAGTTGGAAGCCCGCCGCCTTGATCCGCGGAAGTTCGAATTCTCCGTCCTTCTTCCCGCCTTCTGATCCAGGCGGCGCCCGCCGCTACTGGATGCTCCACTCGAACGCATTTCCCAGACGAGGGTTACAATTTCTGTGTGCTCTTCGTCGAATCAACTATGCGCCGATTTTGGCTTATCTCCCTTCTTGTCGTGCCGGCTCTGTTGCCCGGTGCGGATTGGACCGACTACCGGGGGCCGAATCGCGACGGCAAGTCCCCGGAAAAGAATCTCGTCAATGACTGGTCGCTCGACGGCCGGAACCTGCTGTGGAAAGCGCCCTATGGCAGCCGCTCCACGCCGGTCATCTTCGGTGACCGCGTATACATGTTCAACTCGACTGGCAAAGAGGACACCGTCCAGGAACGGTTGATGTGCTTCGACGCCGGCACCGGCAAGGTGCTGTGGGAGTACCACAACACGGTGTTCCACACCGACGCTCCGGCGCACCGCATCGCATGGTCGTCGCCGTCGGTGGACGCCGAGACGGGAAATATCTATATCTTCGGCGTGGACGGCCACCTGATCGTGGTCGACAAGAACGGCAAAAAGGTGTGGGATAAGTCGCTCAACGAGGAACTCGGCTACGTCTCCACGCACGGCGGCCGCACGGTAAGCCCGATCATTGAAGGCGACCTCGTCATTGTGAGCGCCATCGCCAGCGCATGGGGCGAGAACGCCCGCGCCGGACACCGCTTCGTCGCCTTCGACAAGAAGACCGGCGCCATGGTGTGGCTGGTGCAACCCGGCCAGCGTCCCTACGACACTACCTACTCTCCCCCCGTGATCGCCGAGATCGATGGGCAGAAACTGCTCATCGCCGGCGGCGGCGACGGCGCAATTCATGCCATGCAGGTGAACACGGGCAAAAAGGTGTGGAGCCTTCCGTATTCCAAACGCGGCATCAACACAGGCGCTGCCGTGGATGGAAACATGGTCTTTTTCAGCCAGTCGGAAGAGAACCTCGATGATCCGGCTATGGGTATGATTGCCGCCCTCGACGGCTCCAAGCAGGGCGAGTTGAAAATTTCCGACTTGAAATGGAAAGACTACGGCCCGCAAATGGGCTACTCGAATCCGCTGGTCGCTGACGGCGTCTACTACCAGATTGATAATTCGGCCAACCTGTTTGCCTACGACACGGTGACCGGCAAAGAACTGTGGAAGCAGAACCTGGGCAACCTGCAAAAAGCATCGCCCGTTTGGGCCGATGGCAAGCTCTACATCGGAACCGAGAGCGGCGTGGTGTACATCGTCAAGGTCAGCCGTGAAAAGGCGGAGGTGTTAAGCAAAGTGAAACTCGGCGAGGGCACCGAGCCGGAGATCATCATCGCTTCACCGGCGATCAGCGAGGGGCGCGTTTACGTCGTCTCCGAAAAGTCTCTGTACGTGTTCGGCAAGCCGAGCAAGATGGGTACTGCCCGCAACGCCACAAGCCGCGGCGTTGCGAAAGCGGCTCCTATTGCAGGAAAGGTCACGGGCATGGCCCGGTCCATGATGGACAAACCGGCGCAGTTGCAAGTGGTGCCGGTGGAGGTGATTCTGCGTCCCGGCCAGGTAGTGGACTTCACCGTGCGCGCCTTCGACGAAAAGGGCAACTTCCTGAAGTCCGAGAAGGCCGAGTGGTCGACCACGATGAAAGGTTCCATCGGCGGCACGGGCCAGTTCACCGCGGATCCTGAAACCCGCGTGCAGGCGGGCAAGGTTACGGCCAAGGTCGGCGACCAGACGGTGGAGGCGCGCGTGCGCGTGCTGCCGGTGGTGCCGCTCGGCGTCGACTTCGAAATGAGCAAGGCCGACGGGCCGCCTCCCCCGTTCTGGGTGAACGCGCTCGGCAAATATCAGATTCGCGAGATGGATGGAAGCAAGGTGCTCGCCAAGCTCGCCGACAACGCCTTCACCAAGCGCGCCCGCACGTTTTTCGGCCACACCAACGAACATGACTACACGATTGAAGCCGACGTACGCGCGATTGATAAGAAGCGCCAGATGGGCGACGCGGGCGTCGTGGCACAGCGCTATGCGCTGACCCTCTACGGCAATCATCAGCGGCTGGAGATTCAACCGTGGCAGGCCGAGCCGAAGCGAACCGCATCGGTGGAATTCCCGTGGAAGAAAGACACCTGGTATCACCTGAAGCTGCGCGTGGAGAATCTCTCCAACGGCTCGGTGCGCGCGCAAGGAAAGGCCTGGCCGGTGGGCGAACCAGAGCCTGACAAGTGGACGATCGAAAAAATCGACCCCGTGGGTAGCCACGAAGGCGCGCCCGGCATCTACGCCGACGCGGCCAACGAAGTGTTCTTCGACAACATCAAGGTGGTCAAAAACTAATGCGCCTCAAGAGCGTTTCCAAGATCGGTACGGGCGTCCTGCTGGGCGCGAGCATGATGGCAATCTGGGCGGGTGATCCGAAGACCGGCGACTGGCCGATGTGGGGCGGCACGCCCGAGCGCAACATGACGCGCGTAATGAAAGGCCTGCCGAAGACGTGGGACATGACCAAAGGCACGAACGTGGCCTGGGTATCGGCGGTGGGTTCGCAGACCTACGGCAATCCGACCGTCGCCGGTGGGCGAGTCTTCGTCGGTACGAACAACGAAGGCCTTCGCGATAAGACGGCGGGCGGCGACCGCGGCGTATTGATGGCGTTCAAGGAAAGCGATGGGACGTTCCTCTGGCAGCATGCGACCGAAAAGCTGCAGGCGGGCCGCGTCAACGATTGGCCGTTCCAGGGTGTGGCCAGTTCACCGCTGGTGATCGGCAATCGCCTCTACTACGTCAATAACCGCGCTGAGCTGCTGTGCCTCGACACCGAAGGCTTCGACGACGACGAAAACGACGGTCCGTTCAAAGATGAAAAGCCGGCCACCAAGGGCCACGCCGACATCGTGTGGAAGCTCGACATGATGGATGAACTGGCCGTGTTCCCGCACAATCTGGCCAATGCCTCGCCGGTGCCGTTTGGCGACCTGATTCTGCTGAACACCTCCAACGGGCATGACGAAAGCCACGTCCACATTCCTTCGCCGCGCGCTCCCGCGTTGATTGCGGTGAACAAGGACACCGGCAAGGTCGTTTGGGAAGACAACCGCGTCGGCGAGCGCATCCTGCATGGCCAGTGGTCGTCGCCGTCCATCGGTAAAGTCGCCGGCGTCGACATGGTCGTCTCGGCGCAAGGCGATGGCTACGTGCGCGGGTACGAGGTCCTCACGGGCAAGTTTCTGTGGGAATTCGACACGAACCCCAAGGACACTGTGTGGCCGAAGAACCGCAACGAGGTCATCTCGACGCCGATTATCCTCAACGACAAGGTCTACATCGCCAATGGCCAGGACCCAGAGCACGGCGAAGGCGTGGGCCACCTCTATTGCATCGATCCGACCAAGCGCGGCGACATCACCAAGGAAGGCCTGGTGTGGCACTACGACAAGATCCGCCGCAGCATCTCCACCGGCGCGCTGGTTGATGGCATTCTTTACTACGCCGATTTCTCCGGCTTCCTGCATGCGCTCGATGCCAACACAGGCAAGCCGTATTGGGTGCATGACATGCTGGCCGCTGTGTGGGCGTCGCCGTATGTCGTCGACGGCAAGGTCTACCTGGGCGACGAAGACGGCGACGTGGTCGTCATGCAGCATGGTAAGACCAAGGAAGTCATCTCGGAAGTGAACATGGGCTCGAGCGTCTACGGCACCTTCGTCGCGGCCAATGGCAGGCTGTTCGTTACCAACCGCAACCAGTTGATCGCGCTGCAGGAAGGCGCCAAGTGGGACGGCAAGGTAAAGTAGCCGGATGAGAGCACTCCTCATCGCGCTGGTTGCGATTTCTTCCTTTGCTCAAACCCTGCCGCGGCACGGTGTTCGTCCGGCGAGGATGGTGATTCGCGGCGCGATGGTGGTGGAAGGCCCTGGCATGCCTGCGCGGGGGCCGGTCGACGTGGTGGTCGAAGGCAACCGCATCATGCAGGTTGGAAGCGCGCCCGCAAGCCTGCAGGCTGAGCAGATCGATGGGCGCGACACCTACGTCCTGCCCGGCCTGATCAACATGCACGGGCACATCCAGGAGAGCCGCGGCAGTGTGCCGATGGATGTCGACTACTGCCTGAAGCTGTGGCTCGCCTCCGGCATCACCACGGTTCGCGACGTCGGCTCGACGTTTGAACTTTCGAAAAAGCTCCGTGCCGAAAGCACCGAGGGGAAGCGGGCCGCGCCGCGATTAAACATCTACGCCTGGTTTGGGCGGCCTGACACCCCGGAGCAGGCCCGCGCCCGCATCCGCGAGATCAAGGCGCAGGGCGGCGACGGCGTGAAGTTTCATCAGACCTATCGCGACATTCTCGCCGCAGCCGTCGAAGAGGCGCACGCTCAGGGCCTGCGGACCGCCATCCACGTGGGCGTGGAAGATGCAAACGCCATGAACGCGGCCGATGCGGGCATCACGACAATCGAGCATTGGTACGGCATTCCCGACGCCGCCCTGCGCGAAGGCGTGCAGGCATTCCCGCCGGCGTTCAACTACAACAACGAAACGGATCGTTTCCGTTACGCGGGCCGCCTGTGGCGCGAGGCCGATCCCGAAAAGCTTGGCAAGGTCCTGCAACACATGGTGGACAAAGGCGTCGCCTGGGACACAACGCTGAGCATCTACGAAGCCGCGCGCGACCTGCAACGCTACGAAAATCAGCCGCAGTTTGCCGCGCTACTGCATCCGGCGCTGGCTGCATTCTTCCAACCGTCGATGCAGAACCACGGCAGCTTCTTTTTCGGGTGGTCGACCGAAGACGAAGTTTTCTGGAAAGAGAACTTCCGTTTGTGGATGGCCGCGGTGAAAGACTTCGCGCGTCGCGGAGGTGTGGTTACGACGGGCGAGGATGCGGGCTTCATCTATCAGATGCAGGGCTTCGGCTATGCGCGAGAGTTGGAACTGCATCAGGAGGCCGGTTTCGCGCCGCTCGAAGTGATTCAGCATGCCACCTCAAATGGCGCGCGTGCTTTGGGTAAGGAAAGTGAAATTGGCCGCGTTCGCGCGGGTTGGCTCGCAGACCTTGTCGTTGTAAAGGGCAATCCGCTGGCGAATTTGAAAATCATGAGGCCCGATTCCGGCGCCATTCAGTGGGTGATTAAAGACGGGATTCCTTATCGCGCGTCTCAATTGATGAGCGAGGTGAAAGAGATCGTCGACAAGGCGCGCGCCGAGGAGACCAAACCGCGATGATGGCCTTTACCTCGCATGCCCGCACCAGCGTGGTGTGCGAACCAGGGGCCCTGGGACGAGTGGGTGAACTGGCGCGCGGGCTCGGCTTCGCGCATGCGCTGCTGGTGGCCGACGCGGGCATGGTGAAGGCCGGGTTTGTGGATCGCGCTGTGCGGTCGCTCGAAGCGGCAGGCGTCAGGGTGACGGCCTGGCATGGCTTCGGCGAGAACCCCGATACGGATGCGGCCGAAGCGGGGCGTGCCTTTGCGGCGAACCTCCCGGTGGATTCCATCATCGGCCTCGGCGGTGGCTCGTCGCTCGATGCGGCCAAGGCCGTGAACTTTCTCCTCACCAATGGCGGCACGATGCACGACTACTGGGGCTACGCAAAAGCCAAACATCCGCTGATGCCGATGATCGCCGTGCCGACAACGACTGGTACGGGCAGCGAAGCGCAAAGCTACGCCGTGATTTCCGATGCGAAGACGCACCGCAAGATGGCGTGTGGCGATCCAACGGCGGCGGTGAAAATCGCCGTGCTCGATGCGGAGTTGGCAGCGGGGCAGCCGAAGGGCGTGCTGGCCGCTTCCGCCTATGACGCCGTGGCGCACGCGGTGGAAACATGGGTCTGCTCGAAAGCCAATGCCATGTCCGATTGCTTTGCGCGGGAAGCCTGGCGGCTGTTGAACGAAAACTTTGAACGTGCGCTGGCGGGCGGAGGAGTCGACGTAGCCGGGCGCATGCAGGTGGCGTCGTATCTTGCCGGAGCTGCCATTGAACATTCGATGCTCGGTGCGGCGCACGCCTGCGCGAACCCTCTCACGCAGCGCTATGGCACCACGCACGGCCACGCGTTGGCGATGCTGCTGCCGCACGTGGTTCGCTGGAATACGGCAGCAGTGAACGGACGCTATGCCGACCTTCACCCGGAGTTGGCTCTCCGTCTGGAAGAGATGCGCCACGCCGCGGGCCTGCCGCGAGCGCTGGGCGAAGCGGGCGTCGAGATGGACCTGCTGCCCGAGTTGAGCGCGCGCGCCGCCGAACAGTGGACCGGGAATTTCAATCCGCGCAAGCTGGACGCAGCCGCAGCCATGGAGTTGTACCTATGCGCCTTCTGACTTTGCTTGTAGCGGCAGGACTCGCGTGCGCGCAACCCGGCGAATGGCCGCAATTTCGAGGCAATCCGCAATTAACCGGCGTCGCCACTTCCACGCTCCCCGAAACTTTGCGCGTGGTTTGGACGTGGGAAGCGGGTGAGTCGATCGAGTCAAGCGCGGCGATTTCTGGCGGCGTGGTCTACGTCGCGTCGATGGCCGGAGAACTGGCCGCGCTCGACCTCGCGACCGGCAAACTGAAGTGGAAGTACAAAACAGGCGCAGAGGTGGGCGAATCGTCGCCAGCAGTCTCAAATGGTGTGGTTTACGTGGGTGATCTCGGCGGCACGGTGCACGCCGTCAACGCGGCCGACGGCACAGCGGTGTGGACGTTCAAGACTGGCAGTGAAATCAAATCCTCGCCCGTGGTGAGCGGCGATAAAGTGATGATCGGCAGCTACGACACCCACCTCTACGCGCTCTCCGTGAAGACCGGCGAACCGATCTGGAAATTTCAAACGACCGCGCAGGTGCATTCCACGCCGGGCATCGCCAACGGTGTCACCTTTATCGCCGGATGTGACGAGATCTTTCACGCCATCCGCATCAGCGATGGAAAGGAAGTCTACGAGATCCCTTCGCACGCCTACACCGGCGCGTCGCCCGCGCTCACGCCAACCATGGCCTACTTCGGCACGTTCGACAATCAGGTGCTTGGCGTGAGCCTTACGCAGAAGAAGGTCGTCTGGCGGTATGAGCATCCGCAGCGCAAGTTCCCCTTCTACGCCTCTCCCGCCATCTTTGGCGGCCGCGTGTTCGTTGGCGGCCGCGACAAAATGCTGCATGCCCTCGACGCAAAGACCGGCAAGGCGCTATGGACCTTTCTGACGAAGTCGCGCGTGGAGTCGTCGCCCGCCTACGTCAAAGGCGCAGCGGGCAAGCCTGATCGCGTTTTCTTCGGCTCTAACGACGGCCGCGTCTACGGTCTCGAAGCGGCTACGGGCAAAAAGGTTTGGGAGTTCGAAGCGGGCGCGGGATTGAGCGCCTCGCCTGCCGTGGCGGAGGGAATCCTCGTCATCGGAAGCCAGGACGGCAGGCTCTACGCATTCGGCAAGTAGATAATTTAACGGCCGGGCGGAACTTTTGCCTTCGTCATTCGTCCTAGATCGACATGATCTCGAACTTCGCCCAGGTTTTGCGATCTCTCCTGCGAGCCCCGATGTTCACCGCGTTCGCCGTGGCCGCCATCGCGCTCGGCATTGGTGCGAATACGGCGATCTTCAGCGTTTTTCGCGCCGTTTTGCTGAAACCGCTGCCGTTTGCCAACCCCAATCAACTGGTGATGGTTTGGGAGGACGCCTCGCACATCGGCTTCGCCCGCAACACGCCGGCGCCCGCCAATTACGAGGACTGGAAGCGGCAGAACACCGTGTTCTCCGGCATCGCCGCCATGCAAGGATATTCGGGAGTTCTTGCCGGCCAGCCTCCCGAGGAACTCACGGGCCGCGCCGTTACACCCAACATGTTTGAGGTGATGGGGGTGCAGCCGGCGCTGGGGCGCGCGTTCCGCGAAGAGGATTCGCAAAGCGACGAGATCCGCGTGGCGATTCTCACGGACCGGTTGTGGCGGGGACGGTTCAACGCCGATCCGGGCATCGTCGGACGCCAGGTAACGGTCAGCGGAGCGCGTTTGGAGATTATCGGCGTGATGCCGCCGTCTTTCCAATTTCCCGACAGGCTCGCCGAAATCTATGTGCCCGCGCCGGTGAATTCGCAGCGCTGGAAACGACGCACATCGCACTTCCTGATGGTCGTCGCACGTTTAAAAGACGGCGTCACGGTGGAGAAGGCGCAAAGCGAGATGACCACCATCGCTAAACGCCTGGAGCAGGAGTACCCAAACTCGAATACCAAAGTGGGCGCCGTCGTGGTTCCCTTGCGCACCCAAGCTGCCGGTGACACTGCGCCGTTGTTGCGGACGTTGTTCGCGGCGGCCGTCGTGCTGCTGCTCATCGCCTGCGCAAACGTTGCGAACCTGATGTTGACGCGCGCGTCGGGAAGGCAGCGTGAGTACGCAATCCGCCTGGCACTGGGCGCCGGCGCAGGTGCGCTACTGAAGCAGTTGGTGACGGAGGCGATGGTGCTCGCGGGCGCCGGCTGCGCGGCCGGATTGGCGCTGGCGGCTCTTTCGCTTCGATTCCTGGGCGACCTCGTTCCGCAGTTTATGCGCGGCATCCTGGTGCCCGTCATCGATGCCCAGGTGCTGCTGTTCTCAGTCGCCATGACGTTCGCGTCCGCGGTGGCAATCGCGCTGCTGCCGGGTTGGCGAATCTTGCGCGGCGGACTATCGCCGGCGTTGCAGCACGGCGATCGTACCGGGGCATCGCGGGCATCCGTGCGCACACGCGGCGCGCTTGTGGTGCTGGAAGTGGCCCTGTCGGTGCTGTTGGTGAGCGTCGGGGCCTTGCTGGTCCAGCGGATGATTTCGCTGCGCGGTGAGGCGCTGGGCTTTCAGCCGGAACGCCTGCTGACAATGCGCACGCGCCTGCCCAATCCGCGCTATCAGGATCGGCTCAAGCGCGAACGCTACTACGACGCCGTGGTCGAACGCGTGCGGTCGCTGCCCGGCGTCAGGGAAGCCGGCTTCGTCTCCGTGCTTCCGTTCCTCACGCGGGGCAATACTTCGGGCTTTGCCGTGGAGGGCATCCAATTCGGGCGCGGCGACGAGAACGACGCACTCACGCGCATTGGCACACCGGGATATCTGCGCGCGATGCAGGCACAGTTGCTCGCGGGCAGGCTCTTCAACGAGACAGACTCCGGCGATGCCCCGCGCGTTGTCGTCATCAATGAGACGTTCTCCCGCCGCTTTTACAAATCCGCCCAGGACGCTATCGGACGCCGCATTCAAGCGGATGGGTCGGGACCGAACGAGCCTTGGCGCACGGTGGTGGGTGTGGTCCGGGACCTCAAGGAGCGGGGCTACGTGGACAACTCAAAAGTGGGCGTCTATCTTCCGGTGAAGCAGGACACCGGCTGGGTGCCGGAACATTTCGTTGTGCGGTTCACCGGGGAACCCGCGCGGCTCATTCAACCTGTCAGCGCGGCCATCCACGAGGTGGACCCCGAACTCTCCATAGCGCTCGTCCAGACGATGGAAACGATCGTCGACGAGGAGCTCTCGGAGAGAAAGCAGCATCAATCGCTTTCGGTGGCCTTCGCGGGAATCGCCGTGGCGCTGGCCGCGTTGGGAATCTTCGCGGTGCTGTCGTTCAACGTGCTGCTGCGTACGCGCGAACTGGGTGTGCGCATCGCCGTGGGCGCGCAACCGGCATCGATAGCGGAGTTGGTGATTCGCAACGGCGTGGTCATGACGGCCATCGGGATCCTGCTGGGATGCGCGGCCTCCGAAGCGGCGGCGCGCGTGTTGCGGTCGCTGCTGGATCGCGTTCCGGAGTCGTCGCCCTGGTTGTTTGCGGGCGTTGCGGCCTTCTTTATAGCCGTAAGCGCGGTGGCATCCCTGTGGCCCGCGATGCGCGCCATGCGCATTGATCCCATGCGCGTGCTGCGCGATGAATAGTGGCTCGTCTACAGCCACTTCGGCGTCGCGGGCGTGGCCGCCACCGGGGTCAGGCGGCTCAACAGTGTGTCGAGATCCGCCGAATCGTGCAACAGCGCCCGGTGTTGCGGCTTGAGGAATCCTTCATTCACGGCACGATCAAGTTGTCCCAGGAATGGATCGAAAAAGCCATTTATGTTCCAAATGCCCACGGGCTTGGAGTGGATCTGCAACTGCGCCCAACTGAGCGCTTCACATAACTCGTCGAACGTGCCATAGCCGCCCGGCATCGTCAGGAAAGCGTCGCAAAGCTCTGTCATCAGGGCCTTGCGTTCGTGCATCGATCCGGCGATGCGCAGGTCGGGCAGTCCGCGATGCGCTGCCTCATTCTCCAGGTACCCCGAAGGAATGATGCCCGTGACCTCTCCGCCGTTGGCCAGCACGGCATTGGCCAGCGCGCCCATCGTGCCGCGATCGGAACCTCCGTAGATGAGCCGGATCTTCCGCCGCGCCAGTTCTCCTCCCAACGTGACGGCGGCATCCATGTAGATCGGCGACGCACCCGCGTTGGAGCCGCAGTATACACACAGAGCGTGGAGCATATTAGGATGTTGGCATGAATCGCAGAGCAGTTTTCCCTTTTCTCGCGGCGGCGCCGCTAGCCGCACAGACTCCGATGGATCAGAAGGCAAAACGAAAAGGGCGGCTCAAGCAGGGTGTCACGCGCGGCTGCTTTCGCGGCACGAACTTTTCGCTGGATGAGATGGCGCGCCACGCCGCGCGTTTGGGTGCGACGGGCTTCGACTTGATCGGCGAGGCCGATTGGCCGGTATTGAAAAAGCACGGACTCATTCCCACCATGGCGCCCGGCGCGGGGACGATCAAAGATGCGCTGAACCGCAAAGAGGCGCACGCGAAGCTCGAAGCGGAAATGCGCTCAAACCTCGACAAGGCCGCCGCCAATGGCGTGCCGAACGTGATTACCTTTTCGGGCAATCGCGCGGGCATGGGAGATGCCGAAGCCATGGAGAACTGCGTCACCTTTCTGAACAAGGTGAAAGCCCAAGCCGAAGATAAAGGCATCAACATTTGCATGGAGTATCTGAACTCCAAGGTGAATCACCCCGACTATCAGTTCGACAACATCGCCTTCGGGGCTGAGGTGTGCAAACGCGTCAGTTCGCCTCGCGTGAAAATTCTCTACGACATCTATCACGCGCAGATCATGGAAGGCGACATCATCCGCACCATCCGCACACACTTCGGCATCATGGCGCACTTCCATACAGCGGGAAATCCCGGCCGCCACGAATTCGACGATACGCAGGAATCGAACTATCGCGGCATTGCGAGCGCCATCGCGGACCTGGGCTTCACCGGTTGGTTGTCCCACGAATACTCACCGTTGAAGGACCCGCTCACTTCGCTCGACACGGCGCTGACCATGTGTGACGTCTAGGCCCGGCGTTGCGCCTTAAGCTTGGCGTAGGTCTTCTTGCCGGCTTTCACCGTGTACTCGCCGTCGGCCCAAACGCGTAGCCGATCGGTCGCCGCGGGCAAGCGCCACGAGAGTACCGGTGCCGCTGCACCCGCCGCGAACACTTCCACAACACCGTCGACCTTCGCCGGCAGCGCCAATTCAAACTGCGCGCCATTCTGCCCGTTCTGCGCTTCGTCAATCGTGATCGGCCAGCCGGGATAGGGCTTGGCGCCGGTCTTTGACACATCGACCCAGCGCGGCCAGTTCGTCATGGTGATGCGGCGCGCTGCCTTGTCGAATTCCACGACGCCAAAGCCCGGAGCGCGTTCGTTCAGCGCGGCGGGTGCCACGCCGAAGCGGGCCGGATTGGCGACGGCATGAACCGTAACCTTGTTCCCAAAGCCTTCGGTGAACTCGCCGAGGTTGCGCGCCTGTCCTTGCGTGCGGTTCTTGCCCTCCATCGGCGGAAACCATCTTCGCGGGAAAATGTTCGAGATGGCCGGCGTGCACAGCGCGAACGGCCCGTCGTTCCATTCGTCAATGCCGTATTGCGTGCTGCTGCCCAGGTGTTGATCGCCCGCGATATGCACTGCCTGGCAGACGCGAATACTGCGTAGCGCCCGGTCGCGCGGCGTTTGCGGCCAAGCATTCGAATCATGATCCGCTACTAGCTTTTCGTTGCGCGCGTAGCCACCGACGGGCTCAACAGGAATGCGCGGCGTGCCCGCGTCGGACATCATCTCTTTGGGCAGCGTCGCCAGATTGCAGAAGATCGTCGCCGATACGACGGCCTTCATCTGCGCGCCGTCCCAATCGCGCGTCCATCGTTCGAGGAACTTCTCCTGCCGCTCGCCCAGCAACTGCGCGCCCGCCACGTCGCCTTCCGTTGCGGCGTTCCACATTGGATTTTGCGCCCAGCCATTGACGATGCGCGCGTCCGGCATCAGTGTCTTCGGCGCCGACTTCCACTTGCGGTCTTCGAGAATGGCGAAGCTCACGCCGCCCCACAGCAAATGGCCGAAGTGAACGGGGATGCCTTGGTCGATCGGTGCGGCGTCGGTATCGCCGGGCAGGTGCGACGACTGCGTGCGCTCCACAATGCGCACCCAATCGGCCGGCATCACATAGCCGCCCGAATCCTGTCCCATCTGTTGCGCCGAACCCTGGACGCCAGGAGGCGGCTCGCTCACTTCCGCCTTGCGGCCGCCCGCGCCCCAGATGTTGCCATGGAACACGTCGTGATCGTCTGGAATGCTGACGGTGGGGATTTCGCGCGTGAGCCCGCCCCATGCCCAACCGAACATGAACCACTTGCGCAGATAGTCGAGCCGCGCAACATCCGCGGGGCCGCGCTGAATGCCGTAGCCGCCGTTGGCTTCGTAGATCTGATCGCCGGTGAACAGCAGCAGGTCCGGATTGAGTTGGCGCAGATTCGCCGCCATGAGTTGATGCGGAAACCCGAACTCGCCCTGGCACGTGAGTGCGCCGACCGTGAGCTTCGGTTTGTCCTTCGGGTCGCGGCGCACCGTACCGCTGTAATTGGCATCACGCCAATGCAGCTCGAATTCCGTGTCGCGCGCGTCGTCCCACTTCGGAATACGAAACGTGGCGGTCGAGGAAAACGGTTCGACGTCGGCCTTCGCGACGACCTTGCCCTTCACGCGCAACTCCACGGGTGGCTGCTTCTCTTCCACTTCCACAGGAGCCAACTGCGCGGTCAACTTCAACGTCTTGCGCGAGAGCGTGTATTGCAGGAAGAGGATCGGTCCAAACGCGCGTTCCGGAAGTTCGCGCACCGCGGGCCCGCTGAGCTTCCAATCGCTGAACCAGAACCGCGTGTCACCGCCTCGCTCCTGTGGCGGTTTGCCCGCGTTCGGCGCGTTCGGCTCACGCATCACGGGAAGTGCCGTTGGCGTTGCGCCATGATGGGCCACCAGTGCCACGCCCCCGGCAATCCACTGCGGCGGAATCTTGGCCTTGATCTTGATGCCGCCCGCTTCGAGCGTCGCTTCGTTGTCTTCGACAGTCAGCGTGAGGGTGATGTCATCGAGCGAGGCGAGTGCCGGACTGTTGCTCAACGTGCCGATGAACAGCCGTCCGCGAGTGGTGATGCCGGCGTCGATGCCGATTCCGCGCAAAGCCGTGTCGCGATAGTCTCCGAAGTGGCCGCGCATGCCGAACCGGAATCCTGCGTAGCCGTCGGCCTTGCCCGCGTCCGAGGCCAGCTTGCCGAGCCGCACCGACATCGTGAAATTGCCGCCGGGCGCGACTTCGCGCGTGAGCCAAGCGACGTTGCGGTCACCGCCTGCAACGTGGCACTCCAGGCGCTCCGCAACGCGGCGCCAATCCTGCAGCGGGTTGGCCCAATATTCAGGGCCGAGCCACGCCTGCTTTCCGGCTGCGCGAAGTTGCGATGCCAATGGTGCGACGGCGACTGCTTTCAGAAGAGAACGGCGTTTCATACGGTACCTGATCAGCGTATCAACTCGACCGGCTCTACCCGGCGAATGAATACGAAGAGACAGGCGTACGCGGCGAGCGGCATCAGGCCCGCGGCCGCAAACACCGGGGTGTAGCCGAAGGCGTCCACGGCCGCGCCGGTGGCCAGCGTGACCGCCATGTTGATCACGCCTTCGCACAAGCCCGTGAGTCCGGTGACGCCCGCGAGGATGTTTGAAGGAAACAGGTCCGTCAGCAACCCGATATGGTTGGCGACCATCACCGCCATCCCGAACGTGGCGGCGCAGATGAGCGCAACCGCCGTATATTCGCTGCGAACCAGCGGCACCAGGATGCTCAGCGAGCAGAGCACGACGCCGAAAGTCCAGGCAAGTTTCCGCGTTGCGTCGACGGAAACGCCGCGGCGCATGAGCGTTTGCGCGAGCAGTCCGCCGCCAAAGTTGCCGAGTCCCGCAAACAGAAACGGAATACCCGCCAGCAGCCCGATGGTCTCCATCGAAAAGTGGCGCTCGCGCTTCAGATACTCGGGCAGCCAGTACCAATAAAAGTGAATCACCGGCCCCGCCAGCGCGCGCATCAGCATGACGCCCCACACCTGGCGAATGCGCAACAGCGGGAGGAATGCGGGCCGCAATGCGGGTGTCGATTGCGGCGGGCGTTCGGCGTCCCGATAGAACATCAGCCACGGAACAATCCACAACAATCCCAGCATACTTGGCAGCAGGAACGTCATGCGCCAACCGAAAGTGGTGGAGAGCTTCACGAGAACGAAAGGCGCCAGGAATGCCCCAATCACTGAGCCCGAATTGAAGAGCCCGCCCGCCAGCGCCCGCTCCTGCGGAGGAAAGCGCTGCGAGATGACCTTTACGCCCGCCGAATAGTTGCCGCATTCGCCAACGCCTAGCAGAAGCCGGAAGAAGCAGAACTGCCACACCGTGCGCGCGAGTGCATGAAGTGCATTGGCCGCGCTCCAGATGGCCATGATGATGGGAAGGCCGATTCGCGCGCCACGCCGGTCGAGCCACATACCCGCGGGCACCTGCGCCAAGGTGAGCCCTAGCAGGAAGCAGAAAACGATGTAGCTGTACTGGGCGTTCGAGATCTGAAGTTC
>JBDTVQ010000097.1:0-18531 GCA_040007195.1 Acidobacteriota bacterium | reverse complement strand
GTGCCTGGCGCGGGTGTCGGGACAGGTGTCGAACTCGAAACTTCCCCTGCAGCGGGCACGAGTGTGTATCCCGCCGGAACGGACCGGACTGCCGCGCCAGCGGCGGGTGTCTTCGAGTTGAGGGAAACCGTCGAATTCCGTCGAACAGGGCGGAGGCAAAGGGTGTCGCTGCAAACCTGATAGCGGCTGGCGGCGGTGAAGTCGAGAGTGTCGGGAAGTGTCGAACTGAGCGTTGCCTCAATGAGGAACACGACCTCTTTTTCGAAGCTGAACGATTCCTGTTTGAAGTTCGGATCGAAGACGCGCTTCGGTTCGGGCTGGTACACCTTATACGACGCCACAGCCGGGCTGGCTTCAAGCTTGATCTCCGTCGGAATAGGGCCGGGAGGCGTGGTCGGCGAATAAAGGTGCCACCCTTCATCGATAGTGGCTTTCAACTGCAGAATAACTTTGGCGCCGGCGGCCACGGGTTGCGGTTCAGCGGTGAGGGTCCACGTGACGGGGTGTTTGGTGGGGGATTGGCCGAACGCGCTGCAGGCGAAAAAACAGAGTAGACTAATCGGCCGAAGCAGCCATTTCGGAGCCGGTCCAGCGTTGCAATTCGTCCTCGATTTTTTCATTCAGTTTCTCCCGCGCGTACTCGGCGGCGACGCGGATGGCGTTCTTGATCGCGTTGGTGTTCGACGAACCGTGGCAAATGATACAGACGCCTTTAACGCCCAGAAGGGGAGCACCACCGTATTCAGAATAATCGATGCGGCGCTTGAACTTCCGGAATCCGCCTTTGGCCAAAAATGCACCGATTTTCCCCAGCGTCGTCGACGTCAGCGATTCGCGCAGGGTGTAGGTGACCAGTTCGGCGACGCCTTCGCTGATTTTTAAGGCGACATTGCCTGTGAATCCGTCACAGACCACCACGTCCACACTTCCTTTATACAAATCGCGGCCTTCCACATTCCCGATGAAGTTGATCGGCAGCGTTTTTAACAAAGGGGTCGCGGCCTTGGTGAGCTCGTTGCCCTTGTGTTCCTCTTCGCCGATGGAGAGCAGGCCGACCCGAGGGTTTTCCAGGTGCAAAATGCTGCGCGCGTAAACTTCGCCCATCACGGCGAATTGGGCGAGCATGCGGGGCGTGGAGTCGACATTGGCGCCTACGTCGAGGAGCACGGCGGGGTAGCCGCTGCGGGTGGGGAGGGTAGTAGCAAGCGACGGGCGTTCCACACCGTGAACGATACCTTGCACCATCTTCGCCGTGGCCATCACCGCGCCCGTGTTGCCGGCGGAAACGACACCATCGGCAATGCCATCGCGGACGAGACGGCTGGCGACACGAATGGAGGAGTCCTTCTTCGAACGGACGGCCTTGGCCGCCGCGTCGTCCATGGTGATCACTTCGGATGCATGGACGATTTCGATGGGAAGTTGCTTCCAGCCCGGATGCTTGTCGAGCTCCGGACGCACGAGTTCCTCACGGCCCACCAGAAGAATCTTGACGCCGTACTCGCGGGAAGCAGCAATAGCTCCCTCGACTTCGATGTGCGGGGCGTTATCCCCACCCATTGCGTCGACGGCGATGGTGACCATGTGAGAGGCCGTAGGACGCTACTCCTGGACTTCGATAACTTCGCGGGTTCTGTACTTGCCACAGTGGGGGCAGGCACGATGGGGGATCATCGCCTGGTGGCACTCGGGGCACTCGGCAATGGGGGGCTTCTTCAGAAAATCGTGGGCGCGGCGGGTAGAGGTCCGGCGCTTGGAGTGGCGTCGTTTTGGATTCGGCATGATGCTACCTGATGGAGATTATTTCCCTTTATTTGTGAGTGCGACTGGGATGGTAGTCCCGGAGCGCGGCCCATCGTTCTTCGGTGCGCGGCTGGCTGCAATGGCATTCCTGCTCATTGCGGTTGATGCCGCACTCCGGACAAATTCCCTGGCACGATTCGCGGCAAAGCCGCTGCATGGGAAGCAGCAGCAAGATCTGCTCCCGAACCGTGTCGGCGAGCTCGAGCCCGCCGTGATCGTAAAAAGCAACGTCGACGTCGTCAGCATTGAGGCTGACTTCGGCCTGCTCCGGAGCGTGCTCCGGGGGCTCATAGACAAGATCGAACGGCGTGCTGACCGGAACTGTGAATCGTTCCAGACAACGGTCGCAGGCGCATTCGACTTCGCCGGCCAACTGGCCGTGCACCCGGATCTGAGCCGTCGAGGGGCGATATTCCGCCTCACCCGAGACATGCACGGGCTTGGGCTGAAGTAGTTCACCCGGCCGGAGATCGAAGGTTCCCGGCGCGAGGTGGAGGTCGAACTGGATTTTGCCAAGCTCTAACTCCTTTACACTGAGGAACATGCCGTCTCCTAGCGGAGGCTCGCACAGACACACGTCGGCGGCCGCCTATGGCAACAAATAGCCATTATAGCGGATGCCGGGGGTTTGGAGGAAATTTGCGGGTGCGGTAGTTTGACTATTCGGTGTCCCATGGGTTTACCAGTTCAATCCCGCAATGTTCGAAATCCACCGTGTTACGCGTAGCGAGCGTAGCGCCGAGTGAACGTGCGATGGCCGCGATCTGGGCATCAAATTCGCTCATCGGGCGGCCCTTTGATCGTTGGGATGCGGCTATCTGCGCAAAGGCGCGGGCGGCATCACTGTCAAACGGGAGGATGCGGCCCGCAAACTCGACGGAAAATGTGATTTCCGCTTCTTTCTCGAAAGCTGTCCTGCGCCTGCCAATTGGCATGATCTCGAGCCCAAACAGAATTTCCGCTTTCGAGATGCTCGTCGTGAAAAGGCTGGAGCGTGGGTGGCTTGAGAACCAGGCGCGCACTGAATCAGCGGGGGACAATCGCATGATCTCGGAAATTACGTTCGTATCGACGATCGTCATCGGCTAAAGTCAGGTGGCTCCCGCATTGGCTTGCGAGGGCGAATATCGAGTTCGAGGCCGCCGAGAGCTGCAAATCGCCGGTGGATCGACTCGCCTAGATCATTGAGCGTGTCGGTTTTGGCCGACACTCCCTCTTTGAGAATCTCGCGCGCCTCTTCTTCCATCGAACGGCCGTGGCGAGAGGCTTGAGCGCGGAGGCGTTCCTTGGTCTTTTCGTCAAGTCGGCGGATGGTGATGCTGGCCATGCCTTCAACGTAGCAAATGCAATCAATGATTGCACTGGCGCTGCTGCGCTAGGATGGACGGCGGAATGTTGACGATTCTGCGCTGGCTAGTCGGGATCGGGTGCGTACTCGGGCTTCTCATGTTTGGCTTGATTTTGGTTGTCGGCAAAGGGTTCGACGGGTTTCGTAGCGGCGCGGGTAGTGAAGACCTGCTGCGAGGCGTGCTTACGGTCGGCATCCCCGTGTTATTGGTAGCGATGCTGGTGACAGTTGTCGGCGCGGGTGGCCGCGTGCTCCTGCACACAACAGCCGTCGGAGTGGCAGCGGCACTGGCTGGAGTGGCCTGGTCGGTGATGCGCACGAATCCGGGCGAGGGCGGCCTGTACGCCGGATTTTTCGTTCTCTGGCTCGTGTACTACGCCACGACCGTGCGGGGATGAAAACGGGACAGGGTGAGCCGCTCGGAGGGACAGCCCACCCCACTCGATGGAAATTGCCGGTCGTAACGATGACGGATCGGGCAATCGTACCGAGTATCTAACCGGGGCAGCGCGCCGGGCGCCGGCCGCCGGGAAATCGTCAGCGAAACCGTGCGCCAGACCCGCCGCGTTCCCGATAGAATATAGAACTACGGTTGGATGGCCCGCCAAGGCACACAACACCTTCAGGGGCGGACGAGATGTTCGCTGCCGAGCGAAGCGTGCCTCGCGGGAATGGGTTCGATTTTTGTTGTAGCCGGTTTCTCTTCATCGAAATACGCGTGGATGGGTAGAGGAACCGGCTCAATGATGCGTCGAGAAAAGAAGAAGACGATGGAAATTCCTGATGTGACGATACTCCTGGACAACTGGAGCAAGGGCGATCAGAACGCCCTCGATCAGTTAACGCCGGTGGTGTACGACGAACTGCGCCGCCTGGCGGCGAGCTATATGCGGCGCGAGCGGCAGGACCACACGCTACAGAGCACGGCGCTGGTCAACGAAGCCTATTTGAAGTTGATCGACCAAAAGAATGTCGTCTGGCAGAACCGGGCGCACTTCTTTGGGATTGCCGCGCAGATGATTCGCCGCATTCTGGTGGATCACGCGCGGGCCCACAAGGCGGAAAAACGCGGCGGCGGCGCGGGCGTCCTGTCGCTCGACGAGGCCATCGGCGTGCCGGAGAAGCGCGACATCGAGATCCTTTCTCTAAACGACGCATTGACGCAGCTGTCTGAGTTGGATCCGCAGCAGGGGCGAATTGTCGAGCTGCGTTTCTTCACCGGACTGTCGATTGAGGAAACCGCAGAGGTCGTGGGCGTATCTCCTGCTACAGTGAAGCGCGAATGGGCGGCGGCGCGGGCGTGGTTGTTCCGCGAAATCTCTCGGAAGCCCGAAGGAGAGGATTAGCACGGCTCACAGCCCCGTGCCACGCCAGCCATGACGCCGGACCGTTGGCAGCAAGTGAAATCCATCCTGGCCGGGGCGCTCGACGTGCCCGCTTCGCAACGTGAAGTGTATTTGCGCGACGCCTGCGGGGCGGAAGTCAGCTTGCGGCACGAAGTGGATTCGCTGCTGTCCTCCTACACCGAAGCCGGAACTTTTCTCAATACGCAGGAGATGAAGGCGCTGCCGGACCCGCGCGTCGGCGAGGAGATTGGTCCCTATAGGTTAGAGCGGCTGTTGGGGCAGGGCGGGATGGGCGCGGTGTATCTGGCCTCGCGCGAGGTCGATGGCTTCCCCATGCGCGTGGCGTTGAAGTTGATTCGCGTCAGCGTCCTCAATGAGTATGTCCACCGGCGGTTCCGCATGGAGCGCCAGATTCTGGCGCGGCTGTCGCATCCGAATATTACGCGGCTTATCGATGGCGGCATTGCGCGCGACGGCGTGCCGTTCCTGGTCACCGAGTTCGTCGACGGCATACCGCTAGATGAGTATGTAAAGACGAAGAAGCCGGGGCTGGCGGAGAAGCTACGGCTGCTGGAGGCGATCGCATCGGCCGTTGCCTTCGCGCATCGCAACCTGATTGTGCACGGCGACTTGAAGCCGCACAACATTTTGGTGAATGCCGAAGGACACCCAAAGCTGTTGGACTTTGGAATTGCGCGCCTCATCGATCCCGAATCGTCGAACGCGGGCGAGATGACGCTGGAGGCGCTGACACCGGCGTGGGCGAGTCCGGAACAGTTGCGCGGTGAACCGTTGTCGCCTTCGAGCGATGCCTATTCGCTCGGCCGTTTAATGTACTTCCTGCTCACCGGCCAACAACCTTTCGATCTCGTCGGGCAGGTGCCGGCCCAGATATTGACGCTGTTGTCGCTGAAGACACCGCCGCTGCCGAGCGAAGTGACCGGGCAGGCGGAGTTGAAAGGCGATTTGGATAACATCGCGCTCAAGGCGATGGAGTTTGAAACGGCCCTGCGGTATCCGTCGGTGGATGCATTAGCAGAGGACCTGCGGCGTCACAGGGAATCGCTGCCGATTTCCGCTCATCCGACAACGGCGTCGTATCGCGTGAAGAAGTTTGTGCGGCGGCACCGGGCGTTGGTGCTGGCGACGGCGGCGGTGACGTTGTCGCTCGTCGCGGGACTGGGGATGACGCTGTGGCAGGCGCGGCTGGCGCGTGAGAATTACGAAAAGTCGCAGCGCCTGTTCAGCGATGTGAGGAAGCTCGCCAACAGCTTCATCTTCGATATGGACGATGCGATTGCGGAATTGCCGGGCTCCACCAGCGTGCGTGCGCGGATGGTGCGCAACGCCATTGGCTATCTCGACAGGTTGGCCAGCGAAAGCACGGGCGAGGCCCAATTGCAGGAAGAGTTGGCCGCGGCTTACGAAAAGATTGGCGACGTGCAGGGGCGGCCCGGCGGCGCGAATCTCGGCGATACGGCTTCGGCGCTGGCCAGCTATCGCAAGGCCGAAAAGATTCGCGAGACCGTGTTCGATCAAGGCAGCCCGACGCAGCGCGACGAACTGGCCCGCACCTATCTCCGCATCAGCTCGGTGTTGAAGGCGGCGGGCGATTTTCCCGGGTCGCTCGATTACGACCGCAAAGCGCTGGCAATCCGGCAGGCATTGCTCGAAACCGAACCGAACAACATCGAACGCAGACGATCGCTGGCGGCGACCTACACGGCGCTGAGCGGAAGTTTTTCACTCATGGGCGAATGGCAGGGCGTGGTCGAGAACCGCCAGAAGGCGCATGTGATTTACGAGGATATTGCGCGGCGTGAGCCCGAGAGCGAGAGCGATCAGCGTGGGCTGGCGTTGTCCAACGCTCGCATGGCGAGCATTCTGCTGTTTCAGAAGAAATTGAGTGAAGGATTAGTGCATGGGAGGCGGGCTCTCGATATTGACGAGGAACTGCTGCGGCGGCATCCCGGTAACGTGCAGTTTCAAGTAGCCACCGCGCAGGATCACACGTTTTATGGGAACGCGCTCGTGCAAGCCGGGCAAGTGAAGCAGGGGCTGGACGAATTGAAGATTGGGCGCGACCGCTATTCGCGGTTGGCGGAGCTCGATCCGCGCGAAGTGCGAACGCGGACGCTGCTGGCAACTAACGAAGTATTCACCGCGCGGGCACTGCTGTTGGGAGGCAAATGGCAGGAAGCGTTGCCGCTGGTGCAGAAATCGCTGACGTCGCGAGCGCGCCTGTCGAAAGAAAATCCCATGAACGCGGGGGCGCGCGGCGAAGTGGCCGAAGCGTACGGCGCATTGGGCGACGTGTGGGTGAAGGCGGGCAAGGGGGCGCAAGCGTTGGAGGCCTATCAGGAGGCGATTGCCGTGCTGACGGCGCTCGAGCGCGAGGGCAAGGCGAACAGCGTGAGCCGTATGGAAATGGAGCGCGTGCGCGAAGAGGCGCGCAAACTGGGCGGCGCGGCGAACGGCGAGGGTCTGGCGGCGCGGCGGTAAGGCGGCTTGGCATGTTTGCCGAATTGGACAGTCATGATACAGTGTAGCTGGGAAGCTACACGACGACATGGCGCTCAATCTTCGCAACCCTGAGGCCGAGCAATTGGCTGCCGAACTCGCCAGGCAAACTGGTGAAACCAAAACAGAAGCCGTCACCAAGGCGCTCCGCGACCGCCTGGAGAGGGTCCGCCGGGAGCGCTCTCGAAGGCGTTTAGCGGATGAATTAGAGCAGATTGCCGAGCATTGCGCGCGGTTGCCCGTGATCGACCCGAGATCCGCCGATGAGATTCTGGGCTATGACGAAAATGGGCTGCCACGCTGATGGTCGTTGACACGTCCGCACTGATTGCCATCCTCCAGGGTGAACCGGAGCGCCGCCGGTTCATCGAAGCTCTGGAGGATTCGGATACGCGCCGCCTCTCCGTTGCAAACCTGCTCGAAGTTTCGATGATCATCGAATCCAGATACGGACCTAACGGGTTGCGAGATCTCGATGCCTTTCTCGCCCGGGCGCAATTTGAACTGGTTTCCGTGGATCGCGATCAGGCGTATTGCGCGCGCGAGGCATTCAGCCGTTTCGGCAAGGGCCGGCATCGCGCATCGCTCAATTACGGTGACTGCTTCTCGTATGCACTCGCCAGAATTCTCGGAGAGCCGCTATTGTGCAAGGGCGACGACTTCATCCATACGGATCTGAACCTCGTCGGCGCGAATGATGATTGAGCCAGTGAAGCGGTTTGCAAGGTGGCTACCCGCCTAAACGGTATCTACTCGGCCCAGGCTTCGTGGACGCAAATCCAGACGTCCACATCCTCCCATCCGCTGATGCGCCGCATCGTGCCAACGATGGGGACGCGTTCTTTACCCCAAACGACGAACTCGCGCGCGCTTGGTTGCGTGACGTTGAAACCGGTACTGAGAAATGCGATATAACCCGAATGAATGTTGCCAAGTTCGATGCCATCCGACGGCCGGGCCCGGTGATCCAGTTGAAGTTCCTGTTGGCGGAGCGCCGCCTGCACGCGAGCGCCACGAAACGTAACCCACAGCCTGGAGGCGCGGACAGGGGAATCGCCGCTTGGCGATTTATGCCATTCCGGCGTGCGGTACAGATAAGCATGAATGGCGTAGGCGGTCAGCAGCGCCCACCCGACAACGGTCACGACGGCCGCACAGATCCAGATTCGCCGGGACTCGCCTTCCGCCGTTTCCTGCATGGCGTCACTTCGGAAAATGCGATTCGTGCCAGCGAATCGACCGGTCGGTCCAATCGATGATGTGCTTCACTTCGCGCAGGCCGTGGCCTTCACGCGGATAGCGGACAAATACCGTTTCCGTGCCAACGTCCTTGAGAGCAATGTAGAACTGCTCGGCTTCAGAAATGGGGACATCGTTGTCGTTTTCGCCGTGAACGAGCAGCGTGGGCGTGTGAGCGTTGGCCACGTACTTGAGTGCTGAGCGCTGCCATAGGGTATCCATGAGGTTACCTTGGTGCGGGAAGATGCCGAAGGTCATCTGTTCGTACTGGTTGTAGTAAGTCGTGTAGTTATAGCTCACTAAGTTGATGATGGCGGCTGTGGGGATTGAGGATTTAAACAGGTTAGTCTGCGTGATGAGCCAGGCGCTCAATTGGCCGCCGTAGGAGACGCCTTCGACGCCGATGCGGTCGCGGTCGATCCATAAGTTGCGGCGCATGGCGGCACTGATGCCATAAAGGACGTCCTGGCCTTCGTTGCCGTTTTGATCGCCGAAGACGCCGTCGGAGAAAGCCTGGCCGTAACCGATTGACCCGCGGTAGTTCACCATAAGCGTCGCCCAGCCCTTGCTCGCATAGACCTGGTTGCGGAAGTTGAATGCCGGTCCTTGCATGCCGTGCGGGCCTCCGTGGATCACAACGATCATCGGATGCTTCGATTTTTCGGTCATCACCGTGGGCTTGGTGAGAAACGCCTCGACCTCCCACTTGTTGTCGTTGCTGATGAAGGTGAACGACTCGACGGGAGCAATCTCGCGCTCGCGGAGTAGCGCGGCGTTGAGGTTGGTCAGTTGCTGGGAACCGAGATACAACTGCGCGGTGTCGCCAGGACCGGAGTAGGCGTAGGCGATCTGGCCGTTGCGGCCAATCGAGAAAGCGCCGATCGTGCCCGGCATCCGGATGGTGGATTCGGCCGTGCCGCCGGAGAGCGGCGCGCGATAGAGGTTAGTGCTGCCTCGCTCGCGAACGGTAAAGAACACCGAACCACCTTCGGGGGAAAACAGCGCCTCGCTCTGCCGGTTGTCGGGCGTTTTGAGTTCGCGGCGGTTGGTGCCGTCGGCATTCATCGCCCAAACGTGCGTGTCTTCCATCGTGGTTTCGAGATCGGTGAGGCCACGCTTGCAGCCTTGGTAAACAATGGTCTTGCCGTCGGGCGACCAGTGCGGGTTGTACTCGATGCTCTCGGTCGCGGTGAGGCGGCGGATGGAGAGGTCCGCGACGCGAAGGGCGAAAATATCGTAGTTAAAGAACTGGTCCTCGTTCGGTTCGCGGTTGGAGACGAACGCGATCTCTTCGCCGTTGGGCGACCACTCGATCGAGTGCTCATAATGAGTGCCAGTGGTGAGGGCGCGGACGGGGCCGCCGGCGGCGTCAACCAGGAAAATATGAAGCCGCTTGTTGTCGTTGAAGCGCGTGTTGCCTTCTCCGGCATCGGGCTTGTAGAGGTAGCGCATGATGACGACGGGGTCGCCCGTGGCGTCGGCGGTTTCCGGGCCGGGCACGGCGGAAACGAAAGCAATGCGGCGGCCGTCAGGGGACATGCGATGCGGCTGCCCGTCGTGGGAAGCGGGCTGTTGGTGCCTTCGAGTTCAGCCAGGAATTTCGGCGCGAAGACGGGAGCGGGCGTGACCATCAGTGCCGATTTGCCGTTGTGCTTGCCTGCATAGGCGATGCGTGTGGAATCGGGCGACCACGTGGGCTCCGACGATGAATCCTTTCCGGTGCTCAGCGGCGTAGAAGTATTTGTGGCGATGTTGTGCAGCCAGATCTGCGAATAGGGCCGGCCGGGCACGTCGTTGTTGTCGACGGTGTAGGCGATGTATTTGCCGTCGGGCGAAAGAACGGCGGCCGAGACTGTGCGGAGACGGGAAAGGTCGGCCGATGTGAACGGCGCGGCGGTGATCTGCGCAGCGCAAACAATGGCAAGAAATAGAATATGGGTGGCCTTCGGCATGGGAGGCCCACATTATAACGTCGGAATAACGTCGGACGGGAATAAGATCCCGCCTTCGTGACATTATGGGATTGGAGGCAGAATCATGCTCATTCAGCGCGCACCGGAATATCGTTGGTCCCAGATCACGCCCAAAGAGTTCTATGTAAACCGGCGGCGGTTCTTCGCGGCCGCGACGGGCGGGTTGCTGCTGTCGGCGGTGGATGCTCGCGCGCAAAAGTTGGAAGGCGTGAAGAAGGGCTTCGTGACCGAGGGCGAAAAGATCAACCCGAAGGAAGACTCGACCACCTACAACAACTTTTACGAGTACGGCACCGGGAAGGGCGATCCCGTTCGCAACGCAGGCAGGTTGAAAACCAGCCCGTGGTCGGTGAGCGTCGAAGGCGCCTGCGCCAAGCCGAGAAAGTTCGACATCGACTCGCTGATGAAGGTTTCGGCGCTGGAAGAGCGGGTGTACCGGATGCGGTGCGTGGAGGCGTGGTCGGTGGTGGTGCCCTGGATCGGGTATTCGCTCTCGGAGTTGTTAAAGGCAGTGGAGCCCACGCCGAAGGCGAAGTACGTGGCCTTTGAAACGGCATACGACAGCACCATGCTGCGCTCGGACCAGGCGGGCATTGAGTTCCCCTATAAAGAGGGCTTGCGGATGGACGAGGCGATGCATCCGCTGACGTTGCTCACGTTTGGGATGTACGGCGAGAAACTACCGAATCAGAATGGAGCCCCGGTGCGCATGATCATTCCCTGGAAGTACGGCTTCAAGGGGATCAAGTCGATCGTGAAGATCAAGCTCGTAGAGAGTGAGCCCGCGTGCTCGTGGAAGATCATCAACGGGCGCGAGTACGGGTTCTATTCGAACGTGAATCCGGAAGTGGATCATCCGCGTTGGAGCCAGGGAAGCGAACGGCGGCTCGGCGAGTTCTTCAAGCGCAAAACGCTCAAGTTCAACGGCTATGGCGACCAAGTGGCGTCGCTCTACGCCGGCATGGACCTGAAGAAGTATTACTAAGTGCGGAGTAAGTGGACGAAGGTTGCCGTGTGGCTGGCCTGCCTCGCGCCGGCCTTGTGGCTCGCCTATGGCGCATTCACGAATAATCTAGGGCCAAACCCGATCGAAGCGATCACGCGGGGCACCGGCGATTGGACCCTGCGCCTTCTGCTGACTTCGCTCGCGATCACCCCCGCGCGGCGGCTGCTGAAACTGCCGGACCTCATCCGGTTCCGCCGGATGCTCGGCCTGTGGGCCTTCTTCTACGCCTGCCTGCATTTGATGACGTGGGTGTGGCTCGACAAGTTTTTCGATCCCGCCGAGATGTGGGCAGACGTCGTGAAGCGGCGGTTTGTCACAGCGGGTATGGCGGGATTCCTCTGTTTGTTGCCGCTAGCAATCACGTCGACGAAAGCTTCGATTCGCCGGTTGGGCAAGAACTGGCAGCGGCTGCACAGGTTGGCCTATGTAGCAGCGGCGGCGGGCGTAGTGCATTACTGGTGGCTGGTGAAGTCCGACATCCGGCTGCCGATGACCTACGGAGCGATACTGGCGGCGCTGCTGGGGCTGCGGCTGGTGAAGGCGCGGGCGGCGGCTCCGAAGCCTGCATTGCGAACAGCCAACTGAGGTATAGAATGGGCGGCGAACTATGGAACGCCGTGATTTTCTGAAGACCTCCATGCTCGCGCAGGCTCCGTTGGCCGCGCAGCTGCAATCGCCCGCCGGCGGACCCCCTCAGAAGGCGAACGTCCTATGGCTGTTCGGCGATCAGCATCGCGCGCAGGCGCTGGGCTTCAATGGCGACCCGAACGCGGTGACGCCGAATATCGACCGGCTCGCGCGCGAGGGCGTGTGTTTACCCAATACGATCTCCGGCGCGCCGCTGTGCTGCCCCTTTCGCGGAAGCCTCATGACAGGCTTGTACGCGCACAAGTGCGTGCCCGGGCATGAATACCCGCTGCCAGATGGGCAGAAGACCGTGGCCGACGTCTTCAACGCCAACGGTTATCACACCGGCTATTTCGGGAAATGGCATTTGGGCGGCTGGCACGAGCGCGACGGCCGCGGTGCGCACTTCATCACGTCGCCGCAAAAGCGTGGCGGCTTCAAAACATGGGCCGGTTACGAAAACAACAACAGCCAGTACGATTCGTGGGTCCACGGCGGGGCGGGTAAGGATGCCTTCCACTACCGCCTGCCCGGCTACGAGACCGATGAGCTGACGACGCTCATGATCCACTATCTGGACGAGCGCAAGCAAAAGGGCGAGTCATTCTTCGCCGCGCTCAGCGTGCAGCCGCCGCACGATCCCTATGTCGCGCCGCCCGAGTATGTGGCCCGCTACAACCCGGCGAAGTTGGAGATGCGCCCGAACGTGCCGCACGTGCGGGAGACCACTGAGCGGGCGCGCCGCGAACTGGCCGGCTACTACGCCATGATCGAGAACTGGGACGCCAACGTAGGCCGCGTGGTGGCGGCCCTCCGCAAGAACGGGCAATGGGACAACACGCACGTCATCTTCTTCAGCGACCACGGTGATATGCATGGCTCGCAGGGCATGTACCGCAAGACCAATCCGTTTGAAGAGTCCATCCGCGTGCCGTTTATCATCAGCGGCGGACAGGCGCGGTATGAGGGCTGGAAGAACGGGCAGCCGTCGACCATGATGAACCACGTGGACATCGCGCCGACCTCGCTCGGGCTGGCCGGAATTGCGCCGCCGGATTGGATGCAAGGGCGGGATTTGAGCCATGTGCGGGTGGACAAGAAGCACGGTCCCGCGGCAGGCACCGATCCCGATTCGGCTTATGCCGGAATCGTGGTGCCGACCGGGCACGGCGATTCGATCAACAAAGCCTGGCGCGGCGTCGTGACCAAGGACGGCTGGAAGTACTGCTCGTTTGAGGGGCAGAGCTGGCTGCTGTTCAATCTGAATGAAGATCCGTATGAACAGGTGAACCTGGCGCACAACAATCGCTACCGTGCGGAACGTAAGAAACTGGCCGACCGTATGCGCCAGTGGGGCGCCGATACGGGTGACAAATTCACGGTGGCGGCCGAGTAGCGGACGTCGGCCAACCAGCTACGTGACGATGCTCGTAAGCGAGATCAGCTCCCGAATCGGCCGCGCTTCCACCTTGTTGAGCGGATCGGCGTCGCGGAATTTCTTGCCGAAATCGAGCCCGGTCTGGCGCTCGACTTCACTCACCGGTAGCTGATACGTGCGGAACTGGCCGAAGGCGAATTCGAGGGTGCTGAGTAAGTCGCGCTGGCTGAGCATGTAGGCGGTCACCGAGAGTTTCTTCGGCGAGCCGTCCTTCACCATGGCCACGACCTTCCAATACTGCTCGGGGAGCTGCACCCCGCGGTAGGTCTTGTCGCCCGGCTGGAAAACCGGCCCGGTGTAGACATTGACTTTGAGTTGATGCACGCCCGCGTTGTCCAGAATGTAATCTTCCAGATCGTTCCAGGTTTTCTGGTTGAACTGCGCGTGCTGTGGTGTCGAGTTCGTGAAGAAAAAGGTGTCGTCGTTCGCGATCTTGGCTTCCGCGTCGGTTCCCCAGACGGGGTCGAGGCGGCGGACGAGATGGCCGCGGTCGAGCTCGTTGTTCTGGTACAGTTCCTCGCCCGTTTGATCGTTGAGGGCAACGCGCGGATCGAGGAACCATTTGTCGGTGGCGCGGGCGACGCGCTTGGCCTTCGAACCATCGATGTTCGAGGCCGTGAAGAAGGCGAATCGCCGCGTACGGTTCATGACGATGGAGAAGTGGGTGTAGCGAAGAACGTTATCGCTGGCGCCTTTGACGGCGGCCACCGTGCCGGGGGCGTTAGTGGTCACCGCCGGCAGCGGCGTTTCGAAGCCCGAACCCAAGAATGTCGATTGAAAACCCGCGCGCCCCGCCAGAGCCCCGGGTTTTACCGTACCGCTGGAGTCGGGAGCTGGCTTGGGTTTGGGCAACGCCGGCACCGAGACCTGGACCTTCAGTGCCTTCAGCCGTTTTTGGATCTGCGCCGCTTCCACGGCGAAGTTCGCCTTTTGAAACGACCCGCCGAAATGCAACCCCAGAGCGCGCCCGGTCTCGACGTCAACGACCACGGAACCCGAGTTGCCGCCCAGCGTGGAGCAGTCGTGCGTGAAAAGGAAGCCGGCGTCGTTCGCCATCACCTTCCCCGGGGCAAGGCGCTTCACTTCAAAAACCGTGCCGAAGACGCCGGCGATCGCCCCCGCCGGATTGCGCGGGTCGTTCGCCGGATATCCAATCACCGCGACAATCTGTTCCGGCGTGGGGGCCTTGGTCAGCAGATCGATCGGCGTGGGCAGGGTCGCCGACTTTTCGAACTCGAGGAAGGCCATGTCGGGGGATTTGTCGTCGTTGTTCTCGATAAAGATGACGCGCTTCACGGGGAACTCGGCCGATTGGCTGATTTGATCTTCTTCGCGGAAATCGACGCGCGGCAGGATCGTGGCGCCGCCCGGCGCTTTAGAGAACGGGAAGGACAAGCCGGATTTACGCGCGAACTCCAGGGCCACATGACGGTTCGTGATCGCGATGCGGTCGGCCACCATCCAGGCGGTCCCGACCCAAGGGAAGGTCGGATGATTGGTCAACTCCACGCGGCCGACAGACCGAATCGCCCTCTCCAGTTTCGCCTTCGACGGAATCAGTTGGGCGCGCCAGGAATCGGCCGCCGGAAGATCGAAGGTGCTGTTACGGATGACCAGCGAGGGCCGGGTGAAGTCGATGCGGATTATCGCTTCCACAACGGCCGGTGGCAGGCCGGCGGTAATCGCGGAGGCGGGACGGCCAGTGCCCAGGTCCATCGTTGCAGCCCCTGGCATCCGGGGAACGGCTGCCGGCGAGCTGCGGCCGGCGGGTGATTCCTCATCTGCCCTTGGTGCCGGGCGACGGGCGCTGAACTCGGATTCCAGTTGCGCGTCGATGCTGGGCGTGGTGGCTTCAGATGGATTCATCGTGTCTCCTGTCTACATCGGTAATAGCGACAATTACAGCGCAACACCGCCGTAAACACCCGACCAATCTTATAAGGTTTTTCTGAAAAAATAAGGCGAAGATGGCAGCGGACCACCCCGGCCCGGGCGCCAGAAATACGGCTTGGAAGATTTGGTTCACGAAAGCGTAGCTTCAGTGTGAAAATTCGGGGCGATTTTGCCGATAGGAAAGTCTAGCCCCATATAAATGAATAAGTCTGACGTTCGGCCCACAATTGCTTCAGTCTCAGCCCAAATTGCAAAGAGGATGTTTATGAAAACGCGCATACGAACCTATCTTGCCGTCTGCTTGTTGGCCGCTGCGTCAACGGTTGCCCACGGACAGATTACGGGAGATCTGCGAGGCCTCGTGTTAGACGCCCAGGCGGGAGCGGTCAGCCAGGCAAAGGTGACGCTGAAGAGCTTGGAAACAGGCGAGACGCGGCTGGGAAACGCCTCCGGAACAGGCGTCTTCCATTTCAACCTGCTGAAGATTGGAAGATATGACGTTCGAGTGGAGGCCGCCGGCTTCCGCACCGCGACGGCGCAGGTCGAGGTTCGCACCGGTGAGGTTGCAGGCCTGCACTTCACTCTCGAGGTGGGACAGGTCTCCGAAACCGTGACGGTCAATGACGCGGTCAGCCCGCTCGACACCGAAACGGCGCAGATGCAGACTTCGGTCATTGGTGAACGAATCCAGGAGTTGCCCGTGGGGCGTAACGCGAACCTGTTTGCGCTGATGGCGCCCGGCGTGGTGCCGGTGCGTTCGAACAGTTCGCTCGGGTCCGGCAGTTTCAACGCCAATGGCGGCCGGGGCCGAGCCAACAACATCACTGTGGATGGCATTACGACGACCGACGTTTCGACGACCGGCACCGGAGGCGTGCTCAATCCACTGAACTTCAGTTCGATCAAAGAAGTAAAGATCATCACCAACAATTTCAGCGCCGAGTATGGGCGCAACTCGACCTCTCAGGTTCTCTACGTCACCAAGGGCGGCACGAACGATCTGCATGGCGAGCTGTTCGAATATTTCCGCAATGACAAACTGGATGCCCGGCCCTTCTTCGACACCACCGGCAAGACGAACATCAACCGGAGAAATGAGTACGGCTGGTCCGTGGGCGGCCCGCTCTACATTCCCAAACTGGTCGACGGGCGCAACCGTGTGTTCTGGTTCTCCGACTACACAGGGCTGAAGCAGCGCGGCGAAGGAAGCACGCGCATCGCCCGCGTTCCCAAGCCGGACATGCTGGCGCAGGTGACGGATCCGACGTCGCGCGCGCTCCTGCAGCAGTATCAGATCCCCACCAGTCCCACCGGCCTGCTGGAAACGGCAAGCCCCACGATCAGCGATTTTTGGCAGTATTCGCTCCGCGGCGACGTGATCATCGGCCGGAATGACACCTTGTGGGCCCGCTACTCGGATACGGCCTCTATCGATTCGTCGTCGGGCCTCACGTTTATCGGCTCCGATCTGCCGGGCTTTGGCATTACGGCCCAGGCCAAGCCGCGCCAGGCCACGCTCGCCGAGACTCACACCATCGGGGCGTTCGGAGTGAACGAGTTCCGCTTCGGCTTCGGCCAGGCGGATGCGTATTTCCCCGCCGACACGCCTTACGCCCTCGGTCCCAAGATCAATTTCAGCAGCGGTGAGGTGACTAACTTCGGCCAATGGGACGGTCAGCCGCAAGGCCGGGAACAGCGCACCTTCCAATTCACCGACAACTTCTCGTTCATCCACGGCGCGCACAATTTCAAGACAGGATTCGAGTACTACTATCTACAGGCCGATTCCGTGCTCGACGCCGCGGTGCGGGGCGTCTACACGTTCCCCAATTGGGCTGATTTTGCGCAAGGCCGGCCAGCCACATGGCAGCAGCGCTTCGGCAACACGGCGCGCGAAAACCGCGTGCGGAACACCTTCGCATTCTTTCAGGACGATTGGAAGGTCAAGCGGAACCTCACCCTGAACCTGGGCATGCGCATGGAATGGGCCGGCGGGCCGACGGAGGTGAACGGCCGCATCTCGAACCTCAATCTGGACAATCGCAATTCTTACGGCGCGGCGGGCGCGGGTCCGCTGGGTCTGCTCGAGATGGGCAAGCCGTCGTTTGGCAGCAATACCAACTGGGCTCCCCGCCTGGGTTTTGCCTGGACGCCTCTCGGCAATCAGAAGACCGTCGTGCGCGGCGGCTACGGCATTGCCTATGACTTCATCTTCCTCAATCCGATTACGAACCAGCGCTTCCTGCCCCCGTTGATCTTCACCGGTACGCTGTCGGGGCAGGCCCTGTTTACCGGCGCGAACTCCTTTGCGAACTTCGTCGGCGGGACGTCGGCGCTGCAGACCTCGACGGCGGCACAAGTGGGCCAACTCCCGGCCGCATCACTGAACTTCGGAGCCGTTTCGCCGGCCATCTCGCAAGACCTGCCGAATCCCCAAACCCAGCAGTGGAATTTCGGATTACAACGCGAGCAGTTGGGCATCGTGTGGAAGGCATCCTACGTAGGCACCAAAGGCAGCCGCCTGTCGCGAACGCGCGACATCAACCCGGTGGCCCAGCGGGTCTCTCCGGCCACGAGCGTCGCCGACGAAACGGCGCGCCTTGCGCAATTCACGGGGACCTTCGCGGGATTGAACGGCAATGCCGCGCGGCAGAGCCTTCGCATCGATCCGCGCTACAACAACGTCGCCTATGTCGAAGGGTCGGCCAGTTCCATCTATCACGGCCTGCAGTTGGAGGCGCAGAAGCGGATGAGCAACTTCTTCCTCCTGGCCGCCTATACTTGGTCGAAATCAATCGACGATAATTCCGATGTCCTGGGCGCCCTTTCCAACGATTCGGGCAATCAGCAGGACCCGTTTAACCACGGCAACAACCGCGCTGCCTCGCAGTTCGATCTGCGTCAACGCCTGGTTCTTTCCTTCGACTGGGAGAGCCCGTATTTCCGCCACTCCAAAACCGCGCTGCTCAAGCACGCGCTGGGCGGTTGGGGCCTTTCGGGCATCACCAGTTTTCGCGGAGGCTTCCCCGTGGGACTGCTCGCCGGTGGGCGGCGCGGTGTGACTGATCCGATATCGATTTATGGCGCCGGCGCCGCCGTCCGTCCCAACGTCGCTGGCCCGCTCAACGTCACGTTCCAGCCGTCTCAATCGGCGGGGGCCCCCTCGGGAACGGTAAACGTCGACGGCGTGGTGCCCATTTCCGCCTATGCCAACAGCCTCGGCCTTTCGCAGCCGCTGCTGGGCAACATCGGCACCCTGGGCCGCAACGTGGTGCGCATCAACGGCGAGAGCAACTTCGACCTTTCGCTCTACAAAAACTTCCCCCTCCGGGAAAGCT
>JBDTVQ010000096.1:0-18545 GCA_040007195.1 Acidobacteriota bacterium | reverse complement strand
CTCATCTTCGGCAGCTATACTTGACCGCCCTTTCGGCGGGAGGTTCCCGCCCTCAACAAGCTGTACGAGGCCTACCGGGGCCGCGCCAACTTCTACATCGTCTACATCCAGGAAGCGCACCCGACCGACCTGTGGCAGCTTCCCTCAAACGAGCGCGACGGCGTGCTGTTCGCCTCGCCGGCGTCGGACGGTGAGCGCAACAACGTCGCCGCCTCGTGCGTGCGCAAGTTGGGCATCCATATTCCGGCGCTGCTGGATGGCATCGACAATCCGACCGAGCGTGCCTACACCGGCTGGCCCGACCGTATCTACATGATCGGCCGCGACGGCCGCGTGAAATTCAAGACGCGTCCCGGGCCGTTCGGGTTTTCGAGCGAGGAACTGGAAGCCGCGCTGGTTCGCTACACTCTCCCGTAGCACTCCCATCATGTCCATCACATCCCAAGCAGCCGTACTGTGCGCGTACAACGCGCCGCTCGAGATTCGTACTTATCCCGTTGCCGCTATGGCAGGTCCCGGCGAGGCGATCATTCGCGTCGAGATGGCGGGCATTTGCGGTACCGATGTCCACCTGTGGAAGGGCGAGCTCACGATTCCGATTCCGGTGATCCTTGGCCACGAAACCGTGGGGCGAATTGTCGCGCTCGGTGCGGGTCTCGAGAAGGATTGGCGCGGCGGCGCGCTTGCGGTAGGCGACCGCGTCACTTGGGCAAGTTCGATCGTATGCGGAGAATGTTACTACTGCCGCCAGAAACGCCAGCCGACGCGGTGCGTGTCGCGCAAAGCATATGGCATCTCTTACAACGTCGACGAGGCTCCGCACCTGCGCGGCGGCTATGCCCAGTACATTCATTTGCGCGCCGGTTCCTCGCTATTTCGCTTGCCGGATACGCTGCCTACGGAAGCGGTAATCGGTGCGGGCTGTGCGTTGACCACGGCGCTTCACGGGCTGGAGCGGTGCACGGTGACGCCTGGGGACACGGTGGTGGTGCAGGGCACGGGACCAGTGGGTATGGCGGCGCTTGCGGTTGCGATTCAGGCGGGGGCGGAGAAGGTGATTGTGACGGGCGGCCCTGAGCATCGCTTGAAAGCCGCGTTGGAGTTCGGCGCGCATGCGGCGATCTCGATTGAAGAGTACAAGACACCGGAAGCACGTCGTGCCGCGGTGCTTGCCGTGGCTGGGCCGTATGGTGCGGATGTTGTCGTCGAGTGCGTCGGCCATCCCAGCGCCGTGCCCGAAGGTATCGAGCTTTGCCGCGATGGCGGCAAGTTCGCGGTGCTCGGCCAATACGCCGACTCAGGCAGCATCATGCTGAACCCGCACATCATCACGCGCAAGCAACTGGAAGTGCGCGGCAGTTGGGGCTTCGAGCCGCGGCACACGGATATGGCGCTACGGTTGCTCGACTCGACGCACTGGAAAGATAAGTTCGCCGCGCAGATCACGCATCGCTTCCCGCTGGCCGAGGTGAACGAAGCGCTCGAAACCGTGAAGCTGTGGCGTTCGAGCAAAGCGGTGATCATCCCGTGAACCGGCGCGCGCTGCTGCTGACGGCTCTGCCGTTGCTTCGCGCTGCCGTGCCGAAGCTGACGATCAAGAAGCTCGTCACGCGGAAGCACACCATCGGCCGGCGCGACTATCTGTTCCTCGAAATCGAAACCGATGGCGGCATCGTTGGGTTGGGCGAAGGTTCCGTCAGCGGGCGCGTGGAGATTGTCGAGCAGGCGATCCAATGGTTCACGCCTTATCTGGTGGGCAAGGACGCTTCGGGTATTGAAGAGCACTGGAACCGGAATTACTATCAGCTCTCGCGCTACCGCAACGGGCCGGTGTTGATGACGGCGCTCGCCGCCGTGGACATCGCGCTTTGGGACATTGCCGGGAAGTCGCTCGATCGGCCGGTGTGGGCGCTGCTGGGCGCGGCGGAGCCCCCGGTGCTGCGCGCCTACTTCAGCCATTGGAGCCAGGAACTCACGCCGCGCACGCCGGAGAGTCTTTCGAAGCTCGCCGCTGAGACGCGCGCTGCCGGATGGACTTGCGTGAAATGGGTGCTGCCCAAAGGCGGCAGCGAGGCCGAGCGACTCGAGCGCCTGACGGCCGAGGTTGCAGCCGTACGCAAAGGCGGCGGACCGGCGCTCGACATCGGCCTGGAGCTTTGGGAAACCTTTAGCGCCCGCTCGGCGTTGGAGTTTGCGCGTGCTGTCGCGCCGTACCGGCCCCTGTTCATCGAAGAGCCGACATGGCGCGAGATGCCCGGAGCCCTGGGTGCGCTGGCCAAGCAGAGCCCCGTGCCACTGGCGGGCGGCGAGGGACTCGTCTCGCGCTACGAGTTCAAACAGTTGCTTGATGCGGGTGGTGCGTCTATCGTGCAGCCCGACGTCATTCACTGCGGCGGCATCTCGGAGATTCGCAAGATCGCCGCGCTCGCCGACGTCTACGGCGCTGAAATTTCGCCGCATATGTATTACGGTCCGGTGGCGCACGTGGCCTCGCTGCACTCGATGGCGGCGGTGCGGAACTTTCTGATGCAGGAGTGGGACGCGGCGATGGAGCCGGTGTTCACGCCGCTCACACGCGGCACGTTTCCGATCATCGAAAAGGGGAGCGCGGCGCTCTCCACGCGCGCCGGATTGGGCCTGGAAATGGACTGGGCCGAGTGGCAGAAGCGCCATCCCTACACAGCGCAAAGCTTGCGCCCACCGGGCGGACGGTAGTAAGGTCGGAGTATGAGGCCGCAACGATTCACCGAAACGCTGCGCTTTTTTTGCGTTCTCGTGTTGGCCTTCGCGGTTGCCGCCGGACCATGCCAGGCATGCTTCGATGCACCAGTGAAATCGCCGGCCCACAACTGCTGTCCCTCGCAGAAAAACGCTCCGCAACATCAGCACAACTCCAGTTGTTCCGACGTGCAGGTGGCGATTGAGCAAAGCAAAGCCACACTGAGCGTGAGCGTCGCCGAGGCCATGCCCGTCGTGGCGCTTCCGATGATGCTTTTGCCGGTGCCCGCGTTCGACCGTCTGGAAGCCAGCCTGTCGGCGTCTCACACGCCCTTCCTCATCACTTTGCTCCGCATCTGACACTCTCTCTTCTCGCGGCCGTATTCCCCGTCGCTTGTATTTGAGAGAGAGTCATCATGAAAGCACCACTTGGCCTGCTGGCCTTGGCTGCATTGTCGCTGCAGGCGCAATCGTTGTCGCTTGAGGACCTGATCCAGGAAGCCCTCACGCGTAGCCCGGAAGTGATCGCGGCGCAGAAGCGCTATGAGGCTGCACGCCTGCGCCCTTCGCAAGCTTCGTCACTGCCGGAGACCACACTCTCCGCCGGTTGGAATTCGAACGGCCGCCCGTGGCCCGGTGCGGCGATCGGTGTCGAACCCACTTCGAACATCGGTTTCAGCCTGACGCAGGAGTTCCCGTTTCCCGGTAAGCGTAAGCTGCGCGGCGAGGTGGCCGAGTCTGAGGCGAATGCCGAATTCGAAGCGTATCAGGCGGTGCAACTCAGCCTTGTTTCGCGTGTGAAGCAGGCCTGGCACAAGATTGGTTTTACGTACCTGGCCGAAGACGTCTTGCGGCGCAATCAATCGCTGCTGCGGCGGCTGTTGCGCATCACCGAAATCCGCTATGCGAGCGGGAAGTCGGCGCAGCAGGACGTGTTCAAGTCGCAGACGCAGCTGTCGATTCTCGAAACGAAACTGATTCAACTGGAACGCGAGCGCGCCGCGCGCACGGCCGAGATGCTGAGTCTGTTGAACCGCAAGCCGGGGGACGAGTTGGGCCGGGTGACCGTGGAAAAGCCTCTGCCGTTGGCGCGGTCGCTCGAAGATTTGTTCGCACTCGCCAACGAGCGCTCGCCGATGCTGCGCCGCGACGAGAAGATCATCGCGCGCAACCAGATTGCCCTCAACCTTGCGCGGAAGGATGTCTATCCCGACTACGCCGTCACAGGCGGCTACTTCAACATGGGTTCGATGCGCGATATGTACATGTTTCGCGTGGATTTCAAGCTGCCCACCTCGTGGCTCCGCAAGCAGCGCCCGATGGTGGCCGAGTCGGTGGCGATGGTGGCCGAGTCGCGCAGTACTCTTGCCGCGACAGCGCAAAGCCTGGCGTTTCGCGTGAAGGACGAGTACCTGATGGCGCAGACGTCGGAGAAGTTGATGCGGCTCTACGAAGAAAGCATTGTCCCGCAGGGCAGCCTCGCGCTTGAGTCATCGCTGTCGAGCTATGAAACGGGCACGGTCGATCTTCTGAGCGTGTTGATGAACTTTCAAACGGTGCTCGACTACCAACTCAGCTACTACGAGGAGATGCTGAACTTTTCACTTGCCGTAGCGCGATTGGAAGAGATGACAGGAGCGCGATTATGAAGCGCGGTCTCGGTCTTGCACTGCTGATTGCGGTGGGTTTCGGCGGTGGCTGGTACTTCGCCCGCCGGGTGGCGCCGGCCGACACGACGCCGCATCGCAAGGTGCTCTATTACATCGATCCGATGCACCCTTGGTATAAGTCCGACAAGCCGGGTATTGCGCCAGATTGCAACATGCCGCTGGTACCTGTGTATGAAGGCGATTCGGCTGCCAAGGCCGCCGCGGAACCGGACAACCGCAAGGTTCTCTACTACTACGACCCGCAGCACCCCGCCTATCGTTCGGACAATCCGGGCATGAATCCGGAGACGGGCGACGACCTTGTCCCGATGTACGAGAACGATCCGGCTTCGTTCTCGCCGGGCACCATCCAGATCTCGACTGAGAAGCAGCAACTCATCGGGGTGAAGACGGGCGTCGCCGAGGTGGCATCCGGCTCGCGCACGCTGCGGGCCGTGGGCCGCGTGACCATCGATGAACGCCGCGTGCATCACGTGCATTCGCGTACGGAAGGTTGGATTGAGAACGTGTACGCGGACTATGTAGGGCAAGCCGTAACGCACGGCCAGTTGCTGCTCACGCTGTACAGCCCGGAATTATTCGCGAGCCAGCAGGAGTTCCTTCTGGCGCTGCGCGCGCGCGAAACCATGCAGCGCAGTTCGCGTGAAGAGGACAGGCAGCAGATGGAGTCGCTGGTGACCGCCGCGCGCCACCGGTTGGAGCAGTGGGAGATGACGCCGCAGCAGATCACCGAACTCGAACAGTCGCGCAAGGCCATCCGTGAATTGCCGTTCTATTCGCCGCACGCGGGGCTGATCACGGAACGCAATGCATTTCCGCATCAGATGGCCAAGCCGGATAAGGATTTGTACACGATCGTCGACTACTCGCACGTCTGGATCATTGCCGATCTCTACGAGTACGAAGCCGCTGATATTCGGACGGGCGCAATGGCGAGCGTGACGAGCAGCTACACGCAAGGCCGCGCCATGCAGGCGCGCGTCACGTTCGTGCAGCCGGAGGTGGATCCGGTGACGCGCACGATTAAGGTGCGGCTCGAGCTCGACAATCCCGGTTTGATGCTGAAGCCCGATATGTTCGTGGACGTCGAATTCCGCCTGTCAAGGACCGCGCAGGTGATGGTGCCGTCGAGCGCTGTGCTCGATTCCGGTCTGCGTAAGCGGGTGTTTCTCGATCGTGGTGAAGGCTATTTCGAACCGCGCGACGTGGTGACGGGCGAGACATCGGGCGATCGCGTGGCGGTGTTGAAAGGCCTGCTGCCGGGCGACCGCATTGTGGTGAGCGGAAACTTCCTGATCGATTCGGAGAGCCAGTTGAAGTCCAGTGGGGCGGCTAGCGGGCCGTCTGAGCCGGCGCCGCCCGCCGCGGAGCACAAGCATGATTGACCGCATCATCGAGTTCTCCGCGCATAACCGGTTCCTCGTGTTTCTATTCACAGCGGCGCTGGCGTTGGGCGGATGGTGGGCGATGCACCGAGTGCCGCTCGATGCGATTCCCGACTTGAGCGACACGCAGGTGATCATCTACTCGCGTTGGGACCGCAGCCCGGACATTCTCGAAGACCAGGTGACGTATCCGATTGTGACGGCGATGCTCGGCGCGCCGCGCGTGAAAGACGTGCGTGGATTTTCGGACTTTGGGTTCTCTTATGTCTACGTGATTTTCGAAGAGGGCACCGATATCTATTGGGCGCGCTCGCGCACGCTGGAGTTTCTTTCGGCCGTTTTGCCAAAACTGCCGCAGGGCGTGAATACGGAGATCGGGCCCGATGCGACGGGGCTTGGCTGGGTCTTCCAGTATGTCCTCATCGATAAATCCGGCCAGCACTCGCTTGCCGAGCTGCGCAGCGTACAGGACTGGTATTTGCGCTACCACCTGAAGGCCGTGCCGGGTGTGGCCGAAGTCGCCGCGCTGGGCGGCTTCGTGCGGCAGTACCAGGTGAACGTCGATCCGAACCGGCTGCAGGCGCTCAACATTTCCATTGGCAAGGTCGCTGATGCCGTGCGTGGCGGCAACAGCGATGTCGGCGGGCGGCTGGTGGAGTTGTCCGGCGCGGAGTATATGGTGCGCGGGCGCGGCTATGTGCGGGCGGCGGCCGATATCGAGCGCATTGTGCTCTCGACCAATGAATCCGGGGTTCCGGTGCGTGTCGGCGATGTGGGCACGGTGACGCTCGGCCCCGATATCCGCCGCGGCGTGGCCGATTGGAACGGGACGGGGGATGTGGTGAGCGGCATCGTCGTGATGCGCCAGGGCGAGAACGCGCTGGCAGTGATCGATCGTGTGAAAGCGAAGCTGCGCGAGATTGAACCGGGCTTGCCGAAGGGCGTGAAGATCGTGACTGCGTATGATCGCTCAGACCTGATCGAGCGTTCGATTGAAACGCTGAAACGCACGCTCACGGAAGAGTTGATCGTGGTTTCGCTGGTGATTCTCATCTTCCTATGGCACGTGCCGAGCGCGGTAATTCCGATTGTCACGATTCCCATCGCGATCCTGATTTCGTTCATTCCGATGTACGGCATGGGCATTACGTCGAACATCATGTCGCTGGGTGGCATTGCGATCGCGATTGGCGCGATGGTGGACGCGGCCATTGTCGTCGTGGAACAGACACACAAGAAGTTGGAGGAGTGGGAACGCGATGGGCGCCGTGCGGACTACAGGGATGTGGTGATCGCCGCGGTGAAGGAGGTCGGCGGGCCGAGCTTCTTCGCGCTGCTGGTCATCGCCGTGTCGTTCCTGCCTGTACTCACGCTGGAAGCTCAGGAAGGCCGCCTGTTCAAGCCGCTCGCCTATACGAAGAATTTCTCGATGATCATCGCGGCCGTGCTGGCGATCACGCTCGATCCGGCCATGCGGCTGACGTTCACGCACATGCGCAACTTCGACTTTCGCCCGCGCTGGCTGGCGCGGCTGGCGTCGTCGGTGCTTGTAGGCACGATTCATTCGGAAGAGCGCCATCCGATTTCGCGCGTGCTGATTAGGCTTTACGAGCCCGTCTGCGCGCTCTCGCTGCGATGGAAGTGGACCGTCATCGTGGGCGCCGTGGCGCTGGTGGCGATCACCGTCCCCGTCTATCAGGGGCTTGGCTCGGAGTTCATGCCGCCGCTGGATGAGGGCTCACTGCTCTACATGCCGACGACGCTGCCCGGCATTTCGGTGGGTGAGGCGCAGCATCTGTTGCAGGTTCAGGACCGCATTCTGCGCCAATTTCCTGAAGTAAAGAGCGTCCTCGGCAAGGCGGGCCGAGCGGAGACGCCGACCGATCCCGCGCCGTTCTCGATGATGGAAACGGTGGTGTTGCTGAAGCCGCACGAGGAGTGGCGCAAGCATCCGGCCTGGTACAGCGAGCACGCGCCGGAGTGGTTGAAGCCTGCGCTGCGCCACATTACGCCCGACCACATTTCGACCGAGCAACTCGTCGAAGAGATGAACCAGGCGCTGCAGATTCCCGGCACGTCAAACGCCTGGACGATGCCGATCAAGAATCGCATCGACATGTTGACTACGGGCATTCGCACGCCGGTGGGCATAAAGGTGTTCGGCGCGGACACCAAGCAGATTGACGCGATCGGACTTCAGCTGGAAAACATCCTGCGCAATGTTCGCGGCACGCGCAGTGTGTTCGCAGAGCGAACGGCGGGCGGCTATTTTCTGGATCTCGATTGGAAGCGCGAGAGCCTGGCGCGCTATGGCCTATCGATCGACGATGCGCAGATGGTGGTGATGACCGCTATTGGCGGCGATCCGGTGACGACCACGATTGAGGGCCGCGAGCGCTACACGGTGAGTGTCCGCTACCATCGCGACTTCCGTTCGGATGCGGCGAGCCTCGGCCGCGTGCTGGTGCCGGCGATGGGCGGTAAGACGCAGATTCCGGTGGCGGAGCTCGCCGACATTCGCGTGCGCAGCGGCCCGTCGATGCTGCGCGATGAGAACGGCATGCTGAGCGGCTACGTGTTTCTCGATGTGGCGGGGCGCGATATCGGCAGCTACGTCGACGATGCCAAGCGCGCGGTGAGCGCCGGATTGACCATGCCCCCGGGTTATTCGCTCCAGTGGAGCGGGCAATATGAATCCCTGGCGCGCGTGCGCGAGAAGTTGAAGATCGTGCTGCCGCTGACACTGTTCCTCGTCGTGATGCTGCTCTACATAAACACGCGCTCGTTCGCCAAGACGGGCATCATTCTGCTCGCGGTTCCGTTCTCGGCCGTCGGCGCGATCTGGCTGCTCTACGGGCTCGGCTACAACATGAGCATCGGCGTGTGGGTCGGCCTGATCGCGCTGATGGGCGTGGATGCCGAAACCGGCGTGTTCATGCTGCTTTATCTCGACATCGCCTATAACGAGGCAAAGAAGGCGGGCCGGTTGACGAATCTCGCCGCTCTGCAGGAGGCGATTCTGCACGGCGCGGTGAAGCGCATTCGCCCGAAGTTCATGACCGTGGCGACGATGTTCCTGGGGATCATTCCCATCATGTGGTCAACCGGGGCGGGCGCCGATGTGATGAAGCGCATTGCGGCTCCGATGCTGGGCGGCATTTTGACGTCGTTTGTTTTGGAGCTGGTGGTCTATCCGGCAATTTATGAGGTATGGAAATGGAATTTCGAATTGAAGCGCGAACTCTCGCGGGCTTAGTGCTGGCCGTGGCGCTGCACGCCGAAACGGTGACCTTGCCGGCGCGGCACGATCATCGCAAAGGAAGTTGTAGCGGCAGCATCGCAATCACCGCGGAGGGCATCGAATATGCGGAGGGCGCGCGGGAGAAGCCGCGTAAGAAACCGCATAATTTCGCCTGGAAGTGGGCCGATGCACAACAGGTGACACTCAGCGCGAAGGAACTCGTAGTGCTTAGTTATGAGGACCGCTGGATGAGGCTCGGTGCCGATCGCGAGATGCGGTTCCGGCTGGCCGCGGGCGCGTCGGTGGAGGCAGCGGGCGACACTCTGCGCGCCGGGTTGGATCGTAAGTATGTGGCGGCGTTCGCAAGCGAGGCCAAGCCGCTATGGAGCCTACCGGCCAAGCACCTGAAGGGCTTCAACGGTGACGTGGGCACGCTGGAGATGCGAGAAGAAGGCATGAGCTTTCAGTCGAAATCGCTCTCGCGCACATGGCAGTGGGCCGATCTCGAAAATGTCTCCAGTGCGGGCCCCTACGAACTGACGCTTACGACATTCGAACGCTCGCGCGTCCACTATGGGGGGCGCCGGGATTTTACTTTTCAACTGCGCGAGCCGATTACGGCGGCGCAGGCCGACCAACTGTGGCGGCGCGTCGTGCGCCCCACGCAGATACTCAGCGAATTTACATCGAAGGAGAAACCATGAAACGCTTTGCTCTTATCCTGACCGCGACGGCGCTGCTTTCCGCCGCTCCGGCCACATTCACCGGAGTGATCACCGACGATATGTGCAAGATGGGCCACACGGCCATGAATATGGGCCCGGACCCGGCATGCGTGCGCAAGTGCGTGCGTGAGTTGGGCAGCAAGTATGCGCTCTACGATGGCAAGAAGGTTTACAAGTTGAGTGACCAGAAATCGCCCGAAGCCTTCGCGGGCAAGAAGGTGACGGTGAAGGGTACGCTCTACGAGAAGACGGGCATTATCAAGGTCGAGTCGATCGAAGCGGCGAAGTAAGGTGGAGGGCGGCTGGCTCCGGTTGCCTCTCGTTGCCCGATGCGAACGCGCCGCCGCTGCCTTGGCGCCGCCTACCGCATCAAATAGAACGCCGCGGCAATGGCTACGGCGGCCAGTCCCAATATCATCCACTTATTTCCGCCGCCGCTCCTCGTGGGAACTTGCGGGGCCTCGACTGCAACGGGCGGAATCTCCGGCTTGTGCATCTCGGCGGTCTCTTCCTGGTCGTCGAGTTTAAGCACGGCTCCACGCTGCGCCGTTCCGCAACAGACGGCGACGACGGTCACATTGTCCTGCTGCGCCAGGCCGGCGCCGAGTGCCTTCCTTACCAGGGCTTCGGCCGGATCGCCGGGCTCGGTGAGCGCCATCGTCATTTCGGCCACCGAAAGCGTCTTGAACAGACCGTCGGTTGCCAGCAGGATCAGGTCGCCATCGCTCAAAGCCAGAGGCTCGGGGGGCGTGTCGATCTCCGGATCGCGCGACATGCCGACATAGCTGGTGAGCGCTTCGCGATGCGGATTGCCGCGCGCCAGCTCTTCCGAGATTTCCCCTTGCCGGGCCTGCTCGTCGAGGAACGCCCCGAACACGTGTGCCTGGTTCAGCCGTTCGAAGTGGCCGGCGTGCACGCGGTACAAGCCGCTGTCGCCCGTGGAGACCCAATAGAGTTTGTCGTCGCGGATGGCGACGGCAATGAGCGTGGTGCCCATCTGTCCCGGCACCTTGCGCGATTCGGCTTCGCGCGCAACGGCCGTGTTGGCGGCGAGCAGCGAGCCGCGGAGCACCTGCTCCATGCGCATGTTGGGCTTTCGCGCGCCAAAGGTTTCGACAAACACCTGCACCGCCCGGCGCGCCGCGGCGTCGCCGTGCGCCAGTCCGCCCATGCCGTCGGCGATCACCGCCATCAGGCAACGCTGCTGTTCGGGAGCGAGGGAATCGGCTTCAATGATGGCGAAGCAGTCTTCCTGGTACGGCCGCGCGCCGATATTCTGAGCGTTTGTGGTGCGAAGGGGGAGCATGGGCGCTGTCCGCGGGCGTCTCTCTAGATTGCCATGAGTGGCGGGGTCCGTGTTACTCTCCGGAATTCCGCATGCCGAGTGACGCCTTGAAGAGCCGCGCGTGTTTGTTACTGGCGGCCTTCCTATTCTCCACGGGTGGAGCTGTCATCAAGGGTTCTTCGTTCGCCGCGTGGGAGATCGCCGGCGGCCGTTCGCTCATCGCCGCCCTAGTCTTGTGGGCGATTGTGCCGGAAGCGCGCCGCCGGGTGAATTGGCGTCATCTCCTGGTCGGTTTGAGCTACGCGCTGACGCTGGTTTGTTTTGTGGCCGCGAACAAGCTGACCACCTCGGCAAACGCGATCTTCCTCCAGTCCACCGGTCCCATCTATTTATTGTTGGCCGCGCCGCTGCTGCTGAAAGAACCGGTCAAGCGGGCCGACGGATGGGCGCTCCTGTTAATGGCCGCTGGCATGTCGCTATTCTTTGTCGATTCTGAGACGGTGACGACGATCGCGACCGACCCGGCGCGCGGGAATCTGCTGGCCGCGCTATCGGGGTTCACATGGGCGGGTGTGGTGGCCGGCTTGCGCTGGCTGGAGCGAGACACCCCGGGGAGCGGCCCTTCGACGGTCGCCGCGGGAAATGCCATTGCGTTCCTGATCAGCCTGCCGTTTCTTTCCGGAATTCCAACGGGCACGGTGCCGGACTGGCTGGGCGTGGCCTACTTAGGTTGCTTCCAAATTGCCCTTGCTTACGTACTACTCAGCCGCGGACTGCGCGGCGTTCCAGCGCTAGAAGCATCGCTGCTGTTATTGCTGGAACCGGCGTTGAACCCGTTTTGGACGTGGCTGACGTTGGGCGAAAGGCCCTCCGGGTGGGCGATTGCAGGGGGTGCTTTGATTGTGAGCGCAACGATTGTGCGCCTGCGCCGATAGCGATTGCGGGGCGGCTACACCATGGGACTACGATGCTCCAAGGACTACTCCCTAGTACGGCAGGCCCACGGCGGCGTCAGCTATCCGGGGTCCAATATTAGGGACTCTTCCCAATTGGGCGCGAGCCGCGATCACCGTACAATCCTTACTGAAGGCAACACAACCAAACTATATGGCCGCTACCACTGCACGCTCGAAGCCGTACTTCAACGAGATGGAGGCCGCGCGCCATCTGGGAGTCTCGATCGATGAATTCCGCGTACTCGTACGCCGTCACATCATCGAACGCGAGGAAGATCTGAACAATATGCCGATCACGACGTTCCACGCCTCCGACCTCCTGCTGCTGCGCATGCTCACTGGACGCACGACCGCGATCAGCGAGATGCGCTAGACGCTCCCGTTAAGGAGCGCGCCGCTTCCGATAGAGCACGTGCCGCCGTAGCACGTGGCCTTCGGGTAGCGACGGATGTTCGAAGTCCTCACTTGGATCGCGAACCATTCCGATTTTCTCCATCACCCGCCGCGGCGCCTGGTTGCCGGCCGTGGTGAAGGAGACGATCTCCTCGAGCCCCAACGTTTCGAAGCCAAAGCGAAGGACCGCGCGCGCTCCTTCGGTGGCCAAGCCCTGGTTCCAGAAATGAGCCGCCAGGCGCCAGCCGATCTCCACGCACGGCATGAACGGCGCTTCGAACTGCGGAACGTTGAGTCCGATAAACCCCGCCCATTCGCGCGTCGCCGTAAGCTCCACGGCCCACAGTCCAAAACCGTGGCGCTCGAACTGAAGCGCATTGCGCTCCATCATTGCGGCGGTCTCCGCTTCGGTGAGAAGAGCGGGGAAGTGCAGCATCACGCGCGGGTCGGCATTCATCGCGGCGAACGGAGCCAGGTCGTCCGGAGTCCAAGCGCGCAAGAGCAGCCGGGGCGTTGCGATCACAGGCACCAGTGTAGGTCTTGTACAATGGCGGCTCTATGGCTAAATTAGGATTCCTCGGTCTCGGCATTATGGGTTATCCCATGGCCCGCAATCTACGCCGCGCTGGCCACGACGTGTATGTGTGGTCTCATACGGCATCGAAATCGGAGCGGCTAGCGAAAGAAGACGGCGCGATTGTCTGCGCTTCGCCGAAGGAGGTAGGCGCGGCCGCTGAGTGCGCGTTCTTCTGCGTCGGCGACACGGCGATGTCCGAACGCGTGGTGTTCGGCGCCGACGGGCTTGCGGCCGGTATGGCCTCGGGCGGCGTCATCGTCGACACGAGCACGGTGTCTCCATCGTTCAGCGTCGACATGGGCGAGAAGCTGGCCAGGCAGGGCATCAGCTTCCTCGGCGCGCCATGCACGGGATCGAAACCCGGGGCCGAAGGCGGCACGCTCACCTTCATGATTGGCGGCGAGCAGGCTGTGTTCGAGCGGACCAAGCCCTACTTCGAGGCGATGGGTAAGAAGCTCTACTACTGCGGCGGTCCCGGATTGGGCCTGCATGCCAAGCTGACGCAAAACCTGGTGCTGTCCAATTTATTGCAAGCCTTTAATGAAGGGCTGGTTCTTTCGACCAAGGCGGGTGTGGAGCCGAACCTGATGCTCGACATTCTGGACAACTCGGCCGCCAAGAGCGGATTAATATCCTTTAAGGCTCCTTTCATCTTTCGCCGGGACTTCACCACGAATTTTTCCGTCAAGTGGATGCACAAGGACATAGGACTCATGCTTGACTCGGCCAGTGAGCAGGGTGTGCCTCTTCCGCTCACCTCTTTGACCCGCCAAATGTTTCAGGCGGCCATCGCGCAGGGCCTGGGCGAAGAAGATATTTGCTCTACAATCAAGGTGTTAGAGGGTATTGTGGGTGTCGAGGTGAAATCTTCCTGATTTCGGATACAGATTTTCGTTGACATTCCAAAAACAGTATTCTAATATTGGAATCAAGCCGGGGAGGCAACTCCCACCAAAGCGAGACTAACCTCACTTGATAGACCCCTGAAGCAATTCCTCCCCGGCGCCCCTTCAAAGAGTTCTTCTCCAAATGTGACTGAGTCAACACCGGCCTCCAAGGCCGGTGTTTCCCTTTTATGGAGGCGCTTGTGGGCATTCAGAAGCGTTTCCCACCACATATTTCAGTGATAGGATGGGCAGGGAACTCCTGTCCCGAATCTCCGTTCCCTTATCCGGCATGAACCTCTGCATATTGGGCTCCACCGGCTCCATCGGCGTCTCGACGCTAGACGTCGTCCGGCGGCTCAATTCCTCCTCTCCCGGCTCCTGTGGCATTCACGCGCTTGTGGCGGGGCGCAACGCCGAACTGCTAGCCGATCAAATTGTTGAATTCCGGCCACGCGTGGCGATTGTAGAAACGGAACAGATACTAGCGCATCTCATAAGTGGGTTGGCCAGCCGCGGTGTTCCGCGGTCGGAATGGCCGGAGCTGGACTGGCGGCCCGAGTCGCGTGTGGCCGTGGCCGTGGCGGCAGAGGTCGACACGGTGATGAGTGCCATTGTGGGCGTTGAGGGATTACAGGCCACCTATCAGGCCGCGCGCGCAGGCAAGAAGATCGGCCTTGCAAACAAAGAAGTTCTGGTGGCATCGGGAAGCCTGGTGATGGCAGCGGCGCGGGAACGAGGTGTCGAGTTGATTCCGGTGGATAGTGAGCACAACGGCGCGCATCAGTGCCTGCGCGGCAATCGCCGCGGGGAAGTGCTGCGCCTGATCCTCACTGCCTCCGGCGGGCCGTTCCGCCGCACTCCGCGCGAAGAGTTTTCGGAAATCACGCCCGCGCAGGCGTTGAATCACCCGACCTGGAAAATGGGCCGGCGTATCACGATCGACTCGGCCACGTTGATGAACAAGGGTTTTGAGGTAATCGAGGCGTGCTGGCTGTTCGATTTGTCGCCCGACGAAGTGGATGTGGTGGTTCATCCGAGTTCCAGCGTGCACGCCATGGTCGAGTATTGTGACGGAAGTGTAATGGCGCAGATCTCCACAACCGACATGAAAATGCCGATTCAATATGCACTGACATATCCGGATAGGCTGTCGGCGCCGGTACCTCGGATGGACTGGTCGCAGCCAAAGGTGATGGAGTTTTTTCCGCCTGAGCCGGACAAGTTTCCGCTGTTGCGCATGGCATATGAGGCGCAGCGGGCGGGCGGTTCGGCGACTTGTACACTGAACGCGGCCGATGAGGTTGCGGTGGAGTCCTTCCTGGACGAGAAGATTTCGTTTCCGGGGATCTGGGAAGTAGTGGCGGAGACCTTGGACCGTGTGCCCTCCCGCACGGCGGCCTCGGTTGACGAGATACTGGAGATTGACCGGGAATCGCGCCGCGTGGCGCGCGAAGTGGTCGGCCTCAGGGGAGCGAGGCAGACGGTGGGAGCCGGAGCCCGGGTGGTTCGCGGCGAAGCGGTGTGATGACCGTTGACGGGAATGCAAAGAGGTAACGGGTAATCGATATGGTTCTTTGGTTTCTTCTACTAATCGGGGTGATGATCATCATTCACGAGCTGGGCCATTATTGGGCCGCTCGCTGGTTTGATATACGCGTGGACACCTTTAGCTTCGGCTTCGGGCCACGGCTGTTGGGTTTCAAGAAGGGCGAGACGGATTTTCGCGTCTCCCTCATTCCCTTCGGCGGCTACGTGCGCATGGCCGGCGAGCAGCCGGGCGACGCCAATGCCGACGACCCGCGTTCGTTCCAGGCCAAGCCGCGATGGCAGCGTTTGATCGTCGTCTTCGGCGGACCCTTTATGAACATTGTCCTGGCCGTGACGATTCTGGCCGGACTGTTCATGTACCGTTATCCGAAGCCGACACCGCAGGCGGTCTCGGGAATCGTCGGCGTGGTGCTGCCGGATTCGGCGGCGGCGCGCGCGGGCATTCAGGAAGGCGACCGCATCACGGCTCTCGACGGCGTGCAGTACCCGTCGTGGGAAGACATCATGCTGAAGGTGCTGGGCAATCCGGGCCAGCCCCTGCGTCTGGCCTATGACCGCGGCGGCGTAGAGAAAGAGACCACGCTCGTTCCCGAGATGGATAAGCGCGACGGCATCGGCACGGCCGGCTGGGGCGAGCAGATGGAGATTCAGATCGGCGGCGTGCAGGCGGGCATGGATGCCGAGCGCAAGGGCATGCGCGCGGGCGATTTGCTTGTGTCGATCAACGGCGAGCCCGTGCGGTCGACCATGAAGATTCGCGAATCCGTGAAAAAGTCCGAAGGCAAGCCGGTGGAGATCACCTTCCGCCGCGACGGCAAGGATCAGACGGTGGCCGTGGTTCCGGCCCAAGGCGATTTGGAAGGCCAGCGGTCGTGGATGATCGGCGTGCAGTTGGAGCCGCGGTTCGTATTCGTGCAGCTTGGTCCGATCGAGGCACTGCGCGAGTCGATCAAGTCGAACGTGAAGAGCGCCGGGTTGATCTACCAGTTCCTGCACGGAATCGTGGAGCGCCGCATGTCGCCGCGTTCGCTTGAAGGCCCGATCCGGATGGCGCAGATTTCCGGCGAAGCGGCTAAGGAAGGCGTCAGCAGCTACCTCGGCCTGATGGCGATGGTGAGCCTGAACCTGGCGATCTTCAACCTGCTGCCGATTCCGATTCTCGACGGTGGCTCGATATTGCTGCTGCTGGTGGAGATGATCTTCCGCCGCGATCTCAGCCTCCAGGTGAAGGAGACCGTACTCAAGTTCGGCTTCGTCTTCCTGCTGATGGTGGTGATGTTCGTTCTCTATAACGACATCCGCAAGGTGCTTCCGATTGGCGGATAAGGTAGCCAAATCCGACGCCGAGTGGCGGACGCAACTGGATGAGCATCAGTTCCAGGTGACGCGTTGTTCGGCGACCGAGCGCCCGTTCACGGGAAAATACTGGAACCATCACGAAGACGGCACATACTCGTGCGTCTGCTGCGGCGCGCCGTTGTTCGGTTCGGCCACGAAGTTCGATTCCGGTACCGGTTGGCCGAGTTTCTGGAAGCCGCTTGAGGATTCGAGCGTAGCGGTGAAGGTTGACCGCAGCCATGGAATGACGCGCGAAGAGGTGGTGTGCGCGAAATGCGACGCCCATCTGGGGCACGTTTTTCGCGATGGGCCCGAGCCCACGGGTTTGCGCTACTGTATGAACTCGGCGTCGCTGGAATTTGAAGCGGGCAAGTGAGCCAGTGCGGCGGAACTTATGCCGGCGGGCGAAGCTCGAAGCTGATGCGCAAACGCGTGCCTGTCGCGGCTGCAAGGCGTTCCAAGGTCTGTGTAGATGGACGGGTGCGGCCACTCTCTAGCCGGGCGATCACCGACTGAGTCGTATCCATTAACTGCGCGAGTTGCTCCTGCGCGAGGCCCGCAGTTACTCGAGCCTCGATCACCGCGCGCGCTAATTCAAATTCAGGTGCGAGTTCCTCATGCGCCTTACGGTATTCCTTGTTCTTCATCCATTTCGAATGAAGGTCGCTCACTTTGGTCACGGCGCAATCTCCTTTGCCCGCCTCAAGGCCAGTTGAATTTCACGGCCTGGCGTCTTCGGTGTCTTCTTAATAAAAACCGGGACCACTACGACGCGCCTACCGATGGCGGTTACGCACAGAGCCCTGGAAATACCATCCTTGCCGTGCATGCGCATCTCCCAAAGCCCCTCGCGTAAATGCTTCACGTGCGGTTCTTTCACCCGCTCCAGCCCAAACTCCTCGATCAGCTTCGAGACGAAATGGAAACGTGCTCGCATGTCCGCGGGTAAGTCTTCAAGTTCCGCGTCCACGATGGCATTCAGGGTTTCTACTGTCCACACCATGGTGGATGTCTGGATTATAGCTTTTTTGCTATGAGCCGTCGAGCCCGGCGCTTAGTGCCCTTCGGCCTCTAAGAAACGCTCGGCTTCAATAGCTGCCATGCAGCCCGCGCCGGAGGCCGTAATCGCCTGCCGGTAGATGCGATCCTGCACGTCGCCTGCGTGAAAAACACCTTCGATGTTCGTGCGGGCGCCGCCATGAGAAACGATGTAGCCGTCGGGATCAAGATCGATTTGCCCGACGAACGGCTTGGTGTTCGGGATGTGGCCGATGGCGATGAACAGGCCGTCGACCTCGCGCCGCCACACCTCGTTCGTCTCGAGGTTCTTGAGCGTGACGCCCGTCACCAGGCCGGTGCCGTTGTCTTCCACCTCTTGAATCGCCACAGGCGTGATGAACTCCACCTTGGGGTTCGCCTTCACGCGATCGAGCATGATCTTCGAGGCGCGGAACTCGCTGCGGCGGTGCACCAGCGCGACGCGGCGTCCAAAACGCGTGAGGAAGTTCGCCTCCTCCATCGCCGTGTCGCCGCCGCCGACGACCATGATCTCTTTGTCGCGATAGAAAAAACCATCGCAGGTGGCGCACGAACTGACGCCGTGTCCAATGAGTTTCTGTTCGCTCGGCAGGTCGAGCCAGCGCGCCGAAGCGCCCGAGGCTATGATCAGCGTGCGAGTTTCCAGCCACTCACCGTCCACGTTGAGACGGATTGGCCGCTTGCTCAAATCGGCTTCGATGACGGTGCCGTGCTTATACTCGGCGCCGAACCGCTCGGCCTGTTTCTTCATGTTTTCTACGAGTTCCGGCCCTTGAATGCCTTC
>JBDTVQ010000095.1:0-18560 GCA_040007195.1 Acidobacteriota bacterium | reverse complement strand
CATCAATTGCGCAATCCGCCGACTCGGCCACCCGCATAGCCGAGCCCAATTCCGCCAGAGCCGGATCCGGCGCTTGCGATGGAAGGGTTGTGGTTTCTCGAATTCGTGCCGGCGCCGCTGCTGAGGATGCCATTTCATTGTCACCTGCACAGGAAGTGGGAGCAGAGCAGGCGAAGTCTCTTTGGCCGGCGATCAGAAGAATCCCAGTAAACCATTGTAGCGCAGGGACATGACAGTTGGAGAGCAAAGCGGAGACACAGAGAATACAATCAGGGAAGCGAGACCCGATGCACTTCTTGAAAAAAACATTTCTCTGCTTTTTTGTTGTACTGGCTGCTGGCGGAATTGCATCCGCCAAGGGCGTGCGGGTGGAGTTCAATCCGCAGCGGAGCGAAATCGGGCCGTATCCGACGGACTTTCAGACGGTGCCCGACGAGCGGCAGGTGACGGGCCTGCGCGTGAACCGGCCGGGCAATCCGTTTTTCGTTTACGCGCTGGACGGGGAGCTGAACCGGCTGGACGGGTTCTCGATCAACACGCGGTTGAGCGTGAAGTTCAGCGGGGCTGTGCGCACCGGGACGCTGCGGCAGGGAATTTTCTTTGTGTGGCTGGATGCGGTGCAGGGCGACCGCTATCATTTGCGGCCCGCGGGGCACATTACGCCGATCAATGAAGTGACATACGACTCGACGGCGAACCGCGCGCACGCCAAACCCGATGAACCGTTCGAGGGGGCGCGGCGGTACGCGATTATCGTCACCGATGCGGTGTTGGATGCAGCGGGCGATCCGGTGGAGGAAGACGAGGGTTTCCGGGCATGTCTGGACCGCAAGATCGGCGGGGCGTATTGCGAGCAGTTGAGCGCCGCTGTCTTTTTGGCGGGCGGTTCGTTTCCACCGAACCACCGCATTGTCGGGGCGAGCGTGTTCACGACACTGAGCGCGACGGCGTTTCTTGAGCAGGCGCGGAACGTGGTGCTGCGGACGGCGCCGCGATTCCTGCGCGGGACGCAGGGCATTATCGGCATCGCCGATATCAATGCGGGATTGCTTCGAGCCGAAGTTGGTCCGAACGGGCGAACGGAAGACATTCCTTTTCCGGTCTCGCTCTCGATTTTGCCGGCATCGGGCGTGCGGCGTGTTGCGGTGGCTTCGTTTCGTACGCCGCGGTTCCTGGACGAGAAAGGATTGCTGCCGGACACGCCCACGGCGCGGGAGCCGAATCCCTTGGGCGAAGACGAGATCGAGATGACGGTCTACCTTCCGGCGACGGCGATGCCCGCGGGCGGCTATCCGGTGCTGGTGGCAGGGCATGGTTTTGGCGACAGCCGGTTTGGGTTCCCCTCGGCGCTGGCCATTGGGCAATTGTCGGCGGGGTACGCCGTGGTTTCGATCAATGCGTATGGGCACGGGTATGGTGCGGCGACCAAACTGGTGCTGACGAGAACCGGCGGCGAACGGCTGGAGATTCCGGCGCGCGGGAGGGGGATCGACCGCAATGGCGACGGCGCGATCGATTCAGGCGAGGGGTGCATCCAAGCGGCGCCCGAGGCGCTGGTGCTGACGCGGGACTGCGTGCGGCAGACGGCGGCCGACCTGATGCAGTTGCTGCGGGTGATTCGCGAAGGCGTGGACCTCGATGGCGACGGGCGGCCGGAGTTGAACGGGGCGCGGACGTACTATATCGGGCAATCGCTGGGCGCATTTTATGGAACGCTGCTGCATGCGGTGGAGCCGGAGTTGGGCGCGGCGACGCTGAATGTGGGCGGAGGCTCGGCTGTGCCGACGATGCTGTATGGCGGCGAGCGGCAAGCGGAATTACGGACGTTGCTGGAGCAGTTGGGCTTTCCGGAATTCGAGGCAGGCGGCGGACTTCCCTTTCGGTATGAAGAAGTGCGTGTGGTGAGCAACCCGTTGCAGGCCGCCTGGCAGACCTTTGTTGCCGATATGGAATGGGTTGAATCGCCGGGGGCGCCGGCGAGCTTCGCGCCGCATTTGAAGTCGGCCACGCTGCCCGGAGTTCCGGTGAAGCGGACGCTGTTCCAGATGGCGCGGGGCGATCAAACGGTGCCGAACCCGTCGAACTCGTTGCTGATTCGGGCGGCGAATATGCTGGAGGCGACTTCGGTGTACCGGCACGATCTGGCGCTTGCGCAGGTGTCGAGCCTGCCGGCGAACCCGCACGCGTATTTGGCTGGGATTGGGCCGCTGGCAGCGACGGTGGTGGGGTTTGCCGCGCAGGGGGAGGCCGTGCAGTACATGACCGGGACAAGCGAGGAGGTGCCAGACGTGAATCCGTTCGTGGCGCTGTTTTTCCGTAACCCGATCTTTGAGCGGCCGAAGGCGTACTACGAGGATCTTGGCTTTACGCCGTAGGGAGCTGGCTGACGCGGATAAAGTTTCCCGGCTTCTCCGCCGATGGTTCCAGCGGAGGCAGGAAACATGCGTCGGACTGTGCTGGGGATTTGTTTCATATTGGCAGTGAGCCTGTGCACCGCGTTGCCGTTGGCGGCGAAGGTACGGGGTTCCGAGGTTATGTATGTGAGCGGCACCGTGCGCGAAGTGCCGGAGAAGACCGAGGGCCATCTGTTCCAGCCCAAGCACAACGAACTGCAGTTCCTCTCCAAAGAGGGCGAGATCGTGATTCCGCTGGCCCGTGTGCGCACGGCTAGCTATCGCGAGGAGTTCGTCGATAAGACGGCGGCGGCCAAAGCGGCTGAGCCGAAGAAGAAGACGAAGCTTCCGCTGTTACCCGCCCTGCCCGGCATGCCGAACCTGAATCCCTTTGGCGAGGACAAGCAACGCGTGCTGACGCTCACCTACACCGACAAGCAAGGCGGCGAGCAGAAAGTGGTTCTGCTGCTGGCGCGCAAGATGGTGTCGCCGGTGATTTATGCGCTGGAAACGCACGGGAACCTGGAAGTGGTTCTGGAACCGGGCGACTACGACCTGGACGACTAGCTACGCAGGCTGCGGGGGCCTGTGGCCTATTCGCGGTTGAGCGTGGCGACGCGGAAATACGGCTTCGATTTTTCGGCCGGGTCCATGGTGTATACCTGCTCGGTCTTGGCGGGATCGTAATCGCGCCACAACCAGACCATGGCGTCGGGCAAGTCGGCATTCCCTTGAGATGAACCGTGCGCGGAGTTGCCGAAGAAGAAGTGGAAATCGTATTCGCGCATCTTGAGCGAATTCACCATTTGGATATTCTGCAGAGGCCATGAGCCGTGGTTGTTTTCCAGATCCTCATTGCCGTCGGTCATGTGGATGCGGATATTCCGTTTGGCCTGTTTGCGCACTATGTTTGGATAGACGTTTCCGCCATCGAGCACGCCGGGCTTCCATTGAATGGATGTAAAGCTGCCGACGCGGCTGATGACGCGGCTGAACTGATCGGGCATGAACCAGGCGGCGTTGAAGGCGCAGATGCCGCCGGAGGAGTTACCGGCGATGGCGCGGCTGTAGGAATCCATGCGGATCTTGTACTTTTTTGCCACTTCGGGCAGGATTTCGTCGCGCAGGTAGCGGGCGTAGGTGTCGTTGACCGAATCGTATTCGATACTGCGCCAGCGTTCCGTGCCGACGAAGCCGGGGCTGATGAAGATGGAAATCATGACGGGAATTTTCTTGTCGTGCGTGAGGTTGTCGATGACGTTGAGGGTGCGCGCGGCGCCGTCGCGTTGGACGTGGCCCTGTCCGTCCTGCCAGATCATGACGGCCATGGGCGTGGACCCGTCGTACTGGGCGGGCACGTACGTCCACCAATCGTATTTGAGTCCAGGGTAAATCTTGCTCTCCCCGATCATTTTGGGGGAAAGAGTTCCCTGTGAGACGCCGGGCCGGGGGTAGTTGCCGGGGAGGTAGGCGGACTGGTCGGCGCGGGGGCCGGGGGTGACGCCATCGGCGAACCACTGCATGGAATGAGAGCGGCCGGTCTTCAATATGGTGCGGTAGAGCAATAGGTTACCGGAAGCGGTGAGAGGCACGGGCTGGTCGTCTACCTGGAGCCGTGCGGAGGGCGCGCCTTCGATGACGTAGAGGAATTCGCCGCCATAAGCGAGCGAAGCGCCGGCGAGCCGGGCCTTGTCGGGAAGGGCTTGCGAGAGCGCCTGCCGGAATTCGGGACTGGCCGTGGACTGCGTGGCGAGGGCCAGGACTTTGAGGATTTCGGCGTCGTTGGCGGCCGGCAGGGTGAGGGCTGCGGCGAGGGTGGCGAGAAGAAAATTTCGGAACATGCGGGCACATTGTATCAGGTAGGAACGGGGATTCCCGCGGCGCGTACCGATACGGAACGAGGAGGGGAGCAGCGGAGATTTGGCGGTGCAAACACGGTAATTTCGGTTTGGCACGCGGCTTGCTTAAGCAGGAGTGCGATGAAAGAGAAAAGGGCTCAAGGGAGCAAGGTTGCTCCTCCTCGAAACGCTACGAAGTTTAAGTCCCGCCGGTAGATTCCCCTCAAAACACACCCAGACGGCCCACCCAACCATATTCCTTGAGCCCTGTTCAAACGTGGAAATGGCCGTCGCAACCCGAATACGAACGAGGTTGGCCGCCACGATTAGTACTTTTCTAAATTGGTGGTAAGGCTAACACGGTAATAATTCACCAAAGGCAATTTCCCGACTAAGACTTTTGGGTGAAACAACCGATGAGCGGAATTGACTACTTGACTGTGCGTGGAGGAGAAAGCGCACGGCCAGGGAGCCAAGACCGAACTCCGATAAAGCGAGGCAAAGCAAAATGAGGGAAGCAGATCACCTGCGGCAAGAAATGGAATTCCAGCTCAGCCTGTTGCGGCTGATGACGGTACCTCACCAGGCGGCGGCGCGGGAGCGGGCGGCCAAGCCGGAGGGCGAGGAGCAGTTGGAGCGGTTGTTTCACCTGGCGGCGGCTGGATACAGCAACTAGGGGAATCGGCTACGGCCTCTGGCGGCGTCTTGTTAGCGCGACCAGCGCCATCGGGATGCGGCCATTAATCGCCTATGGGGCCCGGCGGGGGCGCGGGGGCGCCGATCCGTTCGCGGACGAGCGCCAGAAGCGCCTGTGGCCGGTCGAGTTCGACGCCAATTTCGAGCCACCAGATGGGCAGCGGCGCGGCGAGCGTGTGGGCGCCGGCGGGTAAGTTCTGAACATCTTTTTCGGTGGTGAGCAATACTTCCGCGCCTTGTGTAGCGGCCTGAACGACCAAACGACGGACCTCGGACGGCCGGTAGCGATGATGATCGTCAAAGGCCCAGCGGCGGACGGGCTTGATTCGGAGATCGCCGAGGGTGCTCCAAAATGAGGCCGGGTTGCCGAGCCCGCAGAAGGCGAGCGAGGGACCGGGAGCAAAATCGGCGGCGGGAATGACCGTTTCCGGCTGGCCGAGCCGGCGCCAGGCGAGCGGCACAAAGCGGCTGTAGAAAACCGGAGCATCGGTAAAACGGCGGAGGGTTTGCAGCAATCCGGGCCACGGGTGGATGCCGCGGGTGACGATGACGGCGTGTGCACGTTCCAAAGCAATGATGGGCTCGCGCTGACGGCCGAGGGGAAACGCCGCGCCTCCGCTGAGAGGGTCGAGGGCGTCGATGAGCACGATGTCGCAGTCTCGGCGCAGGCGCCAATGTTGAAAACCGTCGTCGAGCAAGAATACGTCCGGTTGGAACTGTTCGAGGAGTTTCTTCCCCGCTGCCAGACGGTCGCCCGAAATTCCTACCGGGCCGAGGCCGGAGCGCAGCAGGAGTTGTGCCTCGTCGCCGGTGCGGCTGGTAGGAGCGGGAGCACCGGGCGGGAGAACGATTACGCGCTCCAGGGATTGCCGGCGATAGCCTCGCGTGAGAAAAGCCGGCGCGACACCAGCGGATTTGAGTTCCCCGGCCAGCCATATGGTGAGCGGTGTCTTCCCTACCCCGCCCATGCCAATGCCGCCCACAGACACGACCGGTTTGGGAAGTGCTTCCGCGTTGGCCTGCTGCCTTGCTCGCCGCCACCGTACGCCCGCCGACCAGAGAGCCGCGAAGGGGGTGAGCAGAATGCGGGCCAGGGCGGGGTGGAGCGTGCGCGGAACGGACTGATGAAACAATTCGACGGCGGCAGCGGCAGCCTGCGCGGTGGCGCCGCGTTTGGATTCGGCGAGAAGACGGGCACGTTCTCCGAGCGCGCGTGCGGCAACTGGATCGGCGAGCAGGCGTTCGATGGCCGGGGCAAGTTCAGCAGGGGACTGAATGGTGATCATCGCATCGGCGGCGCGGAACTCGCCGGCGATTTCGCTGAAGTTCTCCATGTGCGGGCCGGCAACCACGGGTTTGGCGGCGAAGGCGGGCTCAAGTATGTTGTGGCCGCCACGCGAAACCAGCGTGCCGCCCATGAAAACGACGGTGGCGAGGGGAAACAGGCTGCCCAGTTCGCCGATGGAATCGAGGAGCAGGGCGCCGGGCAGGGGGACACCGGGCAGCGAGCCATCGTGCAGCGAGCCATCGTGCAGCGAGCCACCCGGCAGGTGGGCATCCGGCAGCGGGGCGCCCGGCAGCGGGGCGCCCGGCAGCGAGACACCGGGCAGCGGAACGCTGGGCAGCGGGGCGGACATGCCTCCCTTTAGTTCGGAGCGCCTCAAGAACGGTATGCCGGCCCGGAGCAGACGCGTGGCGGCTTCGTCGAAGCGCTCCGGTTTGCGGGGCACGAGGATGAGCAGCAGGCGGGGGTGCGATTTTGCGAGGGTCTGGAAGGCGGCGATGACGGCATCGTCCTCTTCCGGGTCGTCCGGGGAGGCGGGCGGCATGGTGCTGGCGGCGATCCAGATGGCCGAGGGGGCGGATCGCCCGATTACCTCGGAGAGGGCGGGAGGTGGAGCGGACGAGCTGGGATCGAAATCGTACTTCAGGTTGCCGCCGACGCCGCTGCGGGCGGCGGGAGCGCCCAAGGCGCGAAAGCGATCGAGCGAGATCCGGCTTTGGGCGGAGATGCAGTCCGGCAGCGCGAGCACGGTGCGAAAGAACCACCGGACGGCGCGGTATTTTGGGAATGCTTTGTCCGAAATTCGGCCGTTGACGACCATGAGGCCGACGCCGGCGCGTTTGGCTTCGTTCCAGAGATTGGGCCAGATCTCGGTTTCCTGGACGATCAACACACGCGGGCGCATGCGGCGGAGGACGCGGCGCACGGCGTAGGTGAAGTCGAGCGGCGCGTAAAAGACGGCGTCGGCGAGGTGGCAGAGCTTTTGGGCGGCGAGGTCGCGGCCGGCGATGGTGGAGACCGAGACGTACAGGCGCACGCCCGGCAGTTGGGCGCGCAGCGACTGGAGCAGCCGCACGCTGGTGAGCACCTCGCCGACGGAGACCGCGTGCAACCAGATGCTACCGTCGCCCGTCTGATGGACCGTGGAAGGCAGGCTGCCGAAGCGCTCGGCCAAAGAGCGCCCATAGCGCCGGTCGCGGTAGCTACGCACCGCAAGATAGAGTAAGAGAACCGGCGACGCGGCAGTGAGCAGCGCCCGGTAGAGAGCCATCATGAAAATGCGTCGCAACGCTGCGTGCCTATTATTCTTCGCCCCGCTGGTCCTGATGGGAGTCGGCGAGAAAGATCAGTTTACCCCGCCAGCGGTGGAACAGATGGAGAAACAGACGATCGCCGAGGTGACCATCGCTGCGCAGGCGTTCGATACGGAGGCACTTTGCAAGCCGCCGTTCGGCAAGGTGAACCCGAACAAGTACGGGGTGTTACCGGTATGGGTGTTGGTGAAGAACAACTCGAAGAAAGCGGTGAAGCTGGACGGAGCGCTGTTCCAGTTCATCGATCTGAACCGTAGCAAAATCGAAGCCACGCCGGCCAATGAAGTGCGGTTTGCGAACGGGCCAAAGCGGCCAAAGACGACGCCGAGCCCGCTGCCGTTTCCGCTGCCCAAGGGGAAGAATCCGTTGGAGGCGTTCGAAATCGAAGGCCGTTCACTGGCCGCGAAGATGCTGCCTCCGGGCGAAAGCGCGCAAGGCTTCGTCTACTTTCAGACCGATCTTCGCGGCGGCGAGAAGCTGTACGTGACGGGACTGCGCGACGCCGCGACGGGCGATGAGTTGTTCTTCTTCGAAGTGCCGCTGAAGAGCCACCAGTAGGGCTACTTTCGCGCGGTTGGCGGAGTGGCCGGGGCGGTTTTCTTGGTGGCCGGGGCGGCGGAGCCTGCTGGCGGCGTTGTGGTTTTGGGGGCCGTTGTGGTTTTGCGGACCGTTGTGACCTTGGGAGCCGTTGTGGCTTTGGGGGCCGTCGTGCTTTTCTTCGTTGAAGTGACTTTCTTGGCCGTTGAAGCCGCGCCGCCAGGGGCTGGACCGGGGCCGACGCGGGCGAAGGTGACGCGCGTCATCCTGAGCGGCGTGTCGGGCTTGTCGTTGGCGCCACGCGGCAGGCGGGCGATCTGTTCGACGAGCGCTTGTCCTTCGACGACCTGACCGAAGATGGTGTGGCGTCCGGTGAGATGCGGGGTGGGAACCTCCGTGATGAAGAACTGGCAGGAGCCGGTGTTCGGTCCGGCGTTGGCCATGGCGACGCGGCCGGGGATGTCGAACTTGAGGTCGGGGTGAAACTCGTCGGGGATCTCTTCGGTGCGGCCCATTCCGGTGCCGGTGGGATCGCCGCCCTGGATCATGAAGCCGGGGATGACGCGATGGAAGATGAGGCCGTTATAGAGGGGCGTCTTCGACTTCACGTGGGTTTCCGGGTTCTCCCACTCCTTCTGGCCGAGGGCGAGTTCGGTGAAGTTCTTCACCGTGATGGGCGATTCCTTTTCGTAGAGCTTGAACACGATGCGGCCGAGGGGAGAGGCGCCATGCGATACGGAGATGGTCGCGTAGAGGCCCGGCGGGCGGGCGGGGATCACGGGTTTGGGTGCCGCCGTCTTGGGCGCGGCGGTGGCAGGAGCAGCCGTCTTCGGTGCGGCTGCTTTAGGTGCGGCCACCTTGGGAGCGGCTGTCTTCGGCGCAGCGGCTTTGGGATTAGGCGTCGCGGTTTGGGCGAGCAGAGGAAGCGCGGCTGCGATCAGCCATAGAAGGGTTGACTTCATACGGGAACCTTTCCAAATGTTTCAAACAAGAATGGTGAAAGCCGCTTCGCTGCGTTCGACGGCGCGATAGAGAGTATCGCGTTCGAACGGTACGCGGCCGGCCTCGGTGATGAGGCGCAGGAGTTCGCCCCGGCGGAGCGATTGGCTGGTAGTGGCGCCGGCGTCGTGGTAAATCTTTTCTTCGACGACGGTGCCATCGATGTCGTCGGCGCCGAAGCGTTGGGCGATTTGGGCGATGCGCGGCGTCATCATGATCCAGTAGGCCTTGATGTGATCGACGTTGTCGAGCAGGAGGCGGGCCACGGCGATGTTTTTGAGGTCGTCGAAGCCGGTGGTGCGGTCGACGTGATGCAGAGCCGTGTTGTCGGGGTGGAACGCAAGCGGGATGTAGGTCTGAAAGCCGCCGGTTTCATCCTGTAGCGAGCGCAGACGCACGAGGTGGTCGACGCGATCCTCTTCGGTCTCGACGTGGCCGTAGAGCATGGTGCAGTTTGAGCGGATGCCGAGCTTGTGAGCCTGGCGGGCGACGTCGATCCATTCGCCACCGTCGATCTTGTGGTCGCAGATGATGCGGCGGACGCGTTCGGAGAAGACTTCCGCACCACCGCCCGGCATGGAATCCATTCCGGCGTCGCGCAGTTTGACCAAGGTGTCGCTGATGCTGCGCTTGTCGCGTCGGGCGAGGTAGGCGATTTCGACCATCGTGAACGCTTTGAGGTGGACCTGCGGAAAGCGCTGCTTCAGGCCGCGCAGCATTTCGCAGTACCAATCCAGAGTCAGTTCGGGATGCAGGCCGCCGACGATGTGAAATTCGGTGATCGACTCCGACCAGCCTTCGCCGGCGCGGTGCCAGATTTCGTCGAGCGACCAGGTGTAGGCCGTTGGGTCCTTCTTGCGTTTTCCGAAGGCGCAGAGCTTGCAACTGGCGACGCAGACGTCGGTGGGGTTGATGTGGCGATTGACGTTGAAGTAGGTGCGGTCGCCATGAAGGCGCTCACGAACCACGTTGGCCATCCAGCCGATGGAGAGAAGATCGGGCGAACGAAAGAGCGCAACGCCATCGTCGAAGTTGAGGCGTTCGCCGGCGCGGACCTTATCCGCGATGGGCTTCAGCTTTGCGTCGTCGATGATGGGTTCGGAGTAGGCCATTAGTCAATTAGCGCCGGAGAGCCACATCAGCGGCCCAAAATACGAAGAATAGCACGCTGACATAGCCGTTCACGGTGAAGAAGGCGGCGTTGACGCGAGAGAGGTCGTTCGGTTTGACGAGGGAATGTTCGTAGAGGAGCAGCGCGGCGATGGCGGCGACCCCGGCGGCACCGAGCCATCCGAGGGCAAATTGATGCCAGAGCATGAGCAGGCACACGATCATCGCGGCGTGCAGCAACCGAGAGAGCCACAGAGCGCCGGCAATGCCGAATCGCTTTGGGACGCTGAAGAGCTTTTCGGCGCGGTCGAAGTCGACGTCCTGGCAGGAGTAGATGATGTCGAAGCCGGCAGTCCAGAACGTGACTGCGGCAGTGAGCCAGAGGATGCGCAGATCGAGCGAGCCGCGAATGGCGATCCAGGCGGCGGCGGGCGCGATGCCGAGGGCGAAGCCCAGGACGAGATGCGAGAGGGAGGTGAAGCGCTTCGTCAACGAGTAGCCGAGCACGATGGCGAGGGCGAGGGGAGAGAGGGCCAGGCAGAGGGGGTTGAGGAGCCAGGCGGCGAGGAGGAAGACGGTGACGGCAACGAGGAGGAAGCCCCAGGCGAAGCGTGCGGAGAGGATGCCGGAGGGGATTTGGCGAGTGCGGGTGCGGGGATTACGGGCGTCGATTTGGGCGTCGACGATGCGGTTGAACGTCATGCCCGCCGAGCGCGCGCCGACCATGGCGAGGACGATGAGGGCGAGTTTGGTGGAGACGGCGTCGAGGGGAAGGGCGGCGTCGTGGATAGCGAGAAGCGCGCCGGTGAGGGCGAAGGGAAGCGCAAAGACCGAGTGCTCGAACTTGATCATGTCGAGCGTGTGGCGCACAGTACCGAGGATCAAAGATACATTGTAAGACATCGGGTTTTGAATGGATCAAGAACAACTCAAACAGCTATTGGAACAAGTGCGCGACGGCGCGGTGAATATTGACGATGCATTAGGACGGCTGAAGCACATGCCGTTCGAGGACCTCGGCTTCGCCAAACTGGACCATCACAGGGCGATCCGGGTGGGCATGCCGGAGGTGATTTTCGGCAAGGGCAAGACGCCTGACCACGTGCTGCAGATTGCCACGCATCTGCTGGAGCGGACGCCGAACCTTCTGGCCACGCGGTTAGAGCCGCGGGCGGCCGACTTGGTAAAGGAGCGCTTTGCCGATGCCGAGTATCATCCGGCGAGCGGCGTGATGCGCGTGTGGCGCGACAAGACGATCCGCGGCAAGGGAACGATCGTGATAGCGTGCGCGGGCACGAGCGACATTCCGGTGGCCGAGGAGGCAGTGCTCACGGCGGAGATCATGGGTAACCGCGTGGAGATGATTGCCGATATCGGGGTGGCGGGCATTCACCGGTTGATGTCGAATCGCGAGCGCCTGACGGAGGCCCGGGTGTGCGTGGTGTGCGCGGGCATGGAGGGAGCGCTGCCGAGCGTGGTGGGCGGGCTGGTGGCGTGCCCGGTGATCGCCGTGCCGACGAGCGTGGGCTATGGCGCGAGCTTCAACGGACTGGCCGCGCTGTTGGGCATGTTGAACTCGTGTTCGAGCAATGTGACGGTGGTGAATATCGACAACGGATTCGGCGGCGGATATGTCGCCAGTTTGATCAACCGGCTGGAGTAGAGGCCGGGATTTGACCCGCTGCGGCGGCCAACGGGCGCAACTGCGCCACTTCGGCGACGAGATAGAACGTGAACAAGGCGGACGGCTCGCCGCGCCCCCAGCGGTTCATTTTCCAGTGAGCGCGGATGTGACGGATGGAGGACTCAGCTGTCAGGTCCAATACCATCGCGTACGCGCCGCAGTAGAACTTTTGGGGAAATGCGAGCAACGGCTTGTCGCTCCAGGTGACGCCGTCTTCGGAGCCGCAAATCCAGAGATCGAGGCTCTCTTGTTCGATGATGCGCGTGATGCCGAGGGTGAGGAGCAGGACGCGAGAAGGCTGGGAGGATAGCTCCAACGCGGCAGAGACGCCGTCTTCGTGCCGAATGCCCTCATCGAGAAGAAACGTGGGCAACATCACCGCACCTCATCGGAGCCGGAGCAGCCTTTGTCCGGCCGCTTCCAGCGTCTCATATTTTTTACAGAAACAGAAGCGAACCAACTGGCTGCCGTCGCGGGGATCTTCAAAGAAGCTGGAGCCCGGGACGCAGGCGACGCCGGCGGTTTCCAGCATGTGCACGGCGAAGCGCTGATCGTCGTCGAAACCGAACTCTTCGATGCCGGCCATGATGTAGTAGGCGCCGCGGGGGCGGAACGGATGGAAGCCGGCCTGTACGAGCGAATCAAACAGGGCATCGCGGCGGCCGAGGTAGTGCGTGGAGAGGTCAGCGTAGAACGAGGCGTCCAAACCGAGGGCAAGGACGCAGGCCTGCTGCATGGGCGCGGGCGAATTCACGGTGAGAAAGTCGTGCACTTTGCGAATGGAGTCGGAGAGGTCGGGCGCAGCGATGACCCAGCCGACGCGCCATCCAGTGACGGAGAACGTCTTGCTCATGCTGTTCACGAGGATGGTGCGTTCGCGCATGCCGGGGAGAGTCAGGATGGGTACGTGCTGGGCTCCGTCGTAGAGGATGTGTTCGTAGATCTCGTCGGTGATGGCGAGGGTGTCGAACTCCTGGCAGAGCGCGGCGATTTGTTCAAGCTCGGCGCGGGTGAAGACTTTGCCGGTGGGATTGTGCGGCGAGGTGAGAACGATGGCCTTGGTGCGCGAGTTGAATGCGGCGCGCAGTTCATCGGGATCGAAGGTCCAGTCGGGGGCGCGGAGTTTGACGAGGCGGCGCTGGGCGCCACAGAGCCAAGTGTCGGGGCCGTAATTCTCATAGAACGGCTCGAAGATGACGACCTCATCACCGGGGTTGGTGGTGGCGAGCAGGGACGCGATCATTCCCTCGGTGGCGCCGCAGCAGACCGTGATCTCTGAATTGGGATCGATGGCCAGACCGTACTCGCGCTGATACTTTGCGGCAATGGCATTGCGGAGGGCGGGCGTGCCCCAGGTGACGGTGTATTGATTGTGATCGTCGCTGATGGCGGCGCGCGCGGCCTCTTTGATCACGTCGGGCGCGGGGAAATCGGGAAAGCCCTGGGCGAGGTTCACGGCGTCGTAATTCATGGCGAGGCGGGTCATCTCGCGGATGACGCTTTCGGTGAATTGATGGGTGCGTTCGCTACGGAATTTGGGGCGTGCCGGAGGCCGTTCGGCGGTTTGCACGGATGTCCGGGGGGGCAGTTGAGCGGGAATTGTCCGATCCACTGATTGAATCTAACATGCGTGCGGAGGCCGAGGTCTCATTGCCATACAGCCTGCGATAGATGTCGGCATTGCGCAGGACGATCTGGATGTAGTCGCGCGTTTCGGAGAAGGGAATGCACTCGATGAACTCGGCCTGTTCGAGATCTTCGCCGAACCATCCGAGCCAGCGGACGGCGCGCGTCTTGCCGGCGTTGTAGGCGGCCAGCGCCGCTTCGTACTTGTTGTCGAGCGAGGTGAGCAGCCAGCGCAGGTAGTAGGCGCCCATCTGGACGTTGATCTCGGGCTGAAAGAGCATCGAACCGCGATAGGGGCCGAGCTTTAACTTGCGGCTCAGATCACGGCCGGTGCTGGGCAGGATTTGCGTGAGTCCCACGGCGCGCGAACGCGAGACGGCGCGGGGATCGAATTCCGACTCCTGGCGGATGAGGGCGGCGAGCAGATTGGGATCGATGGATTGTTGGGCGCTGCGTTTTTCCAGATCCTCGCGATAGGGCAGCGGAAAGGCGAGCTTCCAAAACGCAGCCGGGGCGAGCTTCAAATCCCAATTCAAGTAGCCCGGCGCGAGGGCCTTGATGCTGCGCACGGCGACGGCATGATCGCCGCGGCGGTTGGCCATTTGAGCGAGTTCGTTGGCGAGAGCGGGTCCTTTTCCGTCGGTACGGGCGCCGAATCGCAGCTCCTGTTCGGCCCAATCGCCGAGGCCGGCCAGTGCAAGCAAGCGAGCCCGCTCAATGCGCGACTTCGTGGCCGCGTCGGTGGAGAAGTCGGGTTGCGCTGCGGACTCGCGCAGGACGCGGAGATATTGGAGGGTGGTGGCCGCCGGACGGGCAGTGCGAAGTTTTGACTCGGTGAGCCTACGCACTGCCTGAACGTTGTAGTACGAGTTCGGGAAGCGCGATCCGATTGCGTCGTAGAAGGCGCGCGCGACGGTAGCCTCGTTCTTCGACTCATAAATGCGGCCGAGAAAGTAGAGCGCGGCGGAGATTTTCGCTGAAAATGGATAGCGTTCGAGATGCTCCTCAAACAGGTGCATGGCTTTGTCGCGCTGCGTGGTGTAGCGATACCAGGCAACCTTCCAATGGCAATACGCCCCCTGTTCATCTTTCGGGAACAGCTCGGCGCAGGCGCTGTAGAGAGGAACGTACCGCTCCGGCTCATTGCGGATGAGATGGATGTCGGCCAGAAATACGGAGGCCTTGAGAAGCCAATCCGACTTGGAGTAGCGCTCGCGTAACTGTTGCCACGTCTCGAAGGCCTGATCCAACCGATCCAGACGGCGTTGGCACTGCAGGACGTAGTAGAGCCGTTCGGCATCGGCCTCGGGCGCGGCAACATCGAGCGAAGTGAGGTAATCGAGCGCCGCCGGATACTCTTTGCGGAAATACCTGGCGACGCCGAGCAACGTGCGAGCCTGGTCGCGCTCGGGGCCCGCCAGTTCCTTCAAGGCTTCGTTCAGTTCGGCGGTGGCCCGCACGGCTTCACCGCTGAAAATCAGGATGCGGGCGCGGCCGAGGATCTGTTGCGAGAGCGGTGGCGGATAGCGGTCGCCCAGTTGCTGCCGCAGCTTCGCGAGGGCGGCGGCTGCATCAGGGGCTTCACGCGAGATCGGGAACTCAAAATAGACGCGCTGATACTGGAGGGCCGCCGCACCCAATTGATTTGCCGATTGCAGCGCCCGCGCGAACAAGACGCCGCCGATGGACGGGGGCATCAATTCGAGATTTGGTTGCAGCGCCCGCACGGCGGCTTCCGGATCGCCGGCTTCCATCAGGGCCCATCCGGCTACCTGAACGGCTTGCGCATCCATAGGCGATCGACCGGGATGCGCCAGCACCTGCAAAGCACGCGCCGCAGCGTTGGCCGGATCGGTCGAGCGGGCCGCCTGGGCGCTGAGCAGAAGCGCGTAGTCGGCTAGAGCAGGGAGTCCTTGACGAGCCGCTTCGGCAGCCGGACCGGCAGTTGCCGCGCGGCTGTTCTGAAGATCCGTGTAGGCGAGGGCGAGCTGCGCCAAGGCACCTTGCTGGTCGCGCGAGTGAGCGGCGGCAAAGCGGGAGAGGGCGGCGCGACTGGCAGGCGTTGGGGTGGACTGATAGGCGGCCGAAAGTGTGGCGAGCGTCTGCGCGGTGCATGCGCTGGCGGCAAGTAATGCGAGGATGCCGGCGCGGTAGTTCATCTTAAATCAACGGCCCCAAGTAGCCTTCTCCGAGCAATTCTTCGGCATCATTAGCCAACGTCTTTACGATCTCAACATGAAAGTAGTCGATCATCGATTCGCAGGAGTTGAGGAATTGATCCCGGTACTCGTCGCGGCCGCGGTCGATCTCGTCCTGTAAGAGCTTGTACAAAGAATGCGTCCGGCGGCCTTCGAGCACGAGAGCCGATTTGTAGAGCCGCATCTCAGCGACGCGGACGCGGGCGAAGCGTTGGGCGCGCAAGTGATGGTCGCGGTCTTCGGACGGCATCTGAGTCCAGGCATGCACGGGAACATCGGGTACGAGCTTGGACGGCGGCGGTGCTTGGAGCGTTACCAACTGCGGTCCGGGCCTGCCAGCGGCTGGTTCGTTGCGGCGGGATTCCCACACGGAGCCGGCGAGAGTAGCCAGCAGTTCGAGGGCATTCGTGTCGCAATCGCCACGACCGCCTTCGGCGTAGAGGACGCCGACCGAGCGTCCGGCGCTGGTCAACGGAAACAGATGCGCGCGCGTGCCGGCCGGCGGACCGAACGATTGGACCAGCGCGGTGGAGAGTTCCTGCTCGCTGAACAACGCGATGACGGGTTCTGCGGATTCGCAGGCGGCATCGAATGCCGGCGCATCCGTCAGCGCCAGTTCGGGGAGGGGCGCGGCGAACGGGGCACGGTCGACATGCAAGAACCGGCCATGAAGGCTGAACACAGCCACGCGCGGCGCAAACGCCGAAGCGGCGTCGTACAGCGCGCTGCTCCACTCTTCGTGAATTTCGGCGGCTCGGAGGCGGCGGGCACATTCGTTGAGTTTCGCCGTGAGTGCGGCGGCGGCTTGCGCGGTTGCGGCGGCGGCAGCAGAGGCCAACTGCGCGGCGTGCTGGGCGGCGACGCGGGAACGCTCGGCAATCGCGTCCTGGTGCACTGAGGCAAGATTCGCGTCCAGGATCGACGCTAGCTGCGCGCCCACGCCTTCGCGCAGAAGTTCTTCGGCCTGGGACACGCGCATGGACCAGGCGGCTTCCATCTCTTCGCGGGCCACCGAAAGCGCGGCGCGCAGTTGCTCCTCCAACGCCAGCGGCGTGCCGGATGCATTCACGGATTGGACTGGTTGCGGATCGGTAGCCATACTCACCTGACATACTCCCAAGCGGGGCCGGAGACCTTACCCATCAGGCGGCGACTGTGGCCAGCGGGAGCCGTGAGATCGAGTGCGATGCGGCCGTCCTGCCCCGTCGCGCCGTTACCGAGCATGGTCTCTCCTCCATTTTCCATCTGCAGTTGAGAGAACTGCCAACGCCAGTTGCCGCGGTCGCGAGTGAGGGCGAAGCAGCCATCGGAGAGGTCCCACTTCTCGCCGTCCGCCAATTCGAGATTGCGGCCGCGCAGGCTGCCATGCAGTTTCAAGGAGCGTTCAAATTCCGCGCCCGTGCCGCTGCTTTCCATCTCAGCCTGCCCTTCCAGTATGCCTTGCCGCCACGGAAGAGATTGCATAAAAAGATTTGCGCGATAGCTGGGCTCGGATCCACCGAGCGAGGCTTCGGCCGCGCCGGTGAGCGCGCCGCCGCCTGCGTGGGCGGAAATGTCGGCGAGAACGACAGAGGCGCCCTGCCAGTAGAAGCGGAAAAACACGTTCTCCGCCATGCTCTCGTCGGCATCCAATTGGGCGATGTGAACTTCGCCTTGCAACCGGCGGCCTGACATCCATTCCGGCAGTTCGTTCGCGCCGATGCCAAGAGTTCGCACTAGGAAACCGCTGCGGCGGCGCAGAGCGGGCAGCAATAACTCTTCCAAGTCGCTGGCGCGTGCCTTGGCGATGTTCAGTACGAGTATTTGCGTGCGATTAAGCCCGGCGAGCTCGTGGAAGGTTGCCGTGAGAGAGATGCCGGCGATGCGTCCCGTGAGCGACGAGACCGCCAGCTCTTGTGGCGACCAGCGCAAGAGGGCCCTTTCCAACTCCAGTTCGGCGGCCAGGCCAGGCACGGCCAATTTCATTCCGCGCACCTCGCCATCGGCGTGCCAGACCGGTGTTCCATCGGCGCCGGTGGTGAGCAGAAGCGTACCGATCCACCGTCCGACGCCGCCGCGATTGAGAAGGGGCAGGTCGCTGGGTTCGGCCAACAAGGGCAGTAGCGACTTCAGATGGCTCAACGAAACGCCGGCCGACTGCACGCGTAGTTGGGAGTTTCCCGTGCCCGGCTTGTACTCGCCTTCCAAGCGCACGGCTTCCTGGTTGGGAATGAGGAAAGTTGCCGGCATCAATTGCAATCGCTCGGACTCCACCTTCACGAGCACCTCGTCAAACGACGCTACCTCCGCGCCTTCGGCCAAGACAGAACCGTCGGCGAGGATGAACTCTCCATTCCAACCGTGCGCGGCGTCGAATCCGATGGCGCCGCTCAACGCGCCTTTCCATTGAAACTGGCCGGGCACTTCGAAGCCGAGTTCGGTGACCAGGGGCTGAACCGATTCGGCCGGGGCGCCGGCGACATTGGCGAGCAACGCCCATCGCGGCGCGCCCATCAGATCCGCACCCCGCAGCCGCGCCTTTACGGGAAGTCCCGCGCGTGTCTCGCGTGTACGCAAGTCCACAAGCTGCGCGGGCAAATTCAGGGAGCCCTCCCAATCGAGCCCCGGTCCGGCAGCACTGGCCCAAAGCCAACTGAAGCGCTCTAACTCCTCCAACTGCAGGCGGCCTTGCAAGGCAATGTTGCTGAGAGGTCCGTTGAGTGAGGCGCGCGCGCTGAAGAAGCCATCGAGGTCAGAACCGCGCCCGAGGGCGAGCATCATCAACTCAGCCACCGGGGTGCGCGTGAGATTTAAATTCAGATCGAGGGTGGGCTCCTGGCCGGGTGTCAGCCGGATGCGGCCACGGCCGCTGAAACGGCCAAATCCACGCAGGCTGCGATCG
>JBDTVQ010000094.1:0-18867 GCA_040007195.1 Acidobacteriota bacterium | reverse complement strand
TGATGTCGAGCACCGAATGCCTCGGGTGCAGGAAACCGGTGGAGAGCGCGCCGCACCCGGAGGTGTCCAGGTTGCAGCCGACGTAAGTGGGAAAGGTATCGGTAGGGCGGCGCTGCCCTTCGAGTTCATAGGCCACCACCGAACCGATCGACGGAATCTCAGGCGCCTGCGCCGGATTCAGTGGGCGTCCGGCCTGGTTGTAATATTGCCCGCGGAAGTGCACGACTTCGTGGCTCTTCATGGACCGCACGATGGCGATCTTGTCCATGTCCTTCGAGAGCTCGGGAAAGAGGCGCTGGCTGAGGTAGAGGTCGTTCCGGATGGGACGGACGTCGAGATCCTGGGGGGTGCCTTTGCTCTCTTTGAAATCGAAGGTGTCGAGGTGGCTGATGGCACCGGCAAGCTCGATGACGACGCAGAAGCGCGCCGTGCCGCGCGGGTTCGTCTTGCCCGCCGCGCGCGCCTGCATGGGAACGAGAGCTTGATCGGCGAACGCGCCCAAGAGGCCGTACCCGCCGAGACGCAGAATATCGCGCCGCGCGGGAAAAAGATCGCTCATCCGTTTCTGCATAAGCCCACCTAGTAGTTGAAGAGAAATTCCGGGCTGTTAATCAGAGCCCATTGGAGGTTTTCGGCTCCGCGCCGCCGGTCTTTCGCGAGCGCCTTCATGGCGACATCCAGCTCCGGCTTGCTCGGTTTGCGCGCGATGGTGACGAGGTAGAGTTTTTCGGTCAGCGCGGTGTCGTCGTTCGACTCCTTGAGCAGTTGTTCGACGCGGCTGCCGTTGATCGCCAGGACACGATCGGTAACGAGCTTCGACTGCATGAGCAGCATGGCCTGCAGCGATGAGGGCGAGGTTTTCTTCGGCATATCGTCGCGGTTGGACTGGCCGAAAACCTTCATGAACCCTTGGGTTTGTTTGTCGGCCTTCTTCGGCTCCGACATCATCTGCACGAGGGGAACCTTCGATTCGCCACTGGAAAAGTCGGCCGGACGCGCGGTGGCAAGGGCGATTGCGTCGTGCAGCTCGGCGGCACTCAGCATGCGGACGAACTTGCGCGCGTAGTAGGGCGTGTACTGCTCTTTCCATTCGCCTTCGAAATTGGAGGAAAGCTGGTAGGCGCTGGAGAGCATGATCGAGCGGACGAGCTTTTTGAAGCTATAGCCGCCCTTCTGAAACTCCACGGCCATGGCGTCGAGCAGTTCGGGGTTCGAAGGTTGCAGTGCCCAGCCTTCGGGCAGGTTGTTGCGGTCGTAGCGGGCGAGATCGAATTCGTCGACCGGCTCGACGATGCCGAAGCCCATCAACTCACCCCAAATGCGATTGGCGAAGGCGCGGGAGAACTGAATGTGGCTGGTCATGATGCGGGCCAGCTCGTCGCGCTCGTTCAAACCCGGCTTGGGTTGTTCGCCGGAGAGGATGAATGCCGGATCGCCTTTACCGCCGGAGCGAGGGACGCGAACGATGCTCTCGGCTTTGGTGTCGTAGCCGGAAGCGAGATCGTCGACAGTGTATTCGGTGTTCGCCTGGTAGCCGTTCTCCCAGTTCATCACCTGGCGTGTTTTGCCGTAGAATCCGGCCTGGCGGAAGAAGTCCTCGCGCTTCTTGCCGGTGAGGAAGACGTTGACCTTTTCGAGGTGATGTTTTCCGTCGTGGCATGAGATGCAGGCGAGATTCATTCCGAGGAAGACCTTCGAATAGGTGACGGTGAACTCGTCAATAGTGTCGGGGACGTTTAGGAGGTCCATGCCATCGGGGGACTCAGGATCGTCCTTGGCTTTGACGAAGTCGCGGGCGAAGTATAGGCCGCCGGGAACGGAGAAGCTGGACTTGCCGCCGCCGGTGAGCAGCTCGGTGACTACGTCGTTATACGGGCGGTCGAGTTCCAGCCACTCGCGCAGCCAATAGTGGAACAGGTTCAAACCGTAGCCCATGCGGCTGCCGGCGCGGAAGAGGTCCTCAAAATAGTAGGACCATTTGTCGATGAAGCCTTCGCTGGCAAGAAGGCGGTCGACAAGCTTCTCGCGCTTGGCTGGGTCGGAGTCCTTGGTGAACGCCGTCAGTTCTTCATAGGAAGGAATGCGGCCCGCGGCATCGAGCCAGGCGCGGCGCGCGAACTCCTCGTCGGTGGCCAAGCCCGAGTGCGGTACACCGTCTTTTTGCATGCGGCCGAACACATGCTCGTCGATGAAGTTGCGGCGCGGAACGGCCGGGCTTTTCACCGAACCGGAAAGGCGCGCTGCCGCAGCCTCCGCCGTCAGCGCGGACACGGCTTTGCTCTTCTCCTCTTGCTTCTGGAACAGTCCGCGGTGCGCGGCGTCCACTGCATCCTGAGGATGTTCGCTCTGTTGGGCAAGCAGAGGCAGGGCGACGACAAGAGCAAGGTAGCGCATGATCTATCTCAATTCTACTTCCGCTTGAACTTCTGTACTCGCTTGCCGTTTACCTCAGCGATATAGAGGATGCCCTTGGAGTCCTCCGCCATGAGGTGAGGAAGTTGGAGCATTTGCGGATCGCCCCACTGGCCAACGATGGAACCGTCCTTCAGGGAAAGGTGTGTGATGCGATGGGCGTCACCATCGGATATGACGAGTTGGCCGTGTGTGACGTGGAGGCCGAAGGGATTGCCAAAGCCGGTCCAAACGTGGAGCAACTTGCCGTCGCCGGTGAAGACTTCGATGCGATTGTTGCCGCGATCGGCGACGTAGATGTGGTCTTGCGCATCGATGGCGAGGCCGTGGGCCGTGGTGAATTCGCCTGGCTCTTTGCCCTTCTTGCCCCAGGAGGAGAGCACCTCGCCCTTGGGCGATAGGCGGACGATGCGCGCGTTGCCTGTGTCGGCGACGATGATGTCGCCGTTCGAGGTGAACACCATGTCGTCGGGCGCTTTGAATCCAGCTTCGATTGTGTTCAGCAGTTTCCCGCCGGGCGAGAACTGCCGCAGGTTGTTCTTCTTGTTGTCGGTGGTCCAGATGGTGCCGTCGCGGGCGACACGCAGGCCGTGAGGAAGGTCGAAGAGCCCTTCGCCCCAACTCCTGACGAACTTACCGGACTTGTCGAACGCCATCAGCGGCTTGGGGCCACGATGGAGAACGTAGATTTCGTCGTGATGTCCGATGGCGACGCCGGACATGGGCCCGATCTCCTCACCTTGCGGGAAGGTGAGGAAACCGAGCGAGAGAAAAACGAGGGTAGCGGGATGCATTGCTTAGAAAATGAACTTCAAGCTTAGTTGATTGATCCGTGCGTCGCGCGCGGTGGACGCTGTGCCGAAGGTGGCGCTGGCGTTCTTGCCGTCCGGACCGGCCGAGAAGGTGTCGTTCACCAGACCGAGATTCACATGGTTGGCGATGTTAAACGATTCGGCGCGGAACTGAATGCGGAAGCGTTCCGTGATTCGCGTGTCTTTGATGAGCGACATGTCGAAGTTGACCACGCCGGGATGCCGGGCGTCGGGAATCGCCCGGCCGATGTTGCCAAACGTGAAGTCGGGCGGGTTGACGAATTGTGAGGTGTCGAACCAACGGTACTGATTGCGTTCACTGCGCGAAAGAGCGGGGCTGGTGCCGGTGGAGTTGGGGCGATTGGCCTGCTGGTTGTTCGCACCGGTGACGGTGAGCGGAATGCCGGCCTGAATGACGCTGATCATGTTGAACTGCCAGCCGCTCACTACCCTCGACGCCACGCGATTGGTTGGGGCGAACATCTTGCCCTGACCGAAAGGCAGCTCATAGAGCAGGCTGGTGACGAGGCGCTGGGAGACGTCTGCCGGGTCGAGCGATTTGCCTGCCTGCCGGTTGTACAGGCCGTCCTGGAAGCCGTTCTCATTGATCTGTTCGGGAGCGACCGATCCGAAATCGACCGGAGTGAGGTTGGAGTCACTCATGCGCTTGCCAGCGGTATAGGCAAAGTTGACAAGAAGTCCGTGCGACATGCGCCGAGAGACGGTCAGCTGCAGCTGATGCGAAGTGTAGTTGCCGAGGCGCGGATTGCGGACGTTCACGCTGCTGTAGTAGGGGTAAGCCATGAGCAGGCGTTCGCGCGGGATGGTGGCGGCGCCGAGTCCGCCCGGGATGAGCCCGGCATAGGGATTGGCGACGGGAGTGTTGAGCTGCTGCTTCAGTTCGAAGCGAACCTCAGGTTTCACCTGGTTCAAGTTGTAGCCGCCGGCGGCATAATGATTGCCCTTGTTCCCGGCGTAGGTGGCGTCGAACATCCAGCTGCCAATCTGCTGTTGGATTGACATGTTCCATTGCTGCGAGAGCGGCGTAGTGGGATCGTTCTCGGTGAGGTTGACAGCCTGCCCAAGCAGCGCGTAGGGACCGGCCGCCGCGCCAGGAGATTCCGTGTAAGGGAACGGGAAGCCGTTGCTGAACCTGAACGCGGGCAGACCGGCGCCCGCGGCGCTATAGGTGGTGCGGTTGGTGGAAAACAGGTTCGTGTCGCCGAGGAAGGTGCGGAAGAAGATGGAAGGATAGTAGATGCCGTAGCCGCCTCGGACGACGGTTTTGCCGCCGCCGAAAACGTCGTAGGCGAAGCCGATGCGCGGGCCAAAGTCGTTATGGTCCTCGCCGAGAAATGTGCGCGGCTGGCCATTCAGACCGGCATAAACGGTTGTGCCGACAAATTGACTGTTGCCTTCGCGGCCGTTGAGATCGAAGTTGATCTGGCCGTTATAGCGCTCGTAGGGCTTTTGCTGCCAGTCGTAGCGAAGGCCCAGATTTAGCGTGAGGCGGCGATTGACCTTCCAGTCGTCCTGGACGAAGGCGCTGATGGCCTTGCCCTGCCAGGAGTTGCCCAGGATGCGGTCGATGAAGGAAGAGGAGACGTCACCTGTAAGGAATTGAGCCATGTTGTAACCAGTTCCGGCGGTGGACTGCGGATTGGAGGTTAGTCCGGCGAAGGCGTAGTCGCCCGACAACGCGGCACCCTGGCGATTGCCACCGTAGAGGATGCGGTGGTTGTATCCAAACTTGAGGGTATGGTTGCCGACGATCTTCGTGATCATGTCCTGGAGGTCCCAGTTCAGCGACGTACGGGTTCCGTTGGCCTGGCCGCCGATGGTGCCAAAACCGAAGTCGATCTGCGGGAATTGGTCAGCCGGTACGCTTGCCGGCATCCCGAGCTTACGCGGCCAATCTTTTCCTGCGTTGATCGCGGCGAAGATGAAAGCCTGGCGCATTACACCAATACGCAAGCTGTTGAACATCGTCGGGCTGAAGGTGTGCGTGTCGGAGAACATGATGTTGCGATTCGTCTGGTCGTCCTCGCGATTTTGGCCGACGGTGGGATCAGTGAAAATGTTGTTGCCGCCCGGCTTGTGCTGCGCCGATGTGTAGCGGAAGAACATCGAGTTCGCGTCCGTCAGCTTATGGTCGACGCGAATGTTCCACTGCGTCCAATCGACGCGTGAGAGGGAAGCATCCTGGAAGTTCTGGGCAGAGGTGAATGCGTTGGAGGGAGCGCGGTTGGGCGCGGGCCAAAAATCGAGGATCTTGCGGGTGATGGGATCGAAGCGAGCGGTAGGAACGATGTTTCCGGGATAAAGGTCACGGACCTGGCCGGCGCCGTTCGGATTGGCGCGGATGGTCGACGGATCGTAGATCGGGACAAACGTGCCGTTGGCATTGCGCAGATTGCTGAAGTCGCCGCCGCGCCATTCCGAAATGGGTACGCTGGCGATACGCGGCGTGCTCTGACGAAGCCGGTACTCCTCCCAGTTGAAGAAGCCGAAGGTACGGTTCTTGATGATCGGGCCGCCGATGGAGCCGCCGAACTGGTTGTAGCGAAGCGGCAGGCGCTTGGTGGCGAACGTGTTCCGCGCGTCGAACTTGTCGTTACGCAGGAACTCGTAGAGCGTGCCGTGGAAGTTGTTTGTGCCGGATTTGGTGATCAGGTTGATCGTGCCGCCAGCGGTGAAACCGAACTCGGACGACATGGTGCCGCTCTGCACTTTGAACTCTTCGACGGAGTCGACGGCGGGCGGAATGCCGACTTCGCCGGCATAGCTGAGGATGTTGTTGTTGCCGTCGAGCGTCTGATTGTTCATCGAGCTCGGTGAGCCGTTGATGGAGATGGTCGAAAGCTGCGTGCCGCGGTCGCCGAAGCCCGAATTGAGCGGACCGGCGTTAGAGACAACGCCGGGGTTGAGCAGCGTCAAGGCAAGCGCGTTACGGCCGTTGATGGGCAGATCGCGGACGCGGCGGTTCTCGATTACCGCTCCGATGGTGGCGCTGCCGGTGTCGACCAGCGGCGCTTCGCCGGTGACTTCGACCGATTCGGCGAGTTGGCCGATTTCCAGACGGAAATTCACCTGTGCGTTCTGGTTCACCTGCAGTGTGACGCCGGAGCGGACGCTGCGTTTGAATCCTGGAAGCTGGGCCACGACCTCGTATACGCCGACCGATAATCCTGGAGCGGTGTAGAAGCCGCTCTCGTTACTTTGTGTACGAAACGTAGCGTTGGTTCCTACGTTCCTGACTTCGATTTTCGCGGCGGCAACGACGGCATCCTGGGCGTCGCTGACCGTTCCGGAAATCGTTCCGCTCTGCAACTGAGCAAATAATTCAAAAGCGCTGGCGCACAACACGGCCGCCAGCCGAAACATTGTTACCTTCATAAACTCTCCCACTAACCTCTTCTGCGTGACCCCTGCCACAAGTGGCAATGCGGTTAGGCGTAGCAGCGAACTTCGAACACGCGAGCCAACTCGTCGCCGTTGGTGGTTTCCACCTGCAGCCGAACGGCCTGGGCGCGGACGGGTTCGAAGTCGTGCCTCACCAACCGCTGATAATTCCCTCTGCGCGACGCAAGCGGCTTCCATTCGCCGCCCGACGATTCGCGATAGAACAACTGATAGTCTTTCACGGTTTCGGGCTGCGCGCCGCGTACGATGCCGCGGTTGATGGTGTCGGAGGACGTAAGCGTCAACTCGCGATGGAAACCGGTATCGAAGGTAACCTGCACCCGCCGGATGTCACGCGCCGATTCCCATTCGAAGTCCACGTGCGACCCCGGCTTCGCCGCCCAGTGATGCTTGGCGCCCTTCGGGATGTCGCGCACTTCGCCATCGAGCAGGTTGCGCGCGGGGGCGTCGTCCTGTTCGTGCGACGCTTTCACTTTCGCCTGGCGGGCCAGGTCGGCGGGATCGTTATTGCGGATTCCAGTAATGCTCTGGTCGTTGCGGAGGAGCGTTTGCTGCAACTCGTTGACGCCGGTCTTGTTTTGCGCAAGCTCGCGAGGCATCAGCCCCTTCTTCAAACACATTGCGGCGGCAGTGCCAACGGCCTGGCCTTCGACCGCGCAGGTGGCCATCACACGCGTGGAGGTGAACGCCACGTGGCTGGCGCTGATGTTGCGGCCGGCCATCAGGAGATTTGAAATGTTCTTTGAATAGAGCGACCGCAGCGGGATTCCGTACACTTCCTGCGTTTTAATCTGCACGGCAGGCGGCAGGTCGGCACGGTCGAATCCGCCGGGGGGATGGTCGTCCATCGGCCAGCCGCCAATGCAAACGGCGTCGTCGAACATGGTGGACTTGGCCAGATCGTGCTGCGTGAGAACGTGGTCACCCACCATGCGGCGGCTGCCGCGTTTACCCGGCATCATACCTACCCAATCGAGGCCATAGAAGTCCGATTCGGGATAATCGCCCGAATTCTTGATGTAGTCCCACACGCCGAGCACGATCGACAGGAGCTCGAAACGGATGCGCTCGTTGTCGCGAATCGTGTTCATGCTGCCGCCCCATTCGATCCACCAGTAGCCATACTCCCAGCTGGTGATCTTTCGGTTGATGAGGTGTTCCTTCTTTACCTTGCGCGCCCATTTGGGCGGGGTAAAGGGGATGCGGCGCGGATAAACCCGCGAGGTGAAGAGAATGCTCGATCCAAGAGTTTCTTCGTCGGGCTTTTCGGGGGCGAGGGCTTCGTTGAACTCCGAACGGGCCTCACGCCCGCTGCGCAATTCGGCGCCCGATTCCAGTGCCAGGCGGGAGTCGCCGGTACAGTCGGCGAACAGTTTCGCTTTAATGCGGTAGAGGTGTTCGCTCTTGTCGCAACGCACCAAGGCTTCGTTGATTTTTCCGTTCTTCACGGAAGTCCGGTACAAAATCGATTCGAGCAATAACGTGATGTTGGGTTCGCTTACGACCTTGCCGTAGAGCATGAGGTCCCACATTTCCCAGCAGCGGTGCGGATTGTTCACCGCGTCGTCGAGCCGGAACTCTTCGAGCAGTCCGCCTTCGCGCCAGCCGGGACGGGACTTGTGATGGTTGGCTCCCACCACGTGCATTTTCACTTCGCTCGACGAATTGCCGCCGAGGCGGGAGCGGTCCTGTACCAGCACGACCTTGGCACCTTGGCGGGCTGCGGAGACCGCCGCTAGGACTCCGGCCAACCCACCGCCGGCTACCAGCAGATCCGTCTCCAGATCCACGAGCGTCATGTGCGGTTCTTCGGCGAGTACCTTTTCCAGGGGCCTTTTGGGAACGATGCGGTCAAAATCGGCGGCCTGGGGCACAGACTGGGGTATTTGGGCGGCTGCCTCCATATCGCCGGCAAGGACGACAAGAGAGTACGGGCCGAGGCTGGCAGCGGAGAGAAAGTGACGGCGCTTCATCGGGGAGCACACTGCAACTCGCCAGATTCTGTCACACGTTGCATATCGAGCGCAAGGAAAAAATTTCAGATTTCAGATTTAGAATTTACGGGCATAGCGTGTATCCTGTATTTCGTATGGAACTCACCCGGTTAACCCGGCAGCGCGCATCGGATGAGGTTTATCAGGCGTTGAGGCAGTCGATTCTATCGCAATTGTTCGATCCTGGTGAGCGCTTGCAAGTAGATGAAATCGCTGACAAATTGGGGGTTTCGCTGACCCCTGTCCGGCACGCCATCCAGCAGCTTTGCACGGAAGGACTGGTAGAGATACGCCCTCGTAGCGGCACCTTTGTTGCCCAGTTGACGGCCCAGGATGTGGAGGAGACGTTCGACCTTCGAACCGCTTTGGAGTGCCTTGCGGCCGAGCGGGCGGTTGAGCGGGCCACGACGGAGCAGTGCGACGAACTTCGACGGTTGCTGGGCGAATTGGCGCGGCCCGTGGTGACCGACGACGACCGCAAGCGGCACGAAGGGGACAACCGCTGTTTCCACAAGCTGCTGATTGAAGCCTCGGGGAATCGCCGTCTGGCGGAATCGTATGAGGGCATGAATGCGCACCTGCAGATCGTACGTGTGCACTCGAAGCAGGCGGATTGGGCAGAGCGTTTGCAGGTGGAGCAGGTCGAACACGAAGAAATTGTGGCGGCACTCGAGGCGCGGGACGTGGCACGCCTTCAAACTGCGCTGCGCAACCACATTCAACGCGCGCGGCTGAGCCTGATCGCGGTATTGAAGGGTTAGCGGAGGCTCGGTCAATCGACGTAGAGAAATTCGTTCGAGCTTAAGAGCGCCTGGGCGAAGGCTTGGAAGGGCATCGACTTCAGATAGCCGGCTGCTGTTTGCAGTTCCTGCGGAGTCGGCGGACGGGCAAGTGCAAGCTTGTAGGCGGTGGCCGGATCGTCATTGGCTCGGCTTGCCAGCGCCGCGGCGGCTTCCCAAATGAACTCGTCGTTCATGAGCGTGAGGGATTGCAGGGGCGTCGCGGAGGGAACGCGGCGGGCGCAGTTCGTATCGATGCTGGGGAAATCGAAAACGCCTAGAAATGACAGTGGGTAGTTGCGGCGTGAGGCGAGGTAGACGCTGCGGCGCCACTTCGCGGATTCGGGCTCCTTCGAAGAAACAACCTGCAGGCCGTCGTCTTTCATTTCAAGCTGAATGGGCGGGCCGAACATGGTCGAATCGAGCTTGCCGGAGGCGGCGATGACGGAATCGCGAATGGCTTCCGCGTCGAGGCGGCGGAGATTCATGCGCCAGAGCAGCGAATTATCCGGATCGATGGTGCGTGCGTGCTCGAGCCAGGGCTGTGGGCCCTGCACGGCCGATTGGCGATAGGCCGTGGACAGCATGATCTGTTTGTGGAGGCGCTTCGCGCTCCAACCGTTCTTCACAAAGTCGACGGCGAGGTAATCGAGCAGTTCGGGATGCGAAGGCGTGGCGCCGGTGGTTCCGAAATTGTCGGAGGTGGCGACGAGACCGGTTCCGAAATGCCCCTGCCAGATTCGATTCACGATGACACGGGCGGTGAGCGGGTGTTCGGGGTTTACCAGCCACTGGGCGAACGCCAGCCGGATGCCGGAGGTTTTGCCTTGGGTCTGATCGGGCTTGATGGCATCTGTCTTCGCCGGATCGCTGAGGATTTCGAGGAACCCTGGTGTGACGCGCGGGCCGGGGGCATCGGGGCTGCCACGCTGCAGGAGGCGGATCGACGGCGGCGTACCGACATCCCAGAGAGCCTGGACCTTTTCGAGCTTCGTTTTGCGCGCCTCGGCACTGGCGATTTCGTCTTCCAGCTTCGCGACGGCCGGTTTATCCGCTTCAGAAAGTATCGCGTCGGTTTCCTTGGTCTTGATTTCGAGCTGCTTGTTGAACTTGGTGAAAAGGTACTTCTGCACTTCGTCGCGTTTATCGGCGGGCGTCTCAATGGCAGTTTTCGTGTCAGCGCGCAAAGTTTCGGGGAGTGATTTCAGTTTCTCGTCGAGCAGACGCGATTCGTACGGACGCCGCAATTCAGCCAGCTGCTTCTTCCATTCGGTGATCGGTTTATCGATTTCCTGATTGCGCTTGTCGATCGCTTCTTTCTCGGCGCTGGAGACGGTATAGAGGTGCCGGTTCTGCGGCTGAATCCAATCGGCGGGATTGTACGAGGTGGTGAAGAGCGCGAGCATGCGGTAGTAGTCGCGCTGGGAGATCGGATCAAACTTGTGGCTATGGCAGCGCGCGCAGCCGACGGTGAGGCCGAAGGTGCTGCTCGACACTTTCTCCATGAGCTTAAAGAGGGCTTCGTAGCGCTCAACCGGAAGGTTGCTGATGTCCTCTTCGGTGATGTCGAGAATGTTGCGCAGGTAGCCGGTGGCGGTAAGGAGATCGAGGATCTCAGGGGTGAACTTCGACGCGGAACGGAAGTCGGCCAACTCGTCGCCGGCGATTTGTTCGGTGAGGAAGCGATCCCACGGTTTGTCACTGTTGGTGGCGCGAATCACGTAATCGCGGTAGCGCCACATGCCCTCGGCAAATTCGGTTTTGGCGGGATTGAAGTCCTTTCCCGTGGTGTCGACGTAGCCGGCTGCATCGAGCCACGAGCGGCCCCAGCGCTCGCCGTAGTGGGGCGAGGCCAGCAATCGATCGATCAGGCGTTCGTAGGCTCCGGGCGCTTTGTCGTTGACGAATTCGTCGATCTGCGCGGGCGTCGGCGGCAGGCCTAGAAGATCGAAGTAGGCGCGCCGGACCAGCTTCGTATTCTCCGCATCACTGGAGTAGGAAAGGCCCTTTGACTCAAGTTTGGCGAGGACGAAATTATCGATGGGGGTGCGGATGCGCGCCTTCGCTTTGACATTTGGTGGGGCGGTGGCGACGGGCTTGCGGAAGGCCCAGAAGTCGCGCTGTTCGGGTTTGATCTTGGGAGCTTCGAGTGCGGTGAAGGGGCGGTCTGCCGAGTTGTTGTCGACAGATTCGCTGAAATTGCCGCGATCGATCCATTCACGAATGATGCGGACTTGGGCCTCGGATACCTGCTTGCCGGAGCCTGGAGGCGGCATGGAGTGATTCGTGATGCGGCGCACGAGCAAGCTGCGTTCCGAGAAGCCTTCAACAATGACAGGGCCGTTGGCGCTTCCTTTCAGAAGGTCGGCGGTGGTGCCCAGGCGCAGACCGGCCGCGGGCGCTTGGGCGCCGTGGCAGGGAAGGCAACTGGATTGAAAGATGGGTTTTAGTTCGGCTTCAAAGCGGGCGTGTTGTTCGGCGGCAACACGAGCGGGAGCGCCGATGGGCTCGTCCGATGGGGCGCCAGCTGCGATCCAGGCTTTTATCGTTTCGAGGTCGGAGTCGGGAACCGTCTGCCCGTAAATGGCTGGGGGCATGGCTCGCGAGGAAACCTTCTTCCAGAGCAGGCTTTCTTCGGGCTTGCCCTTGATGATTACAGGGCCGTTATGGCTGCCGCGGAGGGTAGTGGCGGCTGAGCGGAGATCGAGGCCGAGCTTCGGGGAGCTTTGGCCGTGACAGGTGAAGCAGTATTTCGTGAGGACCGGCAGCACGTCTTTTTCGAAGCGTGGGGGTTCGGCTGCCGTGCCGAGCGCGGCCAGAAGGAATGGCAGTGCGATGCGGAGCTTCATGCAACCAGGTCCAGCACGGGCTTGGCGCCCGTTACGGTGACATCGGAGGGTGTTTCGAGGCGGCCGCCGTGCGGATACTGGATGCGGGTGTGATCGAGGCCGAGTTGGTGGAGGAGGGTGGCGTTGAGATCGGGGACGGGCACGCGGTTCACGATGGCCTTGTATCCGAACTCGTCGGTTTCGCCATAGATGAGGCCTTTGCGGAAGCCGCCGCCGGCGAGCCATATGGTGAAGGCATTGCGATTGTGGTCGCGGCCGTCGCCGTTCTGCGTGGTGGGAAGGCGGCCGAATTCGCCGGCCCACATGACGATGGTGCTGTCGAGCAGGCCGCGGCTCTTCAGATCCTGAATGAGCGCGGCGGAACCCTGATCAACCTCGGTGGCGATCTTCTTCATGTCCTGCTTGATCTTGCTGTGGTGATCCCAGGGCTGGCCGGGACTGGTAGTGACCTGAACAAAGCGCACGCCGCGCTCGATCAGGCGGCGCGCCATCAAGCAGCGCAATCCGTACGGACCGGCTTGCGGGTGGTCGACGCCGTAGAGCTTCTTCGTAGCTTCGGTTTCCTTCGATGTGTCGAGCGCTTCGCCGGCTTCGAGCTGCATTCGCGCGGCCAGTTCGAAATTGCGTATGCGGGCTTCGAGTTCAGATTCACCGGGGTGTCCGCTCAAATGGTTTTCATTCAACTTGGCCAGCAGTTCCAAGGTCGCGCGCTGAGAGTTGGGCAGAGCCGATGACGGCGGATTCAAATGGTGCACGGGCGCACCCTTCATGCTGAACTGGACACCTTGATAAAGAGCGGGCAGGTAGCCGTTGGCCCAAAGCTGTTTGCCACCGATGGTGTAGCCGGTGGGGTCGCGCAGGACCACATATGCCGGCAGGTTCTGGTTCTCGGTGCCCAGAGCGTAGGTGATCCAGGATCCGAGCACGGGGCGGCCAGGGAAGATTTTGCACGTGAGCAGCATGTTCAGCCCCTCAAGGTGGTTGTTGTGCTCGGTGTGCATGCTGCGAATGAAGCAGAGGTCGTCGACGATGCCGGCTGTGTGGGGCAGCATCTCTGAGATGTCCATGCCGCACTGGCCGTGTTTTTTGAATTCGAATGGCGTGGGGAGCAGCGTGTTGACGTTGTTCGGCTGGTGAATCTCGACGCCGCCGGGAAGCGGTTGCCCAGCGAGGCGGGTGAGCTCCGCCTTGGGATCGAACAGATCCATTTGGCTCGGACCGCCATTCTGCACAAGTTGAATCACAGCCTTCGCGCGGGCGGGAAAGTGTGGTTGGCGAGCGCGGAGATCGTTGAAGACCGGGACGGCGGCGGAGGGCTCGGCGCGTAAGAGGTCGGCCAGGACGAGACTGCCGAAACCCAGGCATGTGCGCTCCAACAATTGACGCCGCGTAGGGTTCAGCATGGGTTTGCTGATTAGGGTATCAGGGTTGGCGCGGCTGCATGTGCCGCATTATTTACGGAACTGGGTGAAGACGGAGTCACTGTCCTTTTGCTTTCCGTGGCAGGCGAAACAGGCGGCTTTCCCTTCGGCTTTGAGAGAAGGGACCGAGCCGTCGCCCTTGAAGATTTCGAATCCCCAGCCACCGGTGTCCCCGAAGCGGGCAGCGTCCTTCACCATGACCGCGACGCGGCGGCGCGCGGCCTCTGAGGTTACGCCGTCGGCTTCTTTGACTTCGAGCAGGTCATCAATGAGCACGGCCCCGTCGGGGAACTTACCGCTTTTATAGCCTTCCAGCGCCTGGGGGTTTGCGTTGAAGTGATGGATGCCGCCATTGGAAGCGAAGCGGGGATGTTGCGGGCCGACGAGCGTGGTTTTGACGTGAACCCATTTCCGGTAGCCGGCTGGGTAGGAAACGGCTGCCCCACTGTCCGCCGCCGCGAGTGACCAGGCAGCAAGACCGAGGCCGATGCAGATGGAAATAGGTTTCATGGCTACATTCCATAATATGTAGCAATGCGCCGATGTTTGCTAGTGGCAGGAATTTTGATGAGCGCCGCTGCCTGCTCAAAACCGGCTGCCCCGCCCGCAACGGCTGCCTACGTAGATTCGAAGACGTGCGCGGCGTGTCATGCCGCAATTGCGAAGACCTATCGCGAGACGGCGATGGCCCAGGCGTTTTCTCCGGTCACTCCGGCCGCGATGAGCGCGAAGGGAATGCTGGGGCGCTACGAGCACGCGGCTTCCGGGCGCACGTATGAGATTCTGGAGCGCGACGGCCGCTACTTTCAGACACGCTGGGCGAAGGGGTTCAACGGAGCCGAAGACTACCGCATGGAGCGCGAGATCCACTATGTGATGGGCTCCGGCCGCCACGCGCGTACGCTGATTCACCGCACACCGCAGGGGCGATTGACCGAACTTCCGCTGGGCTGGTATGCGGAGAAGGGCGGCTCGCTCGCGATGAGCCCTGGTTACGATCGCGCCGATCCGCTCGACTTCCGGCGGAAGATCAGCCTCGATTGCATGTTCTGCCACAACGCGTATCCGGCGATTCCCGCGGGCGCGGACGCACCTTCGCTTGAGCCCGTGTTTCCCGCCAGCCTGCCGGAAGGAATCGACTGTCAGCGTTGCCATGGGCCGGGCAGTCTGCACGTCGCGGCGGCCGGGCGGCAGCAGCCGAAGCCGGTGGAGATACGAGGCGCCATTGTGAATCCGGCAAGGCTTACGCCAGACCGCGCCATGGAAGTCTGCATGCAGTGTCACCTGGAGACGACGAGCTTTGCGTTACCGAACTCCATGGTCCGGTTTGGGCGCGGCGCGTTTTCCTATCGGCCCAGCGAACCGCTCGAAGATTTTACGCTGCACTTCGACCATGCGAAGGGCAGCAGCCGTGACGATAAGTTTGAGATCGTGAACTCGGCCTATCGTCTGCGCCAGTCGCGGTGTTTTGTGGCAAGCGCGGGCAAGATGGGCTGTACAACCTGCCACAATCCGCACGACATACCGCGCGGGGGAGCGGCCAAGGCGGCCTATGCGAAGGCCTGTTTGACCTGCCACGGCGGGATCTCCGGCGGGCCTCACACGAAGGACGCCGATTGCGCCGCGTGCCACATGCCCAAGCGGCGCACCGAGGATGTGGTGCATGCGGTGATGACCGACCACAAGATCGTGCGGAGGCCACCGCCGGGAGACCTGCTCGCACCGAAAAAAGAGTTCACCGGCGACGACTATTCGGGCGAAGTGGTGCTCTACTATCCGGCGTCGGCGAAGGACCAGGAGACCTATCTGGCTCTGGCGCAGGTGGTGCAGAAATCGAATTTACGCGGGGGCATTCCCAGGTTGGAGGCAGTGATCGCGGCTCAACATCCCAAGGAGCCGAGAGTGTACTTCACGCTGGCCCAGGCGTATGAGCGCGAGGGCAGGACGGAACTCGCCGAACGGCGATACCGCGACGCGATTGCCCAGGATGCGGCGTTTGTGCCGGCGATGTGGAAGTTGGGCGAGATGCTGCACAAGCAGGGCCGGATTAGCGACGCATTACCGCTGCTCGAAAAAGCCCGGTCAGTGGCGCCGTCCGACGCGGGGGTGCTCTACGCCTTGGGTCTCGTCTATCGCGATTTGGGACGTGGGCAGGAAGCGGTGACGGCGATGGATGCCTCGATCGCGAATGACGCGGACTTTCCGGATGCGCATAATTCACTCGGCGGGATATTGATGGAGATGGGCGATCGCGCCCGCGCGGATTTGGCATTTCGCGAAGCGCTGCGCCAACAGCCGGAGCTTGCGGAGGCGCAGGGAAACTTCGGACACGCGCTCGCCGTCGCGGGCGACTATGCACGGTCTGAGTATCATTTGCTCCAGTCCATTCGGCTGAATCCCAAAAACCTGTCTGCCTGGCAGGCGTTGGGGGACGTGCAATCCGTGCGCGGCGGGTGGAACCAGGCAAAGGAGAGCTATCGCAAGGTCCTGCAGGCAAGACCGGCCGACCCGGCTGCCAACCTCGGACTCGGCACGGCTCAGGCGGCTACGGGTGAATTCGCAGCCGCGCGATTTAGCCTGGGTCAAGCCGCCGCAGGGCAGAATGCCGCGATCCGGCAAGAAGCGTTAGAGCTTTTGAGCAAGATGCCGTAGGTCAGTCTGGCCTCGATCGATTTAGCTCTCAACGGAGGATTCGCGCGCGCGAACCGGCCGTTTCAAAGGCGAGTCCATTCCCGCTTCGTGCTCGCGTGTAGCGCGCGGGGCAGTTCGCGCAATGCGGAGACGAACGGTATGCGTGTTGCTGTCGTCGATCAATGGAACGCGATTCCCGGCGATCACGTTGCCATCGAACTCCAGTTGCGTGACACTCAGGTCGCCTGAATTGATCAGCGTGATCTGGTACACGGCGCTGCGGTACCGGTAAGTAAGCGAGCACTCCGGCCAGTTCTCCGGAATCCTTGGCCGTAGTTCGAGTGCGTCGCCGGACAACTGGAATCCGAGAACCTCTTCTACCCAAATGCGATACATCCAGCCGCTCGAGCCGGTGTACCACGACCACCCGCACCGCCCGCGCTTTCCGTCCAGGTTGTAGACGTCGGCGGGCATCACGTACGGTTCTCCCTCATACTGCGCCACTTGATCGGGAGTTCGAGTCCGCTCGATTGGGTTCAGCAGTTGCAGCGTGTCCACGGCTTTCTGCGCTTCGCCCATTCGCGCATAGGCTTGCGCTACCCAGAGTGCGCCGTGCGTATACTGACCGCCATTCTCTCGAACGCCTGGAGGGTAGCCCTGAATGTAGCCAGGATGTGGCGTGGAGACATCAAAGGGCGGATCGAAGAGCAACACGATGCGATCCTTTTCGTGAACCAGGTACTTCTCCACGGCGGCCATCGCGGAGTCCGCGCGCGAGGGCGGAGCCGCTCCGCTGATGGCTCCCCACGATTGCGCAATGGAATCGATTTTCGCTTCCGCGTTGTTGTGCGAGCCCACGGGCGTGCCCTCGTCGTGAAATGCACGTAGGTACCAGTCGCCATCCCACGCGTTCAGTTCAACCGCCTCTTTCAAGCTGTCCGCCTGGCGTTGATACTCGATGCCGAGATCCACCCGTTCCAAGCGGTCACAGAGGCTGGCAAACTTTTGCAGGGTGTCGATGAGAAACCAGGCGAGCCAGACACTTTCGCCTTTTCCCTCGTCGCCCACCAGGTTCATGCCATCGTTCCAATCCCCGGCGCCCATGAGCGGAAGGCCATGAATGCCGCGACCAGTGGATCGCTGCAGCGAGCGGCGGCAGTGTTCGAAGAGCGACGCTTCTTCGCTTGAGACCGACGGAACGTAGTAGGAGTCGCTCTCACCGTCCTTCAGGACGGGGCCGTTGAGAAAGGGGACCTGCTCATTGAGGATTCCCATATCGCCCGTCGAGCGAACATATTGACAGACCGCGAATGGGAGCCAGACCAGGTCGTCCGAACAACGGGTGCGTACTCCGCCTCCAGCCGGTGGATGCCACCAGTGCTGCACGTCTCCTTCTGGGAACTGCCGGGAGGCGGCCAGCAGAATATGGTCGCGAGCAATGTGGGGAGCCGCCGGCAACACCGCAAGCACGTCTTGCAGTTGGTCGCGGAATCCGAAGGCCCCGCCCGATTGATAAAAGGCAGAGCGGCCCCAGATCCGGCAGCTCAGAGTTTGGTAGAGCAACCAGCGATTGACGAGCAGGTTCACCGACAGAATCGGCGTCTGGATCTGTAAGGCGCCGAGGAAAGTGTCCCACCACTCGCGCGTTTCCGTGAAGGCCGATTCCACAATCTGAACTTGGCTGTAGTGAGCGATGAGACGAAGAGCTTCGGCCTCACTCGTCGCCTCGCCCAGCATGAAGATAATTTCCGTCGAAGCTCCGGGCGCAAGGTCAACGGTGACTTGCAAAGCGGCGCAAGGGTCCAGGGCCACGCCGGTGCGCCCGGAAAGCGTCTTGTACTTCAGCCCCAAAGGAGCTTGCGGCGAACCATTGCGTCCGAGAAACGCGCTTCGATCCGCCGTAAAGCTGCTTGCCCGGGGAAACGTGGCGGCAAAGGCGACGTTCTCTCCGTAGGCGGCACGATGAGAATTACGCGCGAACAGACAAGCCCGCTCCGTGTTCCAACTCGTCACCACGAAGTGTTGCGTTTCCTCACGATCGCTGCCGAGAACCCATTCCGCGTAGGCGGTCACCGACAGTTTGCGATTCCGCAATGTGGTATTTTCCAGCCGCAGCCGTTGAATGCGGAGCGGATCCGACGTGGCCCCGGCCACGGGCACAAAGGTCGTGAGCAGCTGATCGATGCCGTGGCTATTGTGCTCGTAGGTTGTGTAGCCAGCGCCATGATTCGCCCGGTACGCCTCTAGTTCGCGGATCGGAGCAGCGGTGGGTGTCCATAGGTCGCCACTTGCTTCGTCCCGTATGTAGATGGCATCGCCGCAGGGGTTGACAACTGGATCGTTGCTCCACGGCAGCAAGCGGTTCGACTGGCTGTTTCCACACCATGCAAAGCCGGGACCCGATTCCGTCACCATAGCGCCAAAGTTCCGGTTGGCGAATACGTTCACCCACGGCAGCGGTGTCTGCTGATTCGGGCCGAGATAAATCGAATACGTGTGACCGTCCGCGGAGAAGCCGCCGAGCCCGTTAAAGTACGGCAACTCCA
>JBDTVQ010000093.1:0-18953 GCA_040007195.1 Acidobacteriota bacterium | reverse complement strand
CAGCGCGCCAAGCAGTAAATAGATCACCGCGACAGCCATTAGCAAGAGCAGCGGCAGGCTCTTCAACGACTCCTGGAACGCCTGGGCGGTTCCTTGAAAGATCAAACGGGTTGAGCCAGGAAGGCCTAACTCACTCACCGAATTTTCGATCTGGGTGACCGCATCACCGAGCGCGGCTCCTTCGCGAACGTTGAACGAGACATTGACGGCGGGGAGTTGTCCGTAATGATTTACGTTCAGCGCCGCGACGCCGGGCCGCGTAACGGTGACGGCGGAAAGGGGAACCATCGACCCGTTTCCAGACCGCACGTAGAGGCGTGATAGCGCCGAGGGATCCTTTTGAAACTCGGGTAAGACCTCGAGAATCACGGCGTATTCATTCGTGGCCGTGCTGATTCGCGAGGCCTGCCGGTTTCCGTAGGCACTGTACAAAGTTTCGGCGATCGCATCGGGCGTTATGCCCAACACGCGGGCGCGGTCGCGATCAATATCGACCGAGAGGCGGGGGTTGCGGAGGCGCAAATCGCTCACAACGTCCTGGAGCGCGGGCAACTGCCGCATCGCCGCTTCGAGTTTGGGAGCACTTTCGAAGAGCGAGTCGATGTCGGAGTCGAGGATGGAGACCAGAAATGCTGCGCGTCCCGTCTGTCCAATGGTGATCAACGGGGGGATGCGCATGAAGACATTGATTCCCGGCACGCCTGCCAGTTGGGCGCGCAATTGGTTGAGCACGATATTGGCATGAGGCCGCTCCTTGGCGTCCTTCAAGCGCATGAACATGAAGCCCGAGTTCTGCGAGCCGCCGCCGGGACCGACACCGACGCCCGAAAGGACAAGGTGCACGTTCGGGTTGGCCTGGACGACATCGGTGGCCGCCCGCTGCAGCTTAGCCATCTCCGCAAAGGAGGTGTCTTCCGCCGACTCCGTACCGCCGAATATGTTGCCGATATCTTCGGCGGGAAGAAAATCCTTGGGGATGATGATGAAGGCGTAGACGGTAAATCCGAGGAGGACCAGATTCACCATCACGGTGGCGAAGCGGTGACGGAGGACGAACCTCAACGTTCTTCCGTATAGGTCGTTCATGCCACGAAATACCCGCTCCGAGAGCAGATACAAGCGGCCGTGCCGGACGTCTTCCTCGTGCCGCAGCCAGCGGCTGCAAAGCATTGGCGTTAAGGTGAGGGAAATCAGGCCGGAGATCAAGACCGCGACCGCGATGGTGACTGAGAACTCCTGCAACAGGCGCCCGACGATGCCTCCCATGAACAACACAGGAATGAATACGGCGACGAGCGAAAACGTCATGGACAGAATCGTGAAGCCGATTTCGCGCGCACCAGCAATGGCCGCCTCCATGCGAGACTTGCCCATTTCCAGGTGCCGTACGATGTTTTCGAGCATAACGATGGCGTCGTCCACGACGAAGCCCACGGAGAGTGTCATTGCCATCAGCGAGAGGTTGTCCACGCTGTAGCCCAGCAGGTGCATGGCGGCCAGCGTGCCGATCAAGGAGAGCGGTACGGCAAGGGTCGGGATGAGTGTCGCGGATGCGTTGCGAAGGAAGGCGAAGATGACAAGCGTCACCAGGACAACGGTGAGCAGCAGGGTAAATTTGACGTCGGCGATGGACTCGCGCACGGTCTGCGAACGGTCAAAGCCGATACCAAGCGTGAGACCTGCCGGCATCTGGCTCTGAATTGCCGGAAGCAGTTGGCGAATGCCATCCACTACCTGGACGGTGTTCGTGCCGGGTTGTTTCCTGACGGCAAGCGTGACGGCACGAGTGTCGTTATTCCAAAAGACGGTCTTGTCGTTTTCGACGCTGTCCAGGACGCGACCAAGTTGCTCCAGGCGGACGGGACTTCCGTTGCGCCACGCGACGATCATCGGACGGAACCCCGAGGCCGTAGTCAGTTGGCTGTTCGCCTGGACGGTGTAGGACTTTGAATCGCCGTACAACGCGCCCGACGGCATGAGTACGTTGCCCTGCGCCAATGCCGTGCGTACCTCATCAAATCCAATTCCTCGCGCGGCCATCTTATCCGGGTCCAGCTGCACGCGAACGGCGTATTTTTGCAGCCCGTACACTTCCACCTGAGCCACTCCGCTCACCATGGAAATACGTTGGGCGAGGGCAGTGTCGGCGTACTCGCTCATGTCGGAAGCGCGGAGCGTGTCCGACTGCAATTGCATATACAGGATCGGCTGGTCGCCGGGGTTTACCTTGTTGTAGGAAGGCGGAGCGGGCATATCGGGCGGGAGTGAACGCAGGGCGCGCGAGATGGCCGCCTGCACGTCCTGAGCTGCTGCATCGATATCACGTTCCAAAACGAATTGCAGAGTGATAGTGGTTCGCCCCAGCGCGCTTGAGGAGGACATGTTGTCGATGCCGGCGATGGTCGAGAACTGCCGCTCGAGAGGCGTAGCGACGGTGGCCGCCATAGTTTCCGGGCTCGCTCCGGGCATTCCCGCTTGGATGGCGATAGTCGGATACTCCACCGGTGGCAGATCGCTCACGGGCAGTACGCTGTAGGCAAAGAGGCCGAAGATCAGCAGCGCCGACATGAGGAGAGTGGTGGCTACCGGGCGCTGAATGAAGAAGTCGGTAAATCTCATGGCGTCACCTTCACGGGCGCGTTAGGCGCCACGCGCAGTTGTCCGGAGACGATCACCGTTTCCCCCTCTTTGACACCTTCGCCGAGCACGGTTACCTCGCCTTGCGTTCGCAGAGTAGTTACAGGGCGGAGTTCCGCGGTGTGGTCGCCGCGCACGACCCACAGATACCGTCCATCGGGACCCGTCTGCACGGCATTGTTCGGAACCGAGAGCGCTGCGGCATCGACACGCAATTTGAGCTGCACGGTTACGAACTGTCCGGGCCAAAGGCGCCGGTCCTGGTTCGGAAACAGGGCCTTCAATTTGATGGTCCCCGTGGTTGCGTCCACGGCGTTGTCCATGACGTCGAGGACGCCTTTCGCCGTTGTTGTGCCGCTATCTTCCACGACTTCCACGGTTGGCTTTCGGCCGCCCGCCGAGTATTTTCTAATCTCGTTGAGGTATTGTTCAGGGACCGCGAAGGAGACGTACATTGGAGAATGCTGGGCGATGGTAATTAATGCGGTAGTGTCGTTCTCCTTGACGAGGTTGCCGGCCTTAGTTTGCAGAAAGCCGGCAGTACCGCTGACGGGCGCTTCTATCTTTGTATAGCTTAGATCCAGTTTTGCTTCGGCCACCTGGGCTTCGTCGGCACGTATGGCGGCGCGGACGCTTTCGAGCCCGGCTTTGGTGACGTTTAGTTGGGCCGCAGCGGCTAGTGAGGCAGACCGGATCTCTTCGGCTTGCTGTGCCGCCGTAATCCCTTCTTTTAGTAATTTCTGATACCGCTCCCATTGCACGCGCGCCTGCGCGGCCTGTGCCGCCGCCCGCTGAATTTCCGCCTGGGACTGCTTTTCGGCAGCCTGGTCACGTGCGAGCGTAGCTTCGGCCCCTCGCAACCTTTCCTGGAAGGGTTTGGGATCGAGTTCGAACAGTACAGCTCCAGCCTTTACTTCTTCGCCATCCCGGACACGCACGTGGGTGATCTGGCCAGCCACGCGTGATTTGATCGCCACCATCGAGAAGGCCTCGGCATTACCAACTGCGCGTATCTCAAACGGGACGTCGCGACGCTCCACCTTGACTACTTTGACGGGCGCCGCTGCGCGCTTAGGCGCACCATCTTTTTTCTCATCCTTCGCGCAACCCGCGGCAAAAATAGTGCAAATCGCCAGCGCGAAGGCCAACATTTTGCGCAGCGCGCGAACAGGTTCACGCCACTGGATGGAAACTTTCATTCAATAACCTCTGAAGCGGGTATCATGCCGTGGGAGAAGACCCAGGTTCCGGACGGCAGGGAGACCTCTTCATCGTAACCGATTCCATCCGTTGGACGATGGGGAAGATACACTGTCACCAACATGCTGCGCCGACATTCGTTTCCGCTGCTCGCCACCCCGTTTGTTCCGTCGGCCCGCGCCGCCGATGCCGCCCGCCTGGCACTCATCCGCAAGCGGATGGAAGACGCCGTCGGGCGAGGCGCGATGCCGGGAGCGGTGACACTGGTAGCCCATAAAGGTAAGGTCGTGCACCATGAGGCCGCCGGTTACCTGGACGTTTCGAGGTCGAAGCCGGAGGACACGGGCCGCAACGCATTCCTGGAGATTGCCGAGGCGGCGCTGATCTCGTAATTATTGCGTGCGCAGGACGCCGCTGGTGATTCGTTTCGGCACCGAGCCGACCGGGATTCTCTTGGTGACCTGCAGCGTGTGATTGTCCACAACAACGGTGGCGTCGCCGCCTGCAACGGCTACGTAGAGGTTCTTGCCATCGGGCGGAATCGTGAGCCAATCGGGATGCGATCCGACCTCGACCACCTTGAGCAGCTTGTAATCCGGGATTGAGTAAGCGACGACCGAATCGTAGTATTTGCTGGTCGACCACAACATCTTTCCGTCCGGTGTGATGGCCAGGCCGTGGGCTGGGGAGCCCTGCAGACCTTCTGTCACTTTCTCTTTCCCTTCGACATCGGGCAGCGTGACGCGCCGGAGTTCCTTTCGCGTGGCAAAGTCGACGACCGCGAAGCCATGGAAGTTCGAAAGCTGGACGATGATCTCCTTTGTTGATCCATCCGGATTCTGCGTGAACACCATGGGACGGATGCCGGCGCTTAAAGTGAGCGTCCAGGCGAGTGTGTCGTTGGCGGTGTCGATCACGCTGATTGTGCTGGCGGCGATTGAACCGGCCACTGCGTATTTACCATCCGGCGTCACGTACACATTGTGGATCTCGCCTTTGACGGGAACGGTTTTGGCATTGGTGAGAGATCGCGCATCGATGACGTCGACGGCACCCGGGGCTTCCCGAATTCCCACATAGACTCGGCTGCCATCCCGGGCAACATCCACGTTGTTTGGGCGGCCGCTGAGGGGAATGCGTTTGATTACCTTCAGTGTGGGCGCGTCGACCACATCGAGGGTTCGCAGCGATTCGTCCGTGACGTAGATTCGCGCGCCGCCGGGGGCGATGGCGACACCATGAGGCACCTCAATTTCACCGATCCTGGCGATGACCCGATTCGTTGCCGGGTCGATGACGTCGATGTCGTCACCGGCCGAGTTTGTTTGGAGAACGCGAACGGCAGTTGGAGTCTGAGCGGTCGCTGCGCCACCGCGGGCCCATGCGGCGAGCGTTTGCCATTCCGGGTCGCTTTGCGAACTCCAATGCTTGCCCCCGGCATGGAAATGATCGCCTCCCGCCGCCGCTGCCAAGGGATGGATCAGGAATGGACTCTTTTCCGGTTTGCCGGGGACGACGAACATCTTCCAGATGTCGAAGTTTTTTCGAGACTGCTCCTCGGTCCAGGTGGCCGCGCCCGCGGTGAGCGGCTGCAATGGCGGGCTGCCATGGTCGTGGCATGTGATGCACCGGGCGTGTCCAGGCCGTTTTGCGAGGAAGATGGGTTGCACACGGTCTTTGAAGTAGGTGAAGTCGAGCGATGCCTTCGGCGCAGGCGAACTAGCCTGTTGAGCGAACGAGGCGGCAATGGACAGGACGATCACGCTGGCGCGAGTCAGGTTTGCGGGCACGCAAGGCGCTCCTTTGCGAAGGTATTGTATACCCTGCTAGCGCACGAGTTCGAGTGGCCTCAGATCGATGGCCCCTCCGTGCAACGGCGCCCACTGGTCGGTGCCCAACACGGCCCGGTTCGGATCGCTTTGTTGGGCCGCTTGTTGCTCGTTCAGATAGTAATAATTGCTCCCGGCCTTGGCTTGGTAACGATTGCCTTGCTGATCTTGCAGGCGCACCGTTCCCGATAGGACGTCGCCCACCGCGGCGGCACGGCGATCCGCCGAGTCCATTCGCTGTTCGAACATTTGCTGGCTGAGTTCGGCTTGTCCGCGAAGGTAGTTCATGGTCGCTTGCGCATCCTGGCTTGCGGCCTGCCGGTTAGCCATGATCCATTGCGAGTTCCATTGCATCGAGCCGAGTACGCGGCCCATTATCGCGGCGATTTCGGATTCTTTGCCCTGCGGCGCCAAATAGCCGCTGATTTCCTGCGAATAGCTGCCCGCGACAAGGTCAGGGGCGACCGAGGCCATGAACTGCGTATTACCCGCAACCCGGCCCACGACCGGTGCGCCGCCACGGCTGCCCGCTATTTCCACCTCGCCATAGGCATTGCGAACTCCGTTCATACCTGCCATGCGCGGCAACCGGTCGGCTTGCGCAGTGAGGTCAGTGCGGTCGCGGCCACCTGTGACCTGGAGGCCTTGCACTCCAAGATCGCGACCAAGGATTGACGAAACATATTGTTGGGCGATCTGGGTCCCAGTCCGGTAGGGGCACCAACCTGCCATGCCCTGCGTGTTGGGGGCGGAAGGCCCAGGGACTTTGCAGGACCCAAGGCGGGTGTCACCGACCCAGATGGCGGAGCTGTTGTCGGGACTGACAAAGCGGAAGGCAACCCGCACGTCCATATTGCTGAGACGGGCCACTCCACCTTGCGCCTGCCAGCCCGCTGGCTTCAGGACGGTGAAAGCGCTCTCCGTGGGGTCACGCCAGGACTCCATTTGGGGCTCCGCGGCTGTGGCGGGCCCAGGCGGCTTCGTTGCCGAGCCGTAGGCGAAGCTGCGCAAAACAGCTACCAGCATTGCCTTACTCGAATCAAACTCTGCCGCTGGCGCGGCCATGCCGAACAACATTGCCGACCGGGCACTGGCCGCAGCGCACATCACGGCGCCACGAATTTGACCATCGTGCATGGCAAAGTTTGCCATGGCCGAGCCGCGTCCCTGCTCGGACACCTTGACCTGCGCGGCGCTGGGGAATGCCGCCCATCCGCTGCTCATTGTGTACCGCAGGAGAGAGCCACAGTCGCTCAACTCGCCCACTACGGGCGCCACGACGACGTATGACTTGCGATCCGAGGAAACAACGGCGACCTGACCGCTGCCGAGCTTTTGCACGGACCATCCGCTGGGTATGCTCACCTGGAATCCGTCGGGATCCTGGTGCAGGGCGCCTGTCCGTTCGCCCCGGACCTCTTCGATCTTTCGTTGGGCAGCGGCGCATCCAGCCAAGGAAATGGCGGCGAGGATGAGGCCAATCGTCTTCATGCCCTGTTGGCGCAAACGGCTGATGAAATGCTTCAAGACGTTGGGGAATTGGTTACGTTACTCACCAGGATGGTGAGCCGGGCGGGACTCGAACCCGCGACCCTTTGATTAAAAGTCAAATGCTCTACCAACTGAGCTACCGGCCCGATATTGCGATCGGCGCTGAGGCGCGCCTCGTGCGAGGGACTTCATTCACGATAGCACACCACTCTCAGCGCCTTTCCTTGGCGCGCTACTATCTCTACATGCGCTTTCTGACGGTTCTCTGTGCCGCATCCTCAATTGCTTTTGCCGCAGATTCCACCAACTGGCCGGGCTTTCGCGGCGCAGATGCTCAGGGTGTCGCGAGCGGGAAGGTGCCCACGTTATGGAACGCCGACTCGGACTCCGGTCCGGCCCGGAATATCCGCTTCAAAGTCGCCGTTCCCGGTCTAGCGCATTCGTCCCCGGTTATTTGGGGAGACAAGATCTTCCTCACTTCGGCCGTGAGCGAGAAAGGTGATGCCCCGCTGAAGGTTGGGTTGTATGGGGCGGGCGATCCCGCCGATGATAACGGGCAACAGCGCTGGGTCGTTTTCTGCCTGGACAAACGAACGGGAAAGCTTTTGTGGCAACAGACTGCGCAGGCTTCCTTGCCCAAGACCCAACGGCATACAAAGGCGACGCACTCGAATTCGACTCCCGTGACGGATGGAAAGAGGCTGATCGCCTATTTCGGGTCGCAGGGAGTGTACGCGTATTCGCTCGATGGCAAGCTTCTTTGGAGCAAGGATCTCGGTACGTTCGATATTGGGCCGCAGGGTTACGACCTGCAGTGGGGGACGGCGAGTTCTCCTGTTCTGTATCAGGACAAAGTGCTGGTGCAGTGCGATCAGAAGAAGGGTTCGTTCCTGGTGGCGTTGGATGCATTGTCGGGGCGCGAACTGTGGCGTGCGAACCGCGATGGCGTCTCGCATCAGAGTTGGGCGACGCCCGCCGTAATTGCCGCCGCCGGCCGGACGCAAGTGGTGACCAACGGCTGGCCCAATATCGCCAGCTACGACCTATCGAGCGGCAAGGAGTTGTGGCGGCTGAAATCACTGGGCGACATTGTCGTACCGACGCCCATCCTGGCCCACGGGCTCATTTTCCTGACGAACGCCCATGGCGGGCCGGCGCCTCTATACGCGGTCAAGTCCGATGCATCCGGCGACATCACGCCAGCGGCGGAGGCCAAGTCGGGCCCTGGCCTTGCATGGATGGAACCGCGTAACGGAGCCTACATGCAGACCCCACTTGTACTGGGAGACCTGCTGTACAGCTGTTCCGATCGGGGAGTCCTCAAGGTATACGACGCCCGCACGGGTGCGTTGCGATATACGCAGCGCATTGGGGAGGGTACAACGGGGTTCACTTCTTCGCCGGTTACGGCAGACGGCAAGATTTACTTCGCCAGCGAGGAAGGGGAGGTTTATGTCCTTAAGGCCGGAGCCACGTACGAGCTGGTGTCCAGGAACCTGCTGGGAGAAATTGCAATGGCCACGCCCGCTGTGAGCGAAGGAACGATCTATTACCGCACGCGCGGGCACCTGGTGGCGATTCGATCAGAAGATAAATGACAAGCCGCCGCGCAGTGAGCGTGGCGATTGAATGAGCAACATCTGGCGGCCGTCGGGCGAGAAGATCGGTACGTACCCCTGCGCAAGAAGATTGCGGAGATCGGCGGTTGCCTCGAGACGTCCGGCGAAAACGCTCGGTACTCCGGGAATTGGCTGGCGCAGGTAGACGTTCCAGCCTGGATCCACCGTGGCCCGCTGCGTGAGGGAGAGGTGTACAGGATTGATCACGCCATAGTCGGTCCACTGATAGCTGGATGTGAAGTGGGTGCCCATGCGCGGAACCTTGCCGGTGAGGCGGACAAACACAGCTCCACGTTGCGTGCGGTGCATGGAGGACCGCAACTCATCGGCATTCGACGAGGTAACGGCGTTAGCCGGGTCCAGCGCTCCCGCGTGCTGATAGCCTGCTGTGGCCGAGAGGTCCTCACTGATCTGCTGCGTGACTGCTGCCAAGTAGCCCATCCGCTGATAGCTGCCGATGTTGAAGACCGAGCTGTTTGAAGCTAAATCGGGCAACAAATCGGCGGTACCGTAGAAGCCGCCCGGAGCGGCCATGGTCATGGCTGCGTTCGATGCAGACTCGCGAAACACGGCTCCCGAAAACGTTCTCGATCCGAACTTACGGCGATATCCGATCTCGAAATTCTCCGTGCGCTGCACACGGGCAGCGCCGCCCCTCAGCGAGATGCGCGGGAACAGGCTCAACGTCGAGAGTTGCTGTTGCAGGTCGGCTTCGGGCGCGGAGGAATTATTGATAAGTTCCATTGGGGCGGCCCCGCTGGAATATCCAAACTCAATCGTCCCTTCGTCCACGTTCCCCCAGCGGAGGCGGGCAAACGGACTGAGTACGTTGAGCCGCTCGAGAAAGCTCACAGATTCCAATTTTGTTCCGTATTCCAAGACGAGATCTTCAGTCAGCTCCTGCCGGTCCGAGAGCGTTAACGCCATGGACCGCAGGGCGGGGATGCCATTGGCCTGACCTAATCCCAGAGTTCCGCCGGCACGGGACGGCAGGAAGACCTGCCGCATAGTGACGCTGACTTCCGGTCCCAAGGTCTCCGCGCCAGCTTGCCGCTGATAACTGGTGCTAAAACCCGCCGCCGGAATACCGGCAGAGGAGGCATACCCCAAATTGCCGCTAAACTGGACGCGATTGGCCCCGAATACAGAAGTGGCCAAGGCAAATGCCGTACCCAGGTCCGTCTGGCTTCCTGCCGCCGTGGAGGTGCCGCCGTCGCCTGCCGAAACACGGACGATGCCCGAGGTTCCGGAGAACATCGATGCTGCCTGCCGCTTCCGCGCGGGATCGGAAATATCGACATCGCCTGGCAAGATTCGGAGCACGGGACGGGTACCGCCGGATCCGCGCAAGACCCACTTCCAGTCTTCGCTCATGATGGCGGCCTGGCTTGGAGCGATATAAACAAGTTCCACCGTGGAGAACACGGTCGCCAGGCTGATGGCGAGGTAGCTCTTCATCCCAGTCTGGATGGAAATGTTGTACTTGATTGCGGGAACAAAACTTGCCAGCTGCACACGCAACGAGTAGGTATCGGCCGGGAGGGAGAAGAAGTCGAAACTTCCGCGGTCATTCGTGATGGCCCGCGCCACCAGACGGTCAAAGCGGTTAAAGATCAGAACACTCGCCCCCATCTGAGGGACTCCAGCGGTGTTGGAAACCAACCCACTCAGCGTTCCGGCGAGGATCCCACCCGGCTCTATGGCATTGGCCGCGGGCGCGCAGAGAAATCCGGCCAGCGCCGCAAGCGGCGCGACCCATGCGACCTTCGGTTGCCGCAGTGGACTCATCAGCCTCCCAGATGCATTCTAGCCGATCACTTTGAACGTCGCAGAGGGCGTCAATGTGGAGTTGTTGTTCTTGTCTGTTACTTTGAGCCGAAGTGTGTAGTCTCCGGGCTCGAGGTTTTGCAACGGCAGGAGCTTCTCGATCGTGTACTGTTGCGCCGAGGATCCTTCCATTTTCTGGACATCCTCTGAGAATTCAAAGATCTTCTCATTGCTGCCGTTTCGGACCACTTCGTATTGGACCGTAGCGTTGGGCTTCTGCGTCTTCTCGTCCGGGACAAAGTTGTAGAGCTGCAGATAAATGCCCATCTTTTCGTCGCGCTTGAACGTTTCAGTAACGCGGGGGCGAACTTTGGAGGCTCCGATGACGAATTGGCCTGTACCGATAGATTTGGTCGGCACCTTTTCGATTACATCGGCCAGGACCAGCGTGGAACTTCCCAGCTTTTCATCTTCAAAGCGGGGAACGCTCAACGCCATCTCGTAGTTGGTCATATTCCCGCCGACGATGTCCTTCACGACCAGATTCAGGCGGTAGGTTCCGGGAGCAAGGGGAATAGATTTCTGATAAACCGAAGATCCTTTGGAGGCTTCTTGAAGAAGCTCAGTCGGAACTTCCACCGTCACGACATCTTCAAACACGTTCACGACACGGCGCGACATCGAAGTGATGCGGCCGTAGATGTTGACCACGGCTTTGGAGACGCCTTCTTTGTCGCCGAACTGGAGATCCTTCTTTTCCAACTGTGCGGTGACGTTGGTGAGGATGGTCGAGTTGGTCATGCGCATGTAGTCCGCACGAACCTTGATCGGCAGGAGGTTGTACTTGATGGTCGAACTGATCGCGGCTTCCAAGTCTTTAAACTTGATGCTGGGCGCCTTCTGAAGGTTAGCGAACTGTTGCAGGCGCTCAAACTGATTCATGCGGTTCGGCAGCGGCATGGTTCCTGTGCCGAGCCGAGTGCCGTCGGTGCGGCTGAAGCGGTCCGTCTTGCTGGACATGCCCATCTGCTCATACATGGTCAGGCCGGCGTTCGGGACGTAAAGGAGGGCGTCTTTTTCGGACGGATCCATGGTCATGCGGTATTCGCCGGTCATTGTCGGATCGACGAACTCGATCATGATGTCGGTGCCAATGCCTTCGAGCCAGCGATAGCGCCAAATTTCGAAGGGGAAGGTCGAGGTTGTGCCGCCGCCTTCTTCAATTGGCCGCTCGTAGGTTCCGCCGGACGGGTGTGAATCTACCTCGTCGGCCGGCCCGTAGGCGATGTAGATGCGGCCACGATCCGTTTTCCAACCGGGGATGCCGCTGGCGAAGCGCTCGTTTGCGTAGGCGATGCGGCGGTAGTGTTCTTCTTTGAACTCATTTTCGGCGGAATCGGGCGTCGGGTCACGCCGCAGCCAAAACTGTTCGATGAACTGTTCGCGCTCTTCATCGGTGGCAAGCCGCTTGAATGCCTGGCGTTCCTCATCGGTAATGATGTAGGTGACGTCTTCGCTCAACCACTTGCGGAAAGGGCCTTCGAGCTCTTTTCGGAGCTTCTCTTCCCGTTTACGCTTCTCCTTTTCGCTCATGGGTTTGGCAACCGTTTCGCGGTTGCCTTCGGGCTGTGCTTTTTTCTGCGCGTAGGCGTTCGGCGCCAGGAGCAGAGCAGCGCCCAGCGCGGCTACACTGCAAGCCGCAACCGCTTTTCCGCCAACTGCCCAGATCCCCGAGATTCCGGTCAAATTGTTCCTCTGCATAGAGTTCGCCACCATCTAGCTACACGATGAGCTATGTTCATTCTAGGTCCCAAGCTAGAGAGCGTCAAGCATTGGTTCCAGCCATTGTCACTCTGCGCCTTGCGATTAGACGGCGCGGCCCGGATATGTGGTTTCCAGGATCGGTTTCCACTTTCCGAAAATTGGCGGCTGGTCAAATTCGTAAATCGGGAACCGGATTCTCGCATCCGCGGTCTAAGTTATTCATCTGGCGTGCTTTTGTGCGCGCAGCAAAGCGCAAAAGATTTGGCAGTCTACGTGCTGCGCAAACCGAAGGCTGTAGTGTAGATAGACGAAGCCCTACCGCACAAGAGCGAAAATGGGCGACTGGAGAATTCACCAGTGGTTCGGGACTTGAAGGGACAACTCATCAGCGCGTTGCTGGTAGTGTTGACGGCTGCGGCGCTGATCGCGGCCGGCATCAACTTCCAGCAGCACCGCAAGTTCCCCGTGCCCGACGATGGCGTAACGTGGGTCGACCGGCAGGATGCGCAGAGCAATTCCCAGGTCCGGGCGATGCATATCGTGCCTGACAGCGCCGCCGAGCGTGCCGGCCTAAAAGTCGACGATATTCTCATCCAGATCAATGGGCTGCCTATTCATACTGCAACGGATGCCGCGCGAGCGTTATTGCGGCTGGGTGTTTGGAAGTCCGCCGATTACGTACTGAGCAGGGGCGGGATCGAACTTAAGGCGAAGGTAATCATCACGGAGCAGACGGCGGAGAGCTCGCTCTACTATCAATACTTCGTTGGGCTGGCCTATCTCGGAATTGGACTATTTGTATATTTTCGCCGCGGGCGGGCGCCCAGGGCGACCCATTTTTACATTCTTTGCCTCGCGTCGTTCGTGCTCTCGACTTTCCACTACACGGGCAAATTGAACGGTTTCGACAAAGTCGTTTACTGGGGCAACGTGGGAGCTGGGCTTTTTGCCCCGACCATCTTTTTACATTTTTGTTTCCGATTCCCCGATGTCCGGCCATGGTTCCGCGGCTGGTGGAAAGCTGCGCTGTTATATTTGCCCGCCGTGGCGATTCTGCTTGCCTATCTGGGATTCGCCAGCGGTGTTATGCGATCCGCCTCCCCTATGGGTGCCGTGAGTTGGGGATTGGACCGGTTATGGATGTCCTTCATGGCCGGGATGTATTTGGCCGGAGCGGCCGTCTCGGCGATCGAGTTTCGTAGAGCGCAGGACCCGATTCTTCGTCAGCAGATGAAGTGGATCCGGAATGGCGCCGTGCTCGGCGTGGTGCCGTTTGCCTGCATAAACGTAATCCCCTATGCGCTTGGGTACATTCCGGGACCTTACCTGAATATGGCGGTGCTGACGCTGATTCTGGTTCCGGCGTCGTGGGCATACGCGATCCTGCGCTATCGATTGATGGACGTCGACCTCATCTTCCAGCAGGGTTACGCGTACACGCTGGCCACGCTGGCAGTGATCGGGGTTTTCTACGGACTTGTCGTGACCGTCGCACCTTTCGAGGAACTGACGCCCGAGGCGATGGTTCTGTTGATCCTGTTCGCCACCTTCATCTTCCAGCCGATTCGCAATTGGACGCAGGATGTACTGGACCGCTACTGGTTCTATCGCGACCGTTACGACTACAGGCGGACGCTGGTCGAGTTTGTGCGTGAATTGAGCTCGGAGAAAGATCTGGCCGTCATGCTCGATTCGGTTACCGAGCGTCTGCGGAGCACCCTTTACATTCAGAATGTGGAGTTTTTCCTGGCTGATGAGGGCACGGCGCGTTTCCGCCCGATGCATGAGCATCGCAACGGGGCAGGTGAACTCGACTTGAGCTTTCTCACGGACAGGCCGAGCGGCCCGCTCTTTTTTGAGCGGACTCACCATCAGCTGGACGTGGTGCTGCGGCATCTCCCACACACGGTCCGGCAGACAATTTCGCGGCTCGACCTGACCTACTATTTCCCGTGCAGCGTGCGGGGACGCACGGTGGCGTACCTAGGCGTTGGACGGACTCAGGAGGGCGACTTCCTCTCCGGCGAGGATTTGGAACTTCTCACCACTATTGCCGGGTATGTGAGCATTGCGATTGAAAATGCGTTGCTTTACCGGTCGCTGCAACAGAAGGTCGCCGAGTACGAGCGGTTGAAGGAGTTCAGCGAAAACATTGTCGAATCGATCAATGTCGGCATCGTTGCCGCCGATCTCGAGGGGCGCGTCGAGAGCTGGAATACCCAGATGGAGGCGCTCACCGGGGTGAGGCGGGCAGATGCGGTGGGGCGTACGTTGGGGGATCTACTGCCGGCTCGCCTGGCGGCTACGCTTGAACACATGCGCGGCGAAAGCGGCATTCACCACATCTACAAGAGCGAGCTTGGGCCGGTGCATTTTGAAGCGAACGGCAGCGGAATCGCGCACAAGCCGGCGGTTGTGAATATCGCGGTCGCACCTCTGGTGACCAAGGAGGGTCAACAGATTGGCCGGTTGATTATCTTCGACAATGTGACCGAGCGAGCCGAGTTGGAGCAGCAGTTGGTGCAGGCGGACAAGTTGAGCTCGATCGGGCTTCTCGCCGCGGGAGTGGCTCATGAAGTGAATACGCCGCTGGCGGTGATCTCCACTTACGCGCAGATGCTGGCGAAGCAGATTACCGGTGACGACCCGAAGGCCAAGCTGCTGGAAAAAATTGCCAAACAGACTTTTCGCGCCAGTGAGATTGTGAATTCGCTGTTGAACTTCTCGCGAACCTCCAAAACTGAGTACGAAGAGGTCGATTTGAATCGCGTCGTCCGGGACACACTGAATCTAATCGAACACCAGTTGGAGAAGTCGCAGGTGCGTGTTGAATTCGCGCCGTCCGACGGCGACACGGTGATCCGGGGCAATTCAGGTAAAATGCAGCAGGTGTTCCTGAATCTGTTCCTCAATGCGCGCGACGCGATGGAAACCGGCGGACTGCTCGGCATTTCCTGTTCTACGGACGGACAAGCGGTGAAGATCCGCATCGCCGATTCCGGGCGTGGAATTCAGCCTGACGACCTTTCGAAGATTTTCGACCCGTTCTTCACCACGAAGGGTGCCAAGAAGGGAACTGGACTAGGGTTGTCGGTGACTTACGGAATCGTGCGGGAACACGGCGGCACAATCGACGCGCAAAGCGAACCCGGGCAGGGCGCGCGCTTCGAACTGCTTTTCCCGCTGCTGCGCCCCGTATCGCGCGGTCAGGATCGCACGGCTGTCCATGCTTGATCCCCAATCCGAAGTTCATTCCCCCATCCCTGAAACAAAGGGCCACATTCTGGTCATCGACGATGAGGTGGACATTCGCGAGTCGCTCGAAGTTCTTCTCACAATGGAGGGATATCAAGTGGAACTCGCCGTAAATGGCGGGGACGGGCTGGCCAAGTTGGAACAGGGCTCCTACGACCTGGTGCTGCTTGACCTCATGATGCCGGACCGCTCGGGTATTGAGGTGCTCGAAGAGGTGCGGCAGCGCGGTGAGGAAACGCCAATCTTCATGATCACCGCGTACGGCTCGACTGAAGTCGCCGTGCGGGCGATTCGAGCCGGCGCTCAGGACTATTTTTCCAAGCCCTGGGACAACGAAAAACTGCTGCTGGAAATTGGCAGGATGATCGGAGCCAACCGGCTGGAGCGGGAGAACGTCCAGCTCAAGCGGGCACTCAAGCAACGCTACGGCTTCGAGAACATCATCGGCAAGAGCGAGCGAATGATGAAGGTGCTCGACCTGGTTTCGCAGGTCGCCCCCAGCCGCTCGACGGTGATGATCAGCGGCGAGACCGGGACCGGCAAGGAACTGATTGCAAAAGCGATTCATTCGCATTCCCCGCGTGCGGGCCAGATGTTCATTGCGGTGAACACCGGGGCGCTAACGCCGGAACTGCTCGAATCCACGCTTTTTGGGCATGTGAAGGGCGCCTTCACTTCGGCGGTTGCCTCCCGCAAAGGATATTTCGAAGAGGCAAACCGGGGCACGATTTTTTTCGACGAAATTTCGACGATCTCCCCGGACACGCAAGTAAAGTTGCTGCGCGTGATTCAGGAGCGGCAGTTCATGCCGCTTGGCTCTTCGGAAGTGATCAAGGTAGACGTGCGTCTGATCGCCGCAGCCAACGTAGATCTGAAGAAATTGGTCGAAGACGGCCGGTTTCGCGAAGACTTGTACTACCGGCTTAACGTGATCCCAATTCACGTTCCGGCGCTGCGTGACCGTAAAGAGGATGTGCCGCTCCTGGTGGCGCACTTCTTCGACAAGTACGGCCGCGAGAACGAGAAGTTTACCAGTGCCGATGGCCGGTGCGAGCTAGAGTTTGAGGCCGAAGCGATGCAGCTCATGATGGACTACAACTGGCCCGGCAACGTCCGCGAGTTGGAGAACGCAATTGAGCGCGCGGTCGTGCTTGCCTCAAACAACCGGGTGGGTGTCGACGTTTTGCCAGACCACATTCTGGAAGCGGGCGGTCTGCGAATCCGCCGCGATGCATCTGGCGGGCTGCCGCCCGATGCGTCCTTGTTCGAAGTGGTCGCAGACTACGAGCGGCGCAAAATTATCGAAGCCCTTGAAACCTGCCACTATAGCCAGACTGAGGCAGCTGAACGTCTACGGATCCCTCTTTCCACGCTCAACCAGAAAATTAAGCGGCTGGATATCGCAATCAAGAAGCGCGGCGATAAATAGGATTCTGAGCGAGTAGCCGGGCGCCGGCAAAGCGTAGGGGCCAGTTGGAGTCCGCCGGGCCGCAACGGCACCTATTCAGCCAGCCGAAGCTGTTGTAGGGCTGATCTCCACTCGGTGCGGTCGTCCACGCGTGTGACTCGGCTATCCGATTGAGCCCAAGGCCTCCAACGGTCAAAAAAGCGTTTGGATTGCGCGCCGGCGAAGGTGCATCGCAGTGGTGTTCCCGCAGCCGCGGCAACGTGTTGTCCGGCTGAATCGTAGCCAACGTACATGGGCGCTCGGGCGATTTCGAAAGCGAAGGGTGCAAAGGGCCCCAGCCATGTTTTGACCTGGTCCGGCGTTACTCCGCCGGAAGCGATCGCACGTTCGACACGATCACCTTCGTCGCCACCCATACCTTTGTCGATGAGGATGGGTTGTCCGCGGGCGGCCAACTGTCGCACCAACTCCGCTTCAAACTCCGGCCCAAGCCCTTTGTCCGGATTTTCTCCGGTTCCCAGGCTGATGCAGACGCTTGGTTCTTGCGAAATGCCGTATCTGGGAGCGATCCAGGGTCGTCCGGGGACTCCGAAGCAGTCCCGGCACCATAGGGCGGTCAGTTCGCCGATCGTCGCGTCGCCGAATTCGCCTGCGGAGCGGCTTTCAAAGAAGAAATACCGGTCCTCATCGCAGATGGGAACGAGACCCAATTGGGAGAGCCGGCTGTCGGGGTCGAGTACGATCGCGCGTGGGGGGATCGCGGAGGCAAGCGATGCGGAGGCGTTCAGCCTATCCCGAAGGGCACCTGTACGGGCGTAGGGCACCGCGAGGTGATGAAGACGGGATTCGCCTGCGAAGAGTTCTGCGTTCTTCGCGTTTCCGGCCAGATGCAGGGCGGCTTGCGGGAATGCCTGGCGCGCGGCATCGATGACGACGCTGACCACCGCAACGTCGGCGCCGAGCGTGACACGAGACAGGATGACGACGTCCTTGACGGCAGCGGCGTCACCGGTAAAGCGGCGCGGAATGCGAATCCGCTCATACCGGCTGGCGAGCATGCTCGCCGGGAATTGCGGCAGGCCTTGGGCGATGACATAGGCGAATTCATCGACGTACTGGCGTACTCCGGCGGACGTAAAGGAATCCGAAAGAGGTTCGACCCAATCACGGAATAGGCTGCGGCTTGCGGCGGCCGCATCGAGACCCTCGCCAAGCGCGCGATTTACCAAGCCGGAAGAAAGGGTTGCAGAGGCCAATCTTCACCAAGTTACTATAGTGTCGATATGGCCAAACGAAGAGATCTCCTCGCACTCGCCGGGCTCGCGCCTTTTGGGCTACCGGTATTGATGAATGCAGCCTCCGCCAAGAAGTTGGAGAACGTCACATTGCCCGCTGCCAAGGCCACGGTGCAGAAGCACCCATTCGGCGACCAGGCCGTCTATTTCTCCGGTGCGACCGATCAACTCAAATTTATGGAGGCGGGCAACCTGCTTCTCAAAGCGGGGATGGAGCCGCATCCGCCGCACGCGCATCCGGAAGAGGAGTTTCTATTGGTCACGGAAGGTTCTGGGATCATCATGGTCGACGGCAAAACGACTCAGGTGGCTGCCGGCAGCATGATGTATTCCGCCGCAAACAAGACCCATCACATCAAAAACACGGGCAAATCGCCTCTGCTGTTCTACTACTACAAGTGGCAGGCCTGAAGCTCTGAAACCATTTGTGGCCGCGCCAACGTCATACGGTCATCTTATGATTCGCGTAACGGTGCTCACGATGGTTGCCGCGGCGGCAATGTTCGCTGACGATTCCCCACAGCATGAATTCCGGGTGTTGGCGACAACGAAGACCTCGACCCTGGAGAAAGAGATGAATCAAGCCGCCGAGGAGGGTTTCCGCTTTGAAGCCGCGATGGGTGGCGAGACGGCCTTCGGCGCATGGTCGCAACTCGGCGACTGCCTTGCGTGCGCCTCGGTCGGCAGC
>JBDTVQ010000092.1:0-18965 GCA_040007195.1 Acidobacteriota bacterium | reverse complement strand
GGAGCCGTTTGGGCAATTGCTGGAACCAGTGCCAACCCTATGCCAAGGCACACAAATGTCAAGGTGCGCATCCGCCCAAATGATATCAGCTTGAAGTCGCGGGTGTAAGGGCCGGCCCTATCGAAACAGAAGCGGCGCAAATTCCTTGAGGTGTTTGCGCCAAACCTGCCACTCATGCAGGCCCGGTCCTTCCCACCAGGTGTGACGAATCCCAGCCGTATCGAGGTTCTCGTGCAGCTTCTTCGCGCCCGCAAAAAGAGAATCGCCCGTACCGCAACCGAACCAAAGCAGCTTCAAGTGTTTGTTCAACGCCGATGCGTCGGCGAACGCACCGCCGTAGGCCGTCTTCCAATCGCTGTTTCGCCCGCCGGCGCCGCTAAAGCTCCCGATATAGCCGAACCGGTCCAGGTGCGCCAGCCCGACACTGAGCGCCTGCCCGCCGCCCATCGATAAGCCGGCAATCGCCCGATGCAAACGGTCAGGCTGCGTCCGGTAGCTGCGGTCTATCTCTGGAATCAAGTCGGCGAGCAGCATATCGCCGAATGCTTCGTTCCCGCGTTGGCCCGCAACACCCGCGCCTGGCTGTGCCGCGTAGCCGTTGTCCATGACGACGATCATCGGTACGGCCTTGCCGTCTGCAATCAGGTTGTCAAGAATGAAATTCGCCCGGCCCTGTGCCGTCCAGCCGCGTTCGCTTTCGCCGGAACCGTGCTGCAGGTAGAGCACGGGATAGCGCTTCCGCGCAGCCATGCCATATCCGGGAGGCGTGTATACATAGGCCCGCCTCATCTTGCCGGTAACTGTAGAGCGATACCAGTGAATATGCACGTCGCCATGCGGAACGTTCTTCGGTTCGTAGAAATCGAGCGCAGGGTCCGGAACCTCGATGCCGCTCGACTGGCGGGCCCAACCGAAGTACGTCTCACTCATCGGATCGTTGACGGGAACGCCGTCGATCAGCAGCCAGTAGTAGTGGAAACCGGGCTGAACCGGTCCGATCGTGGCGGTCCAAATCCCATCGGCAGACTTCGTCATCTCGAATGGCCCTTTGCCCAGGCCATTGCTGCCGCCTCCGGGCATCACTTGAACCGCTTGCGCCGTCGGGGCCTTCACTTGAAACGTGACCGTCAGGTCCGAATGAATCGCCGGGTAAGCCGCACCGCGCACGTTCGAAGAGGCAGGTTCCTGCGCCTCAGCCGCATTGCACACGGTCAGCAGGATCCCCGCAAAAACCAAGCGTGTCATGCCAACACGATATCGCTTCAGAACTTGCGGCTCCAGTCCCGTGGCCATCGCTCGACCACGACCTTGGTCTGGGTGTAGAACTCCACCCCGTGATGGGCCTGTGCGTGGAGGTCCCCAAAGAAGCTGTCGCCCCAGCCGCTGAACGGGAAGTAAGCCATCGGCGCGGCGACGCCGACGTTTATTCCGACGTTTCCTGCATTCACCTCGTAGCGGAAGCGCCGGGCATTCGCGCCATCCCTTGTGAAGATGCAGGCCATGTTGCCGTAGCTACGCCCATTCACCAGTTGAATGGCCTCGTCGATGGAGCTTGCATGCATCAGGCTGAGCACGGGACCAAAGATCTCCGTGTGGGCAATCTCCCCTTCGGGCGGCACCTTGTCCAGGACGGTCGGAAAGACGAAGTACCCGTCTTCGCAACCTTCGACCTTGCGATTGCGGCCATCGACGAGCAAATTCGCGCCTTCCCGCTCGCCCTTTTCGATGAGCGATTCGATCCGCGCCTTGCTCTCGGCTGAAATCACCGGGCCCATTTCCACGCCGCCGTCGAGCCCGTAGCCCACCTTGCGCGTGTTCGACACGTCGACCATCCATTTGGTGAGATCCGCTCGCGCCTCACCGACCGTAATCGCAACCGAAGCCGCCAGGCAACGCTGCCCCGCGCACCCGAATGCCGAATCGGCCAGAATGCGCGTGGTCATTTCCATGTCCGCGTCCGGCATGACGACGACAGGATTCTTCGCGCCTCCCTGGCACTGCGCCCGTTTGCCATTTGCCGAGGCGCGGCTGTAGATGTAACGGGCCGTCGCAGTCGAACCGACGAAGCTGACCGCCTTGATAGCCGGGTGGTCGAGAATGGCATCCACGGTGTCACGGCTGCCGTTGACCAGTTGCACCACGCCCTTGGGAAACCCTGCCGCTTCGATGAGTTCGAAGAGCTTCCAGGACGTCATCGGTACACGCTCGGAGGGCTTGAGGATGAAACAATTTCCCGTGGCTACCGCATAGGGCAGGAACCAGAACGGAATCATGCCGGGAAAGTTGAATGGTGTAATCGCGGCTACAACACCAAGCGGCTGCCGGAACATGTGCTCATCGATGCCAGGCGCAATGTCTTCGTTGTTGACGCCCTGCATCAGCGATGGAATGCCGCAGGCCATCTCCACGTTTTCGATCGCGCGGCGCAATTCGCCGACGCTCTCCGCATAGGTTTTCCCGCATTCGTTGGTGATGGTGCGCGCCAGCGAATCGATGTGCTCTTCCATCAGCATCTTCAGCTTGAACAGCGGCTGAATGCGCTCGCCCGCAGGCTTCCGCCGCCAGTCACGGAAGGCCGCGGCGCCAGCTTCCGCGGCGCGATGCACCTCCTCGCCGGATGACAGCGGCGCTTCGGCCAACACCTGCGCCGTCGCCGGGTTCAGCACTTCCACGACTCCAGACGCGTCCGCGGCGCGCCAGCCACCGTCGACGAAATTGTTCAAGCGTTCAACCAAGGTGAAACCTCTCCTTCTTGCGTGGTTCCCCGTAATGGGTAAATCCCACCAGGATTCCTGTCCGGACGCCCTTGCCGGTTAGCTGCGGGGCCGCCATGCTCATGCGGGGAAGTGGCGTGACAGGCGGTCCATGTCGCGGCCGCGAACTTCCGCCATCGACTCCAACGCCTTCTCCACAGGCCAGCGCTCGTGGACGATGCCGCCCGTCGCTTCGGCCATCGCCAGTGGATCTTCATCTCCGGGGTAAAGCACGTTGCGGCCGACCAGTGCGCCCCGAACACTGGGGCCAGCCAACATGGCCGATCCCAATTGCCGCAGGAACGGCGCGGGATCACCCGCCGACTCGCCGCCCAATAAAAGTATGGGAAGCGTGGTTGCACAGGCCACTGTTTCGAAGCCTTCGCAGTAGGGCAGCTTCAGCCACATCAACCGGCTGCAATCGCCAAGTGCCGACGCGACGCCCGCGATCTTGGCCAGCGCCTCTTTCGTCTTCACGACCACGTAGCCCTTGTCCGTCTTGGTCACCGGCAGAGGCTCGAGAAACGTCGGCAGCCCCAGTGCGTTCGCTTCGGTCACAGCCTTCGCGCAATCGAGCATGGTCTTGAGCGATGCGGCCTCGTTGTCTTCCAACCGCAACAATAGCTTGGTGCCATCCAACTTCCAGGCGTGGCATGTAGCAGATGTCGGACCGGTCGTTGGATCGTCCATCTCCCAAATCGATCCTGCCAGCCCGCCGCGATTCAGACTGCCCAACAGAACCTTGTCATCGAGCAACGGCGCGACACCCGCTTCGCGCAGAAAGCCGTCGATAGATAGCAGGTCTTCCAGAATGTCCATCGTTGCCATGATGCCGTCCACGCGGCCGCTTAACAGCACGCGCAGAATGCGCGCCAGATAGTCGTGGCGGTTCGCCATCGCCAGCGAGTCGTCACCAACTTTCGTCACGCGTCGCGCCGGATGGTCGGCCGCCAGAATGTTCAATTTGCCGCTCGGAGCGAGTTTTGCCCGGCGCACGCGCGCCTGTGCCGCTCGCCAACTGAACTCAGGGTCGTTTACTCGCGTATCGGTAAGCCGCACCATCAAGGCGTGCGGGAGGAATTCTCTGCTACTGAACATGTCCACCTTTCTCACTGACGAAGCAACAATTCTTCCACTTCTTGCAAAGTCGGCATCGCTTCCGAACAACTCAACCGGCTCACCACAATCGCCGCCGCCGCGTTTCCGTGACGTAGACAGTTTTCGAGCGACAACCCGCGAAGCAGCGCGGAGAGGAAGCCCGACGCGAAACCATCGCCCGCACCGATGGTGCTGACGACTGCCACCGGGAACGGAGGCAGAAACACCGGCGCGCCTTCGGTCCACACGCACGTGCCCTCGTCACCCAGCTTCGATACGAGCATTGGTACGCCCGCCTTCAGGAGCTTGGCGCGGGCTCCATCGAGATTGTTGTCGTTCGCGACCAGTTTCAACTCAAGCTGATTTCCGATGAGCACATCGACGAACGGTAACGCCAGACGTGCCGCCAGCCCAGCCTCCTGCGGTCCGTTCCACGACATCGAACGGTAGTCGACATCTAGTACCACACGGCATCCGGCCTGTTTGGCCCGTTCGAGGGCCCGGTAGGTGCTCTCGCGAGTGGGCGACGCGCAAAGCGATGTGCCGTTGGTGATGAACATGCGCCCCGTGGCGACGTAGTCGAGATCGCTATCCGTCGCGCGCAGCATCGTATCCACCGCGTCGTGCCGGTAGAACACCTGCGGAAAGCGGTCGGGCGGCGTGACCTCGGTCAGGCATAGCGAAGGCAGATATCCCGGCATGCGGTGCACGTGAGCGGTGTCGACATTTTCTTCTCGAAGGAATTCGACGAGAAAATCGCTCAAGCTGTCGTCGCCCAGACTGCTCACCATGCCCACGCGGGTACCTTGGCGCGCGAGGCCGACCGCCATATTGGCGCTGGAACCGCCAAGATAGCGAGAAAAGCGCCTTACACGAGCCAGCGGAACGTTCGGCTCCTCCGAGCAAAGGTCATAGCCAATTCGTCCAAGAATGATGGCGTCCATTACGTCACGGTTCTCCGTCGGGCCGGCTGGCAACTCATTTCTTTACCGGCGGCGGCACGGCCGACTCACGCACGATCAACTCGCCCGGAACCTTGATGATCTGCGTCGAAGGCTCCTTGGCGAGCAACCGCAGCAGCGTCTCGGTTGCGAGCCTGCCCATCTCAGCCATCGGCTGTCGCACCGTGGTCAAGGGCGGATTCAGGTACTGACTGATGTAGAGATCATCGAATCCCACCAGTGACAATTCCTCTGGAACACGCAGTCCAGCCGCGTGCGCCGCGTTCATGGCTCCCAGCGCGGACATGTCGTTGTAGCAAAAAACGGCCGTCGGCGGATCGGCTAGCGCGAGTAACCGCGCGAGCGCGATGCGCGCTCCTTCCGGCTTTCCATCTCCACGTTGGACAAGGTTGAGATCGAACTCCAAGCCGGCCGAATCGATGGCGCGCTGGTAGCCCGATAATCGTTCGGTATCGGACTGATGTCCATTGAAGTCGCCGATATAGCCGATCCGGCGATGTCCCAGTTGCACCAGATAGCTCGTCGCCGCGAAGCTGCCGCCTTCGTTGTCGATCATCACCGAATACGCCGCTTCGCTGGGATGCTGGTTGTTGAGCAAAACGATGGGCACGTCCATTTGCGACAACATGGGAACGTGCAGCGCGCCCACCCGCGACGATGTGACGATGATGCCATCCACCCGGCGCTCTTCAAAGCTGCGAACCACGCGCTTCTCCCGTGCCGGTTCAGCGTTTGAGTTAGCGAGAAAAACGCTGAACCCTCGTTGTTCAGCGGCGTCTTCAATGCCGCTGACAACGCCTGCAACGAAGGGATCCGAGATGTTTGTGACCACGACCCCGATCGTATTCGTACGCTGGGTTACCAGGCTGCGCGCCGCTGCGCTCGGCCGGTAGCCCTCCTGTTCGGCAATGCGCCGGATCATCTCTCCCGTTTCTGGATTCACAAGCGGGCTATTGCGCAAGGCGCGGGAAACGGTGGAATTCGACACCGATGCGGTCCGGGCGATGTCCTTGATTGAGTAACGCTTCACGACGTGGTTCTCATGCTCCTCTACTTTGCCGGATACCAACCACGATCCCAGGGGAATGCAAACGTGGGCCTGTTGGCATAGCGGCTCATCTTGCACTCGATTGTCGCGCCCGCGCCAGGATCGAGTCGAATTGTGGCTACCGGTGAACTGAAAGCGACGGTCTTTCCATTGACGGTCATCGCCTCGAAACGATGCTCGCCATACCCCCCGGCCTGCACGGCGACCTCACGTGCTTCGATGGGATTCACATTCACCAGCGTCACGGTGGCCGAGTCGGCACCGAGTTTCTGTACCAGTGCGGCGACGTCTTCGGGCAGTCCGGCGCGACGCTTCACGGGATCGAAGTACCGGAAGCGGCTGTGCAGTACCCACACTCGGCCGGTGGCAAAGTAACCACCCAGCGTCAGATTGGTGAGCGCATTGGTGGTAGCGGGATTGAGATCGAGCAGGTAATCCGCGAGACGCGAGTCGGCCGTCGTCTGGTCCCTGCGAATCAGTTCCATGCGCCGTCGAACCCGTTCCAGATCCGCTTGCAGCGCCTTCTCGGGAAACTCCGGCAGTTTGCCTTCCAGATATCCGAGCCACGGCGCCGTGCGGTCCGCTTCCTCGTATCCACCGCCACGAGTACGCGCCGGAAACTCTGTCGCGATCGGTACGCGCTCCAGGTCCTTGCGGTCCATTGACCACAGGTAGATCTCCGTGAGCCTGTCGGTGTGCAGGCGCGGCGCGTATTGATACCAACTCGGCGGCCCATTGAATTTGTAGCCGCGTGGATCGCCATACATCTGCGGGAGCAGGACACGCCCGTTTTCTACTTTCTTCTGGGCGTAGAGGTTGTCCATCTGGCGCCGTAGCACCTGAACGAATGACTGGTCGCCGCTGAGCAGCAGTGCATTGCCAAACCCAGGCCACGTGCCGGCGGTGAAGTAATTGCGGTGGGCGACCTGTTCCAACTCACCGTCGAAAATTGTGAAGTTCCAACCGTACGTCCCCTTCCACCACTGGCCGTTATACTCTCCGCCCAGCTTGCCGTTCAATCCAATGTTGCTCGGAATGTTCCCGCCCGCTTCCTCGGCACGCTGTTTCCACGCACCCATGTAATCGATCACCCAGTTGCGGTACTTGTCTTCGCCCGTCAGCGCATAGGCATTGAGCCCGAGCACGGTGGAGGCGAGATTCAGGAAGTTGTCGCCCGCGCTATCGAGATAGTCATTGCAATGCGCGAGCATCTTCTTATAGTTCTCTTCGAGGTTCAGCAGCTTGCCACGTCCCGCCGGGTTGTGCAGCAGGTTGAACGTGCCGGGAACAGGATCGCCGACCCAGTCGTAGGTCGTTGCCTTGCGCAACATGGGACCCTTGCTGCCGGTCCAGATACTCTTGATGATCTTCAGCGCCGGGTCGTAGTTCGGTGCTTCCGGATCCTCTCCCATGTACATCGCGGCGAAGCGTCGCGAACGCTGGCGGTAGAGGTCGTCGTTGGGATCGGACAAGCCTTGCAGCAGGAAGGCACGCATGCCCTCGGCCGTATGGAACCAATCGGACTGCGTGATGAACTCCTTGCTGTAGGCGCCGTTCGTTGCCAGGTCGGTGAGCTTGGTTCGCAGTTCGCCGTACTGCCTCAAATGGCCTTCATGACCTTTCTTGAAGAGCTTCAGTACGGAATCGGAACCGCCCAGGGCGTGCAGCAGCGTCCAGTTCCAATAAGTCTCGATCGCGTCGTCAGGTCCATCAAGCGTTCCCCACCGTGGCGTGTGCGCCAAATAGCCACGCTCGTCGACGAACTTTTCCGCGAACTTCTCCACGGCGGCCGAGTTGTAACGGAGCAGTTCCCGCTCCAGTAGCGCCCATGCGGGTGGCGGCATTGGCGTGGAGATGCGAATCGTCGTTTCCTGCCTTGCCTGTTGAGCCAAACAGAGCGGGGCGAGCAGGAAAGTGAAGGTGAGGGCGCGTTGCATGGCTCGAAATACCATATCAATTTGGTACGATTCCTCCAAGATCATGCGATTCCTGGGGATTTTTCTCGTTGCCGCTACCGCTGTCTCCGCACAGGAGAAAACGTTCACTGGTACGCACGCCCAGTCCATTCAGTTGAAAGCGGGCGAGCTTGTTGAGGTGTACGCGGGACTGCCTTCGCCATCGGAATTGCCGGCCAATGGGCGCATCGCGGTGGAGTGGCCTGGCTATCGCAAGATTCTTCATGCGTTCGACCCTGATTTTTTCCTTGTGTTTCGTGCGCCGAAGGCCGGCCTCTACACGCTGAAGCTGAACAAGGTGGAAAGCGAGGATGCGATCTTCAATAAACCTCGTTGGCGCGAAATGGGTTCGATCGGCAGCATCACGCCGTTCCCTAAATCGACGCCGTGGCCCACGGGAAAATCTGTCCGGCTGCGCGCTTGGTTGAAGCCCATCATTGCGGGACGTGCCACGCGCGGACAAATACTGGAAGCCGAGCCGAACGATTCGATTGCGGATGCGCAGCCGATCTCCCTGGGTGCCTCGGTCGGCGATGAGACACTTCACATCACCGGCGGAGCTGATGACGCTGAGTACTTCGACAACGGCGATATCGGCTCGAGCGGCATCGACTGGTTCCGCATCGAGTACAAGGGCACCGAGCCGCGCCTGTTCACGGCGAATCTCGGTTTGCCCGATCCGCTTGTTGTTGCTCAGCTTCTCTTCTACACCGGGGATGGCAAGGAGTATCGCGAGGGCGCGAATCCGAACGAGCGCGTGCACCAGCAGACCGAAGGCCACAGGACGGCGATGTCGCGGATGCTGAAGCCGGGCGGTGTCTACTTCCTGAAGGTTGAGTCGAATTCGCCTGGTTACGATGTTGAGCTGCGCATTCGCAAGCCCGCCCCTTACAGCGATCCCCGCATGGCAATACGGCAGGCAATGTACGACCACGTGGGACAGGTCGACGCCTGGCTGTTGAACCGGCCTCGTGGCGCCGCAGTGGACCGGCGGATTCGTGACACCGGCAGCCTGCTCGGTACGCACTGCATGAGCTGCCACACGCAGTCGGGCGTGTGGGGACCGGCCGGTCCGCTGAAGTATGGCTACCGGATCGAGAACATGGTGAACTACCGCCACTTGATGAACGTCGCCTACGAGTCCATGCGGCCCACGAACGAGTTGGCAGAGGCGGCGAACAATACGAGTCTCGCGCCGCTCGATCTGGGAGATGGTCCGGCGGGCACGCGCGTGGCTGGCTTCAATGTCACCACGCTCGAAGAACTGGTGCCAGCACGGCGGCTGCATTCGGCTCAGCAGATTCGTGCCGCGAATTTTGTGCTGCAGTCGGCCGACCCGAGCGGCATCAACGCAGCGGGCCCCGGCTCGAACATTGGCCAGGCGTTGGTGTACCGGTTCGCCGGAGCGATATTGGAGCGGGCCTGGAAAACGACACGCAACCCGAAGTATTTCGAAGCGCTCGAAGAGAAGGCCCAAAAGATTCTCAAAGTGAAGCCGCGTTTCTCGGATGACATGTCGAATCGAATTCTGTTCTTCAAGGAGGTCTTCCCGGCCGACTATGTGCGGATCAAAGGCGAGACCGACGAAGTGAAGGCCTGGTGGAAGGGCGTTGAGGAGCAGATCGCCGCGGACGCGGCGCGGCTTCGCGCCACGCAAAGGCCAGATGGCATGTGGCAGTTTGATCCCGGTACGTTCGACGAGCAAACCAAGTCGTGGCGTGTGAAGAATGACGACAAGGATGTTGATCCCTCGCCGACTGCGCTCGCGATGATGGCTCTGCACGCCCTCGGCGCCGACAACGAAGACCCGCAGGTTAAGAGTGCCGTCGAAGCAATGTTGCGCAAGCAGGATCTGTTCGGCCGCTGGAACGAACACGCACTCACCGGCTTTGTGACAACGGCTTACACATTGCAAGCGCTGGCGCGTCTGTATCCGGTGAGCGATCCTAAACCGGCTCGTGCCGATTTTGAAGCGAAGCCAGGCGAGTCGCTAGCCGATACTGTGGAGCGCTACCGGACGCTCGCTCAACTGGGCCTTTCGCCGGACGACCGCCAGTTTCTGGACATTGCCATGGAAGGCGCGAAGCATCGCAGCCCGCTTGTTCGTTACTGGGCGTATCAGGCGTTGGGCGCAATCCACGACGAGCGCGGAGTGCAGCAACAGATCGAAGGTCTTGGCGATCCGGTGAAGATGGTTCGCGAAGCCGCGCGATGGGGCATGCGGCAGACGCTGCTCGACGACAAGGGCTGGGATTCTTTCTTTCCGGCCGTCGCAAAGGGGGACGACCTGACCCGCGAATGGGCCGCGGGCGCGCTGATCATGCGCGCGGACACGGTGATGACGCGATCGGCGGTCGTCTGGAAGCGCCTCACTTCCACACTCGAGCGCATGATGAATGAAGATCCGCACCCTGCCGTTCGTGCCTGGGCCACGCGTGCGGCGTGGAATTGGTGGGTCTGGAACCCACCTGTGCGCGAGGACTTGAATCGCTCGTTTTTGTCGATGCTGGAGAGCGAGGAGCCGTCTGCCCTGGCCGAAAACGCGAAACGGTTTCAGACCGAGGCGCTCTTTATCGCCAACGGGCAACGCGCGAACGGAAGCAAAGAACATCAGTATCCGGAACTGACCCGCCTGTTCGAGACGCTCGACAAAAAGATGGACCAACCTTCGCCGGCACTGGCACGGCGCATTGTGAATGTCGCTGCCACCTACTACAACCAGGCCGGAGGAGACGGTGGACCGGGCCAAATGGGATATGTGACCGCGAAATCCAGCGACGCCATTGGAAAGGCCGTCTACGCCTATTGGGATTGGCTGCGGCCCGACGCCCCGAAGGAACATCTGAAACTCGCCCTGGAGGCGGCGGCGAACATCGTCTACGAGCCCCTACAGAAGAAACTTCTGGACTTCTCCACCACGGGCCCCGAGGAGTTTCGTACGCTCGCGGCTACTTCGCTTGCCGACCCGCGCGTGATCACATTGAACGCGGCGCAGGAGTTTGTCGAACCGCTGATGGAGCAGGTGCACCGCGGCGCTAAGGAACCCGAGCGGCGCACCGAGTTAGTGAATCCGATCATCAAACTCTTCGCCCGTGCGCGCTGGAACCTGCCCAAGACGGAAGAGCAGCAGAACATTTTCTACAAGCTGTTGGTGCCGGTGTTCCCTGAGGAACGCGGCAAGCTGGAAGAGAACACGCGGGCGCTACTGCAGATGGACAAGGACAGCCCCGATTGGTTTCTTGCACGCAGCGTCGGGCGGGTGATTCACTCCAATCCCGACTTGCAAACGGCCGCGCTTGTCAGCCGGTTCCCGTCCAAATTCAACACGCCGATGGATGAGATGTTGTGGCTCGATAGCGCGCGGTGGCTCTTAACCTGGGACACACCGCTGCCGGAGTTGCGGTCCGCGCAGGTGGCACCCGACCCACACAAGGCGGCGCGAAACATGGCGGCTGCGCTGGTGGCCAAACAGTTGATCGCGGAAAAGGTCGACGGCCGGCTGCGAGGAGGAGCGATCGCGCTTGCCGCTTCGAATGCCGTGGTGCGGAATCATCCCATCGTGCGCGCGGCGCTGGAACCAAAACAGCCGAAACTGTATGAGAGCGATGCCGATGGTGCGAAGGCCCTCTCCGCCGAATGGAAGAAGAATTTCGAGTATTTCCGCGACTGGGTGGCGCCTGAGTTGCTGCGCCCGAATCGTGATGACGAGACCGCGTGCCTGACCTGCCACGGTCTCGCCGGCCGCGTCCCCTCCATGGAACTAAAGGCTCCCGATGACCGTGGGTTCCTTTCAGCACAGAACACTTGGACCGACTACAACATCCTGCTCGAACGAGTGAACGCCGACGACGTGGAGAACTCGAAGCTTCTTCGCAAGCCGCTCAACGTGCAATCGGGCAAGGAAGACGGACACCAGGGCGGCCGTCGCTACAATCCCGAAGATCGTGGCTATCAGATCCTGCGCCGCTGGGTGCTCGATTCTGCCCAACTCAAGAAAACCGCTGCGACGCGAGGTGCGCCATGAGAATTCTGATTTCGCTGCTGATGTTGGCGCTCGCCGCCAGCGCCGCCGAGGTGAAGGTGATCGCCCCACCCGGCGGCGATCCCCCCATTGGCCCCTACAGTCCCGCAATCTTCGCGGGCGATTTCCTCTACGTCTCCGGCCAAGGCTCGGCGAAGCGCGATGGCACTTTCCCCGCATCGGCCGAGGAGCAGGTGGCGCAGTGCTTAAGCAACGTGAAGGTCCTTGTGGAAGCTGCGGGGCTCACGATGCGCCACGTCGTCTACGCCCAGATGTATTTGAAAGATATCTCCAAATACGACGACGCGAATCGCGCCTGGGCGAAGGTTTTTCCGAAAGATCCACCCGCGCGCGCCGTCGTCGGCGTGTCACGCATTCCCACCGACTCGCCTGTCGAAATCACTGTCGTCGCCTTTCGAGATCTGGCCCGCCGCAAGGTCATCACACCCTCCGGCCACTCCTCAAAGCTGCCCGTTTCCCCCGGCATTATGGCCGGTGACCGCCTCTATCTCTCGGGCTTCCTCGGCACGGGCGGATCGCCCGCCGAGCGCACCGAAGGCGCCTTCGCCCAAATGCAGGCCACTCTCAAAGCCGCTGGCATGGACTTCCGCCACGTCGCCTTCATCAACCCCTATCTCACCGACGACATGCCCATGGACGTCATGAACCGGGTCTACGCCTCTAAGTTCGAGTTTGGCAACACGCCGGGCCGTGCCACCATCCGCGTGGCCTCGCTCCCTGACGGCGCGAGCATCGAGTTCACTGGCGTTGCCGTGAAGGACCTTGCTCAGCGCCGCGCTGTGCGGCCGAAGAACATGCCACCCAGCCCCACCGCGAGTCCTTGCGTCTTCGCTGGCGACACCTTCTACTGCTCGGCCAAATCCGGCTTCATCCCCGGGCCAAACAGCGGCATTTACGCCTCGACCACCGAAACGCAGCTCCGCCAGACCATGCGCAACCTGCTCGACGGCTTAGAAGAGGCGGGCATGGACTTTTCGAACGTCGTTGCCGCCAACGTCTACCTCGACGACGTGGATGAGTTTGCGAAAATGAACAAGGTCTATGCGGAGTACTTCAAGGCCGCGCCGCCGACACGTACCACGCTCCAGCAGTACCCGGCCATCCCCGAGCGCAAAGGCGACAGCCGTGGCCGCTGGCCGACGCTCGAACAGATTTCCGTGATCGCCGTAAAGTAGAAGGTAGGTGCCTATGATCTCCAACACGCTTCGCGACTTGTTTCAAGGCGGGCTCAATCGATTGACCCGCCGCAATCTACTGACTGCTACCGGCATGGCCGCGGCGGCGCATCAATTGGGCGCAGCCGCTCCTGCGCCTGCTTCCGGCGCCGGGGCACTGCAGATTGGGCCGAACTTGTTCGAATCGATCGGCGTGAAGCCGTTGATCAACTGCAAGGGCACGTTCACCATCGTCAGCGGGTCGCAGAGCCTGCCCGAAGTGAAGCAGGCCATGATGGAGGCCAGCAAGCACTACGTTCACCTCGATGAACTAATGGCGGCTGTCGGACAACGTCTGGCCACGCTCACGGGCGCGGAATGGGGCATGGTCAGCAACGGTTGCGCCGCCGCTCTTTCACACGCCACCGCGGCCTGCGTTGCCGGAACCGACCCTGAGAAGATGCAGCGGATTCCCAACCTCACGGGCCTCAAGAACGAAGTCATCGTGCCCCGCCATTCGCGCAACGTCTACGACCACGCCATCCGCATGATCGGCGTGAAGATGGTGACGGTCAACAGCCTCGACGAACTGAAGCAGGCATTCAATCCGCGCACCGCAATGGTGATGGTGTTGGCCGCGCCGGAGGCAGACGTCGAGCCGCTTTCCACGCAGACCATCGCGCGAATCGCCAAGGAGCACAACGTGCCGGTGCTTGTCGACGCGGCGGCCGAAGTGTTGACGATTCCCAACAAGCATCTGCAGGCCGGGGCGACGCTGGTTGCCTATAGCGGCGGCAAGTGCCTGCGCGGCCCGCAGGCAGCCGGTCTGCTGCTGGGCCGCAAAGACCTGGTGCAGGCCGCATGGCTTCAGAGCGCGCCCCACCACGCGCCAGGCCGGGCGCTCAAGGCCGGCAAGGAAGAGATCATGGGCATGCTCGCGGCGGTCGAGACTTGGGTGAAGCGGGACTATCAAGCCGAGTTCCGCACCTGGGAATCGTGGTTGGCCAGCATGTCGGAAACTGTCGAAACTGTTGCCGGCATCACAACGAAGGTGGAACAGCCCGATGGGCTCTCGAACAACTCCCCGCAACTGATCATCAGCTGGGACACCGCGAAGCTCGGCATCAGTGGCCGCGAAGTGGAAAAGTACCTTTATGAAACTGCACCGCGCATTGTGCTCGGTGGCGCTTCCGGCGACAAGGGCTCGGCGAAGAGCTCGGTAGCCATCATGCCGTACATGATGATGCCCGAAGATCACAAGGTGGTGGCCGACCGGCTCAAGGTCGTCCTCTCGAATCCGCCTAAGCTACCCCAACCTCTCAAGCCGTCCGGTGCGATGGCGAACGTCGACGGCCAGTGGAAAATCACGATTCGCTACTCGCGTGGATCGGCTGACCATCAACTGGCGTTCGAACAAAAGGAGAACAGGCTGGCGGGCACGCATCGCGGTGACATTACGACCGGCGAGCTGCGCGGCACAGTCGAGGGACCGGAGGTTCGCTTCTCCAGCCGCCACCGCTACGAGGGCACCTCGCTGGGCTACATGTTTACCGGCCGCGTGGAAGGCGACCGCATGTCGGGAACCGTTCAACTCGGCGAGTATGGCAGCGCGGAGTGGACTGCGGAGCGCTTCCATTACGGCGCCTAAAGCGGTGGCCTAGAAGCCGACGCAAACCGGCGAGGTCTCCCACAGGACGGAGTCCTGGTGAAAGGCTTGCTTATAGGTATCGATTACCGAGGAAAGGGATTCGCGAACCGAGGGCGTGTCTTCATGCACCAGCAGCAGCACTTTGGCGCGCTCGCGAGTGATCTTCCCGTCCGGCCTGCGCCATTGTCCCTTGGCCTCCCAGACGGTGAGCCCTTCAGGGAACTTCGGTGTCACGGCATCGGAAAGAAACGATTTCCAATCGGACTCTGTGATCGCCGCCTGTCCCGCCGTCAGTCCGAAATATAAAGTCGTCCTCGTGTAGGGACGTCCCTGCGGTCCGCATGGCGAGGCAGGTGCGGGCGCGCCGCCGGTGGGCCTGGGCACGGTCATCAAGGTAGCGGCGAAAAGCAGGATGACAGGAATCAACGTTCGCATGGAAATCCCCTATTGGATTTAGGCGTCCAAACGGTAGACGCGACGAAGAGGCGTCCGCAGGCTCAATCGGGGATGAAATTTTTCAGCGGCGGAGGCTAACGCGCCGCCGCTTCCGTCGGGCCGAACGCATAGAGCGCCCCGCGCGTTCGCACGTAGATGATGTTGTCGACGATGGCGGGCGTAGCGTGGCAAATGTCGTCGAAATCATTCACGGCAAGCACTTCCCATTCCGGCTCCGCTTTGAGCACCGCCAGCTTACATGCCTCGCTGAGCACGAAGACCTTGCCGTCGGCTCCAATGGGCGAGCTGAAGAATGGCTCCTGCAGGCCAGGCAGTCGGCCTTGTTTGTGCACCGCGCCCGTTTGCGGATCAAGCGACGTAAGAATTCCGCTGTCCTTCACCAGATAGAGCACGCCGTTGTAGAGCAGCGGCGAGGGTACGTTGGGAAGCGACTTTGAGTAGGTCCACTTGATGTTGTTCGTCATGTCGCCCGAGCCGCCGAGTTTGATCGCGCGAATGCCGTTCACTACCGCGCGCTTGGATTGGAACAGCTTCCAGTCGCGTTCACCGAGAAAGCCGTCGACGTCGAGGTCGTAGGAAATCCAATCTTTCGGCATTTTTGGATAGTCGGAGACCACCTCGTCCTTGCTGAGCTTCCCGTCTTTGTTGGTGTCGAGTTTGGCCAGAGTCGCCGCGAACGAAGGAATCTCTTCCTGCTGGCCCGGATCGGCTTCCCCAGCCCAGCCCAGCACGTAGACATTTTCTGCGTCCATGACTGGCGTCGGCTTCAACTGCCAAGTGAGACCGCGCGAATACCACATCACTTCGCCCGTCTCCACCTGGTAGGCCGTGAGTTGATACGAACCCGCGAGTAAAACCTGCTGTGGGCCGTTCTCGGGTTTGAAGAGCACCGGTGTGGAAAACCCTCGCGTGTATTCGGGCCGCTCAACTCGCCATTTGACCGTGCCTGTGTCCTTGTTCACGGCAACGAAGAAACTGCCCGACTCGGCATCGCACGGTTGCAACAGCGTATTACCCGAGAGTACCGGCGAAGCGGCTTGGCCGAATGGGTTGTTGAAGGGGCCCATTGGCAGCCTCCAACGCTCCTTGCCGTCGTGCGTATACGAGACCAGGCCGTAGTCGGTGAAGAAGGCGTAGACGTTCTGGCCATCGGAGGTCGGCGTCGGGGAAGCTGGCGAATTCGACTTGTGCAACTCCTGGACGCGCGGCCGGGGTACTTCGCGACGCCAGAGTTCGCGGCCGGTGGCGCGGTCGAGGCCGATGAGGTAGATCTTCGGGCCATCGAATGCGCTCAGAAAGATGCGATCACCCACTACGATGGGCGATCCGTGTCCAGCGGGAAGAGGCGTCTTCCACAACTCGCTGCCGGGGCCGAACGTCGTGGGCAGGTTTGTCGACGTCGAGACGCCCGATGAGTTGGGGCCGCGGAACTGTGGCCAGTCGGCGGCGTCGGCCAGCGTGCAACTCATCGCGGCAAGGATGACGGCTCTCAATCGCATGGGGGCAGGATATCGCAGGTGGGATGTTACTCGCCGCTCATTTCCCACTGGCCGTTGCGATGGGTGAGTGTCCGGTGCGTTCGCTTCCCGGCGGTGGGGACGATTATTGTGACACGAGTCTCATCGGTCGAGGGAACCAGTTCAATCCGTGTGGAGCCGATTGCCGTGGGTAGTTGGAAACGGGCCAGTTTGGCGTTGAGTTCCTTGATGCGCCAGTCGATGCCGCCCTGCGGCGCGACACGCTCTTCGATCCATCGGAGAAGAAAGCGCACCGGGTTGCAGGTTTCTTCGTCGAGGTCCTCGAGTAGCGCTGTCGGTGTTCTATGAGCGAGGTAAAAGCTCGACCCAGTCTGCGTCCGCCGGTAGGTTTCGCGGATGACGGTTGAGTGTTCATCTGGATTCGGATGGCTCACGACCAACTGCACGATGATCTCCCGAGGATCAACAAGTATGTCGAAACTCTCTTTGCAGATATAACCGAAGGCTTCGCGGTCGAGCACGAGCTGCTGCTTGCCTTCGTGAAGCAATCACGCCCGGTAGAAGAATGGATGCCAGCACGACATGCAGTCCTCCTGTGACCCTCCAGCGGCGAAAATACGTTCGCCCGATCGGTCGGCCTTCGAAAGACGTATGTAGGGGCCGGGATTGTACACCGGAGCCTTCCGGCCTGACTCATCATGATTCTCATTGGTCAATATGTGACGCCAAGTGCCTCCCACCCAGGTGTACAAGTGCATGGAGTAGTCCGTGCCGCACGTGACTGCCACTGCGGTTATGAGGACCAAATACTCCTTTTCACTCGAAGGATACATGAGCCGCATCTCGCCCAATTGCGGAATTAGTCCCCCCTGTTTCAGTTGGCCATTCAAAACGGCTTCCGCTGGCAGGGGATCGCGCATGGCCAGGAACTGCGGCTCGGCCCAGGCGCGGAGTGCATCCTTCAGCGGCTTCGGAGCGGGGTGGGTTTCCTCCCTTGGAATGAGGAGGCGAATTTCATCGAGGGTGGCGGCGCATAGTCCGATGCCGTAGAGAAGTGCGAGCACCGCCATTCGCATGAATTCTATCGCCTCCGTTCCGCCAACCACCCCTGAATCACCTGCAACACTTCCGGCGCATCCTCGGGTGAAAGTCCATCGGCACAGCGGATCACCTCGCCCTCAAACTCAAAGGCAAGCGACGGAGCGGGCACCTGAGCCTGCTGGCGGCTATAGGAAATCGCGTGCCACGAAGCGCCGGGCCGCGCCATCTCACGCACGCGCTGCAGCAGGGACACCGGCATTTCCCGCTGCCGCCTGTAAGGTCCGGCCGTGAATTGGAAACGCACAACGGAGGGTGTCAGCTCAATTACCTCGCGGCCCAGAAGCAGCGGGATGAAAACCAGAGCGAAGACTCCGATCATGAATAGCGGAATCACTGCGAAGAGGCGCATGGCCGAGGACAGGGTAGTGAACAGCACGGAGGTACAAACCGAGAGCCAGATCACGGCAAACACCAGCATGAACGGATGGCGGCGGGCGCGGATGGTGAAAATCAGCGTCTGGCCAGTACGCTGTAATTCGGGCGGCTGGTAGCCGGAGTTGGAAAAGCTCACCATCTGCCGTAGCGCAGCTTCCCTTCCACCATCGTCGCCAGCGGTTGAATCGCGCGAATCTCGTCTTCGGGACAGGTGAGGAAATCGCGGTCGATCATTACCAGGTCGGCGTACTTGCCGGCTTCGAGCGATCCCGTCTTCTTCTCGTTAAACTGCAGATACGCTGATCCGTTTGTGTACATGCGCAGGGCCTGCGCGCGCGTAATCTTCTCCTCCGGATAGATCACTTTGCCTTCAGTCGTGCGCCGCGTGATCGCCATCCACATGCTGTAGAACGGATTGAACGGGTTCACGGCTTTATCCTTGTCGTGGCCGATCATGTGATCGCTTCCGGCGGCCATCACAATGCCCGCCTGCGCATAGGATTGCAGCGGAAAAAAGTAACGCATGGTCTTATAGCCGAACACCTTTTCCAGTGCCGGAACATCCAGGTGCAGCCAGCCCGGCTGGACGTCGGCCAGAATGCCCATGCGCTTCATGCGGGCAATGGCTTCGGCGCTCATGAAGCTGCCGTGCATGACGTGCGATCTCGTCGGTCGAATGGGGCTCTGCTTGTCGAGCGCCTCAAACACGTCCAGCAGAATGTCGATGGCCGCTCCGCCTTGCACGTGCGAGGTCAACTGCCAGCCCTTGGCCCGGGCCGCGCTGAAGATGGCTGTCAGCTTTTTCGGTTCGACAAACAACGTGCCGCGCGCATCCGGATCGGTCTGACCGTAGAGATGCCGCCCATACTCGCCATAGGGCATGCGCTGGTAGGCC
>JBDTVQ010000091.1:0-19098 GCA_040007195.1 Acidobacteriota bacterium | reverse complement strand
AATGGGACGTGCTGGGACAGCAGATTCTGGTCACGCTGCAGGACTTCGATCCGGGTCCCGGCGAGACGTTCAACATGGACTCGTGGAGCGGCTATCCGCTGGCGAGAGAGCGGCTGGTGAAGTCGCTGGAAAACACCAAGCGGAACGCGGTGATTATTACGGGCGACGTGCATGCAAGCTGGGTGGGCCAGTTACACACGGAGGCACAGAACGTAAAGTCACCGTGCGTGGCGGCCGAGTTTGTAGGCACTTCGATTTCCTCAGGTGGGGATGGGTCTGAGTCTACGCAGCGTGGTGAAGATGTTTTAAGGGTGAATCCTCAAATTCGGTACTTCAACTCGCGCCGCGGATACGTACGTTGTGAAGCAACTTCAATGCATTTTCGTGCCGACTACCGGCTAGTTGACTATGTTACGAAGCCCGGAGCGCCGGTGGCCACCAAAGCATCGTGGGCCATTGAGCCCAATCGACTTATTCCGGAGCGCACGTAATATTCAAGTGAGGTTCTAAGGTGAATCGCCCTAGATGGCTTCAGTAGATTTACAGACCTGATGTTCCGAAATTCCATATAGCTCGCTGACTACTCCCCGGCTGGTCTGGGGTCATACAGAGTTCTAAGTAACTCATGTGAGGAGAAGTCAGTTATGCGTATCCGAAATTGGGTGATCTTAACCTTGGCCTGCACGCCGATGTTTGCGTCGCCTGTGATCTTGAACCCGGGCTTTGAGCTTGGTACGGCCCCTGGTTCGTTTCTGACCGTGAGTGCCGGAAATCCCGACCTGACGAACTGGACGGTGACCGGCGGGGGGATCGACTATATCGGTTCCTACTGGCAGCCTTCCGAGGGCAGCCGTAGCGTGGATTTGGCCGGCGATGCTCCGGGTGGGGTGTCGCAGTTGGTGGGAGGATTCACGATCGGTGGATACTACACGCTCTACTTTGACATGTCGGGCAATCCGGACGGCGGTTCGGTGATCAAGAACCTGACGCTGGGTGTGACGGGTGAGTCGAACCAGAACTTCGTGTTCGATACAACGGGACACAGCCACGGTTCGATGGGATGGGCGCAGAATTCCTACAGCTTCTACGCGACGGGGACGGACCTGACGATCTCGTTCGCCTTTGCCGATAGCGGCCCGTGGGGCGCGGCGCTGGACAATATCTCGATCACGGAAGATCTGAGCGGATTGCAGAGCGTTCCCGAACCGGCGTCGATGGCGCTGGTGGGACTCGGACTGGCGGCACTGGGCCTCGTCCGCCGCCGCCGCTAACTCAGCTTCGGCACTTTCAACTTCCAAGGCTTGCGGAACTTGCGAACCAGCATATGGTTCGCTTCCGTGTCTGAGGCGATCTTTTCGTTCGCATCGTCCCAATGCAGTTTGCGGCCCGTGCGGTAGGAAAGATTGGCGAGCAGACCGCACTTCGAGAGCTGGTGGCCGTAGCGCACGTTGCAGGTGGTTTCGAGGTTCCGCGCTTTGACGGCGTCGAGGAACTCGCGAATGTGGCCGGGCGAATCGGGAATCGATTGGGTGGGGCGGGGGAAATCTTCCACCTTTTTACCCTTCACCCACACTTCGTTCGTTTCATAGTTGGTGACCAGCGACGCCTCGGTTCCTTCGAACAGACAGCCGATTTGGCCCATGTGCTCGAAGCCCGGCAACGGCGTCGGGCGGAAGCTGAACAGGTAGAGCACGCCTGGAAACTCGAGAGTGGCCTCGACGGTGTCTGGCGTTTCCGTGGTGTCGGTCAGGAAAAAGCGCCCGCCTGCGGCGGAGATGGCCGACGGCGCTTTCCAATCCATCGCCCAGAAAGCGACGTCGGAGATGTGGCACCAGAAGTCGATGAACGTGCCGCCTGAGTAATCCCAAAAGTGGCGGAAAGTGCCGTGGGAGCGCAGGGGCTCATAGGGGCGCTTGGGCGCGGGGCCGAGCCAGAAATCGTAATCGAAGCCCGGGGGCAATGTCGCCGGCGCCCGGCCCTCTACATTTTTCGTGGGCGAGGTCTTCCAGGCGTGTATGCGCGTGATTTTGCCGAGCTTCCCAGACTTCACCAGTTCCACCACGCGGCGGTAGTTGGCGTGATCGTTGTGGATGTGGTTGCCCATCTGGCTGACGCGCTTATAGCGTGTGGAGGCGTTGGCCATGGCGCGGCCTTCCATCAAGCTGTAGCTGAGCGGCTTTTCGACGAACACGTCTTTGCCGGCTTCGAACGCCTGCACGGTGGGGATGGCGTGCCAGTGATCGGGCGTGATGATGACGGCGGCGTCGATCTCTTTCTTGTCGAGAAGGCGGCGGAAGTCGCCGAGGCCCTCGGGCTTGTAGCCTCTCTCCTTCTCCACGATTCCAATGGCGCGGTTGCGATGGCTTTCGTCGACGTCGCAGATGGCGGCGATGCGCACGTCGGGATGTTTCAGGAACTCGCGCAGGCGTCCGGTGCCCTGATTGCCGACGCCGATCATGCCGACCACGATCTGATCGTTCGGGCCCTTCTGAGCCAGGGCCAAGCTCGCGGCCGCCGCTCCAAGAAATGTCCTTCGGGGCATGGTGATTGGGTTCGTCATTTCGGGTTCCTGGCCTATGTTACTCTCACGCACAGGACCTATGACACGCCGTCACATTTTAGGAGCAATGGCGGCGCTGCCTGCCGCACAACGGCCCGTTCCCGCCGCGCCGCAAGATCGCTACAAGCTCGGTGTGATGGCGACAATGCTCGCTTCGCTGCCGCTCGATGAAGCGATGACCAGCATCCGCAAGATGGGCTACCGCTACATCAGCATGAGCCCGAAGCATGGCGGCGAAAACGTCTACGCACCGGAGATGACCAAGTCCGAGCGCAAGGCCATGCTGCGGCGCATTCGCGACCTGGGCGTGCAACCGTTCATGAGCCTCGGCGGTTTTCGCGGCGACCCGTTAACGGATGAAGGCGTGCAGCGCTACATCGCGCAACTGGACCTGTGCGCCGATTACGAGATCCCGGTGATGGTGGGCGCGGGGCCGTGGTACTTCACGAAATTCCCGACGGTGCCCAAACGCGATCGCGACTGGCAGGAAGAGGTGACGCGTTTCTACGCGGGCATGGAGAAGGCGATCCGCCATGCGGAGACCGTGAAGGTGACCATCGCCCTGAAGCCGCACACGGGCATTACCGCGCGGGCCAAGGACTGCCTGGAAGTGCTGAAGCGGATGCGGTCGCCGAATTTCAAGATTGCCTGGGACGCGGGCAACATCTCCTACTACGAAGGCATCTATCCCGATCCCGATTTGCCCGACCTTGCGCCGCAGGTGTGTGCGGTCTGCATCAAAGATCACAAGGGATTGCGCGGCGTGAACGATTTTCCGGTGCCGGGGCAGGGCAACATCGATCACGAAGCGATGTTCCGCACGCTGTTCGCGGCAGGGTTCCACGGGCCGATGGCGATTGAGCGCGTGGACGGCACCGACGGCGGAATGAACAAGGTGCCCACGCCGGTTGTGATTGAGCGGCTGACGGCCGCGTATCAATATCTGGCGCCGCTGCTCGACAGAGTGACAGCGAATCTGTAAGGGAGGCCCGCGCATGCGGCGGACGATTCTGACAGGACTGGTGTTGGCGGTGGTGTTGCCCGCTCAGGCTGTGCGCTTCGTGGGAAAGACAAAGTACCTCAATAACGCCAGGGCCGCGGTCGTGCACAGTATCGACGACTCGACCATCTACGTCCCGACAGCGATTGACGCGATGGACAAGTATGGTATCAAGGCGACGATTTTTGTCAGCACCGAGCACGATCCCGCGCCCGAGGACCGGTTCTTTACGCAACTGCAGATTCGCGATCTCTGGCCGCGCCTGCGCAAAGCCATCGCCGATGGGCACGAGATCGGCTCGCACTCGCGCCAGCATCCCTGCAAGAAGCCCGACAGCGAGGCGTTCTGCGCGGCCGCTTACACCGACTATGAGATCACCGGATCGCGCGACGACATTCTGCGGCTGACGCAACAGCTGTATGTGTGGTCGTGGTGCTATCCGTGCGGGAACTGCGCGCCGTACCCGTTTATTCAGAAACAGATCGCCGCGGGCGGCTACATCGTGGCGCGCAACTATCCTAACGAGGCGACGTTCGGCCACGTGCGGCCAAATGTGCAGGACTTCGACGACAACCCGATGAATGCCGGCTATACGCAGGCAGTGCAGCACGCGAACACGGCGAAGGCCGACGTGATAGATGTTGCCTCGTACAATGCCAAGTTCGACGAAGTGTATGCCAAGGGTGGCGTCTACAATTTCATGTCGCATCCGCAGTGGCTCGACTTTGGGCCGGAGAATTTTTATGAGCAACACCTGCGGCACATCGGACACAAGCGCGATGTCTGGTATGCGCCGATGGGCCCGCTGTACGCCTTCCGCACGATTCGCGACGCGACGGTAGTGAAGGCGCTGCCGGGCTGGTCGTCGTTTGCGGTGTCGAACGATCTGGATCGCAAGATCTATAGCGGCACGCTGACGCTGGAGTTTGAGGCTCCGGCGGGGGTGTCGGTCCTCTCCAGCGGCCGGTTGCTGGCTGAGTTGGGGAACGAGTTCACGGACCGGTGGGACCGCGAATACGTTCGCCGCGAGGGCGCGAAGCTATACGCCACCGTGTATTCGAATACGAAGCTTGAGTTCTTCACGCCGCCTGCCTCGACCGACGTGAGCGGCACGTGGAAGCTGCGTTATCACACGCAGAACGGAAGGGACCGCGAGGCGTCCCTGGTGCTGAAGCAGAGCGGCGGCCGGTTGAGCGGCACAATTTCGAGCGAACGCGGCACCGCACCGATTACCGAGGGCAGCATTGAAGGCAGCACTATTTCCCTTGCCGTCATGCGCAAAGGGAACGGCGACCATGTGACCACAGCGCTCACCGGCACGGTCAAGGACGGCACGTTGTACTTGTCGTTGCACTTCCCGGGCAGTGCGCCGCTGGCAGCGACGGCCACGCGGTAACGGGCGACGTCCGCCGACTTCGCAACCCAGTGACGCGCCCACGGGTCCGCCGGACGGGCCGAGCCTTATTTCGAAAAATATCGAAATAGTTCTTGCGCTGCTTCCATAATTCGATTATTGTGGAAGTACAGAAACGGAATGCAAGGTGGCTAAAAAACAGAATCTCGAACAGATCGCCAAATTCGCCGATATGCTTTCGGCGATGGGTACGGAGCCGCGGCTGCGGATTATGCAGTTGCTGCTTTCGGCCCACCCGCAGGGCATGATTGCAGGCGAAATCGGCTCCGAGTTGGAGATTCCCGCCTCCACGCTTTCGCACCATCTGGAAAAGCTCAAGAACGAGGACCTCGTGAAGAGCCGCAGGGAAGGGACGTTCCTTTGGTACACGGCTTCTACCGATGCACTGCAGGAACTGCTCAGCTTCCTTTACGCGGAATGCTGCACGAGGAATAAGGCCATAGAGCCGCACACCATCGTCTCCATCTGCCAATGACTACTGAAAGGAAAATCAAAATGAGCACACAAACCGTGCAAGAAATCGTTCGTGAAAAATACGGCCAGGCGGCCCTGCGCGTAAAGGCCGGCGCCGGGAACTCCTGCTGTGGTGGGGCGGCGGCACTGGATGGCTGCTGCGACCCTATTACCTCCAACCTCTACGACGCCACGCAGGCGGGCGACGTACCCGACTCTGCCATGCGCGCCTCGCTCGGCTGTGGCAACCCGACGGCACTGGCGGAACTCAAGCCCGGTGAAACGGTGCTCGACCTCGGCTCGGGCGGCGGTATCGACGTGCTTTTGTCGGCGCGCAGGGTGGGTCCCACCGGCAAGGCGTACGGCCTGGACATGACGGATGAGATGCTGGCGCTGGCCAATGAGAACAATGCCAAGAGCGGGCTTACGAACGCCGAGTTCCTGAAAGGCGAGATCGAAAACATCCCGCTGCCGGACAACTCGGTGGACGTGATCATCTCCAACTGCGTCATCAACCTCTCCGGCGACAAAGACCGCGTGTTGAGGGAAGCCTTCCGCGTGCTGAAGCCGGGTGGCCGCTTTGCCATCTCCGACGTTGTCGTGCGCGGCGATGTGCCGGCCGATATCAAGAAGAGCATGGAGCTGTGGGTGGGCTGCGTGGCCGGGGCGCTGAGCGACTACGAATACACCGCCAAACTTACCGCCGCCGGTTTTGCCGCCATCGACATTGAGCCGACGCGGGTGTACAGCATCGAGGACGCCCGGACGTTCCTGACCAGCGAAGGCCTGGACGCCGATGCGCTTTCGAAGGAAGTAGACGGCAAGTTCATCAGCGCGTTCGTCCGGGCTACTAAGCCTGCGGGCGGCTGCTGCACGCCCGGGTGTTGCTCGTAAGGGTGGCGGAGGCATGACCGAAGCTACTCTGGCCCAACCGGATCAAGCCGCCAGCGGCCTTGGCTTTTTCGAGCGCTACCTCTCCCTCTGGGTGGCGCTCTGCATGGGGGCGGGCGTGGCCCTGGGCAAACTCGTGCCTTTCGCGACGCAGTCGCTACGCTCTCTGGAGTTCGGGAGTGGCAGTCAGATCAACATCCCCATCGCGGCTTTGATCTGGCTCATGATCACTCCCATGATGATGAAGGTCGACTTCTCGTCGATTCGCAATGTGGGACGCAAGCCGGCGGGCCTGCTGGTGACGCTTTTCATTAACTGGGTCGTCAAGCCGTTCTCCATGGCGCTGCTCGCGTGGGTGTTCTTCCGGGTGGTATTCGCCGCGTGGATCGGTCCCGCCGATGCCGATCAGTACATCGCGGGGTGCATCATCCTTGCCGCAGCGCCTTGCACGGCGATGGTCTTTGTTTGGAGCCACCTCACTAACGGCGATCCGGCTTACACGCTGGTGCAGGTCTCGGTGAACGACCTGATTATGCTGGTGCTGTTTGTGCCCGTTGTGCAGTTTCTCGTCTCCGGCGCATCGTCTTTAACCGTTCCATTTGAGGTGTTGCTGTACTCGGTTCTGGTCTTCATCGTCGTGCCGCTGGTTGCCGGAACGCTGCTGCGTCTGAGGCTGATCCAACGGCGCGGCAAAGCGTGGTTCGAGGGCGTGTTACTGCCGAAATTCGCGCCGGTCACGATCCTGGCTCTGCTGCTGACGCTGGTGCTGATCTTTGCCTTCCAGGCAGACAATATCACCAGCCGGCCGTTCCATGTTCTGCTGATCGCGGTGCCGATTACACTCCAGGTGTATTTCAACGCCGGGCTCGCTTACGGGCTGATGAAGTTCCTCAAGGTCGAGCATTCCGTGGCCGCGCCGGGAGCCCTGATCGGTGCTTCCAATTTCTTCGAGCTCGCCGTTGCGACCTCTATCGCGCTGTTCGGCCCTGAATCCGGTGCGGCCCTGGCGACGGTTGTTGGAGTTCTGGTGGAGGTGCCGGTGATGCTGACGGTCTGCGCGGCGTGTAATCGCACGCGCCATTGGTTTCCGGCTCCCGCCGCACTGTGACACACGATGACAAAACAACGAGTTCTCATTCTTTGTACAGGCAACTCCGCCCGCAGCCAAATGGCCGAGGGACTTCTTCGCCACGATGCCGGCGATCGCTTTGCAGTGGAGAGCGCCGGCATCAAGCCGGGGGTGGTCCGGCCGGAAGCGATTACCGTGATGAAGGAGATTGGAGCCGACATCAGCGGGCATCGCTCCAAACATGTCGACGAGTTTGCCCGAGACGCTTTCGACTACGTCCTCACCGTCTGCGATCACGCCAACGAGAGCTGTCCGGTGTTCCCCGGACACGGCCGCCGCATTCACCATGCCTTCGACGATCCGGCCGCGCTGGAAGGTGACGCGCCGGCCCGGCTGGCGCTGTTCCGGCGGGTGCGGGACGAGATTCGGGAATACCTGAAGTCCTTCCCGCCGAAGTAGGCAATCCCCTTCCCACCGGCGCACCACCATCCTATAGTGGTGGTGGAGGCGCCCCAACGTGCTGCGCAACCTCTTTCTTTTCCTGTCGCGGCAGAAATGGCTGCGTTCGCGAATGGAGCGGCCGGGGATGGCCGAGCGGATGGTGCGGCGATTTGTCGCCGGCAAGACGCTCGACGAGGCGGTGGGGGTGTGCCGCCAGCTGAACAACGAAGGCGTGTTGGTTACGCTGGATCACCTAGGCGAAAACGTCACAAACACCCTAGAGGCGTCGGCAAGTTTGGCCGATTATCAAGAAGCACTGCTTCGCTTGAGGCAGGAGCGGATTCCGGGGACGATTTCGGTCAAGCTGAGCCAGTTGGGCCTGGATTTGAGCGCTTCGGAGTGCCGGGAACGCGTATTTGTGCTCTGCGACGAAGCAGCGCGTAGTGGGACGCATGTCGAGATCGATATGGAGTCCAGCGGCTATGTCGACCGGACGCTGGAGATTGTGTCGGCCGCCCATGCTCGCACCGGGAACGTGCGGGCGGTGATTCAAGCTTACTTACGGCGGAGCGAGGGCGACATCCGCCGGTTGAATGGCGAGAAGATTCCGGTTCGTTTGTGTAAGGGCGCTTACTTAGAGAGGGGCGAGGCCGTTTATGAGGAAAAGCGCGACGTTGACGAAAATTACGAGCGGCTGATGCGGTTGCTGCTTGCCGAAGGAACGGCGCCGGCGATTGCGACGCACGACGACGTACTGGTGGGAAAGGCGCTGCAAATCATCCAGCAGCGGGCGATGACGGCGGATCGGATGGAGTTTCAGATGCTGTACGGCATCCGGCGGGACCTGCAGAAACGCATTGTGCAGTCGGGTTTCCGGCTGCGCCTGTACGTGCCGTATGGAGCCGCCTGGTATCCGTATTTTATGAGGCGGCTGGCCGAGCGGCCGGCGAACGTCTGGTTCCTGGCCCGGAACCTGACGCGGGCCTGACTCGTATGACAGGCATTGGGCGTGGCGTCAAACAGCGGGAGCGGCAACTTTTCCGGCTGGTGAGGAGTCAAAAGAGATGATGCGCTATTGGGGTTTCCTGATTGCGAAGCTGGCTGGGGTGAGCCTCGTGCTCGGCGCCGGGTGGATGATGATCCACATGATGGGGCCTGGACCGGGGGCAGGGCAGAAGTATCCGCTGCCGCCGTTCGGGACCGATCTCGGCTACACCATGAGCCTAATGATGCTGTGGTTGCTGGGTGTTGGGCTGTTTTACCTGGCCGTTTGGGACCAGCGTTACCGCTGCCGCACCTGCGGCCGCCGCCTGCACATGCCCGTTTCTTCCGGAGGTTGGAACAGCCTGCTCCTGCGCGCTCCACGGACCGACTACATCTGCCGCTTCGGGCACGGGACCCTGCGCGTCCCCGACGTCGACCTGACCGGAACGCCGCAGTCGGACTGGCAGCCCATCGACGACATGTGGAAGGAACTTAAGGAACTCGAGACGGCCGACAAGTAAGCCATCGGGTACGCCCGTCCTGGCCGATCCCCATGGCACAATAGGAGGTATCTTGGAACCCAAGGTCCGCCGCAACAAGGCCGAACCGAAAGCCTCTCCGAAGCGCCTTCGACGATTTATCAGCCACCCCGCCGGTAAGGCCGTCATCGGCGTCACCGTTTTCGCATTTTGCGCCGGAATCGCGGTCTTCACCTACTACTACCTGTACTATGCGCGTCTGATCGACGCGAAGCTTGCCGACGGGCCGTTTTCCAATACCTCCAAGCTGTTTGCCGACTCTGAAGCCGTAAACGTTGGTGACGATACGACGCCGGAGGAGGTTGCGGCGCGCATCCGCCGGGCCGGATATGGCGAATCCCGGTCGAACCGCATGGGCTGGTTCCGGGTGAAGCCCGACTCGATTGAGATTTATCCAGGGGGCGACTCCTATTTCCAGGAAGAGGCGGGGCTGATCCGTTTCCGTGAAGGGCGCGTGGCGCAGATTATCTCGCTCCGCGACAACACGGAACGTCCGGCTTACCTGCTGGAACCCGAGCTCATCACGAACCTGTTCGACAGCAAGCGCGAGAAGCGCCGCATCGTTCACTTCCACGACATTCCGCCGTTGATTGTCAACGCCGTTCTGAGCGCGGAAGACAAGCGCTTCTTTCAGCACGCCGGATTCGACCCGCTGCGCATCATGAAATCGGCCTACGTCGATATCAAAAGCGGCCGCAACGCCATGGGCGCCTCCACGCTTTCCATGCAGTTGGCGCGCAGCCTCTGGTTGACTACGGAGCGCACCTGGCGCCGTAAGATCCCGGAAATCTTCATCACGCTGCACCTGGAACGAAAGCTCACCAAGGAAGAGATTTTTGAGCACTACGCCAATACCATCTACATCGGCCAGGTGAGCAGCTTCGCCGTGCAGGGCTTTGGCGAGGGTGCGCAGGCTTACTTCGGCAAGGACCTGCGGCAGCTGACGGTTCCCGAAGCGGCGCTGCTTGCCGGGCTGCCGCAATCGCCCAGCCGCTATAACCCCTTCCGCAATCCGCAAACCGCGACCAACCGCCGCAACATCATTCTGCGTATGATGCGCGATAACGGCTACATCAGCGAAGAGCAACTCCAGGCCGCCTTGCAGGCGCCGCTTGGTGTGAACAGCAATGGGCTGCGTTCAGACGACGCGCCGTACTTTGTCGACCTCATCAACGAAAAGCTGGTCGAACAGTTCCAGGATCACGATTTCCAGGCCAATACATATCGCGTTTACACCACGCTCGACACGCGGCTTCAGCAGGCCGCGGTGCAGGCGATGTCCGAGGGTCTGGCCGAGGTCGACGCGCTGCTGCTCAAGCGCGGGCGTACCGCGGCGAAAGGTTGGCCCCAGGTGCAGGCGGCGATGGTCGCCCTGGATGCCCGCACGGGGGAGGTGAAAGCGCTCGTCGGCGGGCGCGATTACGGCCAGAGCCAGCTCAATCGCGCGCTGGCCAAGAGACCGCCGGGCTCGTCGTTTAAGCCGTTTGTCTACGCGGCCGTGCTCAATTCGGCGCTCGAAGACAGTGCGCATCCGATTACGACCACCACGACCGTTGTCGATGAGCCGACTACGTTCTGGTACGACGACAAACCCTACGAACCGAACAATTTCAAAAGCGAATTTCACGGCACGGTGAGCTTGCGGCAGGCCATTACCAAGTCGTTGAACATCCCGGCCATCAAGTTCGCCGAGATGGTGGGCTACGACGAAGTGGTGAAGATGGCCCGGGCGGCGGGCTTGAACCGCGATATCAAGCCGACGCCCGCCGTGGCGCTGGGCGCCTATGAGGTGCAGCCGCTGGAGATCGCCGGGGCCTATACGGTGTTCTCGAACAAGGGCATCTACGCGCCGCCGCGATTCATCCGGGTGATCCGCAATCAGGAAGGGCGCGAGATTTTCACCTCAAAGCCGCGCGAGCGCCAAGCGCTCGATCCGCGCATCTCCTACATGATGGTGAACCTGATGGAAGACGTGGTGCGAACGGGAACGGGCGCGGGCATACGCTCACGCGGGTTTACGCTCCCGGCCGCGGGCAAGACGGGCACCTCGCACGACGGCTGGTTCGCCGGTTTCACCACGGAGCTGATCTGCGTGGTGTGGGTCGGCTATGACGACAACCGCGAGTTGGGCCTTGAGGGCTCGAAGTCGGCTCTGCCCATCTGGACGTCGTTCATGAAGAAGGCGCACACGTTCCGGCCTTACCGCAATGCGCGGCCGTTCGAAGCGCCCGACGGAATCGTCACCGTAGCCGTGGATCCGCCGACCGGAAAGCTGGCTGGTGCAGGCTGCTCCTCGCCGCCCAAGCAGGAAGTCTTCCTCGCCGGGACGCAGCCGCTGGAATACTGCAACGGTTCGAGCGCCACACAAGTATCCGGATGGGACGCCGCTCCCGCCGAGGATGCGCCCGACACGGGACGCGCGGAAACACGGCGCGTGGCTGCCCGGCGCGGGGATTCCATTCCCACGCCCGTGCAGGAATCGCCCAAGCCGGCGCGACAGCCGGGCGAGGAGAAAAAGGGCATCTTCGGGCGGCTGCTGGGAATCTTCAAATGACGCCGTGGGGTGGGCGCGCGGGGTGGACTTACCGGCCTCGCACCGAGCGGCCTCGCTGGGCTTCGCGCGTTGTGCTCAAATAGAGCCAAAGGAGAACAGTCATGATCGTTCTTCCCCTTGCCTGGCTGCTGGCCGTCTCTCCGGCGATGCAAGCCGGATCTCCCGCGCCAAGCCCGCAGCTCGCGGCCGGCCAGTCGCTCGTCGCCGATACGGCAACGCCCTCCAGTCCGCCTGCCCCGGCGGCGAAAGTGGAACCACCCAAGCCCATTTCGCTGCAGATGCGCGGCGATATCGCCATGGCGCGCAAGATGTTCCGCGAGGCCATCGACTACTACCGTGCCGTTACGCCGGAATCGGCCCTCGCCTGGAACAAGGCTGGCATCGCCTATCACCAGTTGGGCGAAATGGACCAAGCCAAGCGAGCCTACGCGCGCGCTCTCAAGCTCGATTCCAAATACGCCGAGGCGCAGAACAACCTCGGAACTGTTTACTACGCGCAGCACAGCTTCCGGCGCGCCGTCAGCCAATACAACAAAGCGCTGAAGCTTTCGCCCAACTCGGCTGGCATGTGGAGCAACCTGGGTACGGCATGGTTTGCCCGCCGGAATTACAAGAAGGCGGCCGAGTTGTATAGCAAGGCGCTGGCGCTCGATCCCGAAGTGTTCGAGCACCGCAGCAGCGCGGGAACGCTGCTGCAGGAGCGCAGCGTCGCCGAGCGCGCGAAGTTCCATTTCTATCTGGCCAAAACCTACGCCAATGCCGGTGTCACCGAGCGCGCGCTGCAGTACATGCGCATGGCCCTGGAAGAAGGCTTCACCGAACGGAAACGATTTGTCGAAGATCCCGAATTTGCCAATTTGCAAGAGCTACCTGAATTCCAGGAATTGCTGGCCTTACGTCCGCGTGTCCTCTAGCCGCCGTGGAGGCGCGTTTCTAGCGGCGATGCTCGCCGCGTTGAGTGGCTGCGGTTCCTCCCAACCGGTGGCGGGCGCGGGGCGCGTCCTCATCACACATACGGAAAACTTGAGCGGAGACGCGGCGCTGGATGGAACGGCGCGCGTGGTCAGCCACCTGGTGCGTTCGCAACTCGCCGGAAGCAAGTCGCTGGCCGTCTTCGAAGCGGCGGATCCGTCTGAGGCACTGCAGCGGCGGGCGGGGCGGATTGTACGGAGTTGGCTCGACGCCGCGGGTGGCAAGCTCATGCTTCATGTGACGGTGCGCAGCGCCGAGGGCAAGACACTCGAGCAATGGGAGAGCGCGGTGCCCGCGATCGAAGGTTCCGCGGTTCTCGCCGCCGCCGTTGTCAAGCATCTCGCGCCGGCTGCCCCAGTGGGCCCCGCGGTACCGTCCGAAGCTGCATCGCTCTTCGGCCAGGCGCTTGTCGCCTCGGCAGCGGACGCGATTCCGCTGCTGCAGAAAGTGGTCGCCCAGTCGCCCGCGTGGGGCGACGCCTACTATCTTCTTGGCGCGAATCTGGCGGCGACGGGCAAAACGGACGAAGCGCTTCGGGTGTGGAAAGCAGGAACGTCGCGCGCCACAGACGAGGTGAGCAAAGCGCGCATGGCTATCGGCATCGCGGCGGCGATGAAGGAACCGGCGGCGGCTGTTGAGGCCAACGAAAAGCTGGCCGCGCTGCTGCCGTCCGAGCCTGAAATTGCGATGCAGGCGGGCGAGTTACGTTTGGCGCGCAACGAATTGCCCCAGGCGGCGGCATTGATGAAGCGGGCCGTCGAAGCCCAGCCGGGCGCCGGCGAATGGTGGAATACGCTGGCGTTCGTGCAGGCCTTCACCGGCGATGAGAAAGCCGCAATGGAAAGCATCCGGCGCTACGAACAGTTGTCGCCGCAAGCGGCCAACCCACCCGACTCGCGCGGCGAAATCCAGTTCCTGATGGGGCAGTTCCGGCAAGCGTCGGCGAGTTTCGAGGAGGCGTTCCGCAAAGAGCCGAGCTTTCTGGCGGGTGCGACCCTGTTGAAGAGCGCCGATGCTCTGCTGATGGCGGGCGACACAGCGGGCGCGGATAAAGAATTTCAGCGCTATCTGACCGGCACGTTGAAGGGCCATCCGCTCCGCGAATTGATCCTGGCCCGCTGGGAGTTTCAAACCGGTAAGAAAGTGGAAGCCTTCCGGCGCACTACGGCATTCGCCTCGGCCGCGGGCACGGCGCCCGATCTCGCCGCCGCGGGTTGGATCGAAATCGCCTGGTGGCAGTTGAGAGCGGGAGACCGCACGAAGGCTTTAGAAGCGGCGAAGACGGCCCTACAAAAGGCGCAATCGCCCGCGGCCAAACGAGAAGCCCTGCTGCCGTTCTATTTGGCTCAACCTTCCGGGACGTTGGAGGACTGGAAGCGCCGGGCCAACGGCAATCCGCCGGCCGACATTCTGGCACTGGCCCTGGTGTTCGACCATAAGTGGAAAGACGCCGTTCCGGTGTTGGCGGAACTAGTAGCCAAGACCCATCCCTTCCGCGCGGGCCATTGGCGGGTGCTCTACGCCTGGGCGCTGACCGAAACGGGCCAGGCGGAAAAAGCCCGCGAGTGGCTGCGCTGGTATCCGATTCCCCTCTCCAGCGGCGGCGACATGATTGAGCCGCTGGTGATGGAAAAGGTAGTCAAACTGCGGAAGCGATAACATAAGGGTCGTGATTCGCCAGACTCGCGTAGGGGGCATTTGTTTGATGCTCGCGCTGCGCGTATTTGCGGCGGATGGCGGCGCAACTTTTACGAGCACGATCGGACCGCTGCTCAAAGCCAACTGCGGCGAGTGTCATTCGGCGAAAGCGAAGACGAGCGGGTTTTCCATCGACACCATGGAAAGCGTCGTCGCCGGAGGCAATAAGCACGGCCGTGCAGTTGTGGGCGGCCATCCCGAACAAAGCCCACTGGTGCGCCTGATCGCGGGCGAACTGCAGCCGCGCATGCCGATGGGCAAGACGTTGGCCGAGGCCGATGTGGCGCGCATCTCCGAGTGGGTCCGCACGCTGCCCGCGGCGAAAGTGGAGCAGACGGCGGGGCGTTGGTGGTCCTTTGTGAAGCCGGTGAAGACTGCGCCGCCGGCCGTTCAAAGCGACAAATTTATCCGAAATGCGATTGACTCGTTCGTGCTGGCGAAGCTTGAGCAAGCGGGTGTGAAGCCCGCGCCTGAAGCTTCGCGGCGTGTGCTTGCCCGGCGCGTTTACTTCGATCTGGTGGGCATGCCGCCGGACGTCGACGAGATGGCCGCCTTCCTCAACGACGAATCGCCCAATGCCTATGAGAAATTGATCGACAAGCTGCTCGCCGATACGCGTTATGGCGAGCGTTGGGGGCGGCACTGGCTCGATCTCGCCCGCTATGGCGAAACCAGCGGGCTCGAAGGCGATGGGCCGCTCGGTAACGTGTGGCGTTATCGCGACTGGGTGATCGACGCGTTCAACGCGAACATGCCCTACGATCGCTTCATCACGCTGCAACTGGCGGGCGGCGACGAGCACAGCAAGACGCGCAACAACTATCAACCCGATGTGCAGGGCCTCATTCCCACCGCGTTTCTGCGCGTGGCGCCATGGGACCGTTCGAACCTCGTCGCGGCCGAAGTGCGGCAGAACTATCTGAGTGAGGTAACGACGGCCACCTCCAGCGTGCTGCTCGGCCTCACTGTCGGCTGTGCCCGCTGCCATGACCACAAATACGACCCGATCCCGCAGCGCGACTTTTACCGCTTGCAGGCGTTTTTTCAGGCCGTGCAGGCGGGCCCGGGCGTCAATGTGCCGTTCCGGGATGAGGCCCTGGCCGAACGGGCGAAGAAGGAAGTGGCGCACTACGAAACGCTGCTGAACGACGGACCGGAGAAGAAGGAACTGGACGCCTACGAGCAGGAACTGCTGACAAAGCTGATCGAAGGGCGCAAACTCAAATCGCGCGGCAAGCCGTATGCGAAGCTCGACCTGCGCATGGAGATGAACATTAAGCCGCAGCGCATTTTCGCGGGCGACGAAATTCGACAGTATTCGACACTACTGGAGGACGCAAACCGGACGGGCGACTCAGAAGAACAGGCCAAGCTTGAGGTGGTGGAGAATCCGTTGCTCGAAAAGCTTCGCGTTGCTTATGCGAAGCCGGAAATCGATCCCGAGAAACGCTTCGAAACACTGACGCTGGTGCAAGTGCGCAATGAGGCAGCCGAAAAATATTCGGGGAAGTCGATCCTTACCGAAGCGGAAAAAAACAAGCACGCCGAGCTTTCCGGCAAGCTCGACATTCTGCGGCGGCGGCTGGAACGCTGGCGGCCGAATGTGGTAGCGGCAACGAATGTGGCGGGCCCGCCGAGCGGCCCGGCAATCGCCGCTACGCGCGTGCTGGCTCGCGGCGACTACAAGCAACCGGGCGAAGCCGTCGAACCGGGCTTTCCCAGCGCCATCACCGGCAACTCAGACAACGCGGTGCTCGATACGGATCGCTATCGCCAGTACCCGACGCGCGGTTATCGCACCACGCTTGCGCGCTGGATCGCCAGCCCAAACAACCCGCTCACCGCGCGCGTGATGGTGAATCGGATTTGGCAGCAGCACTTCGGGTACGGACTGGTACGTACGCCGAGCGACTTCGGCAAGAACGGCGAGAAGCCCACGCACCCGGAACTGCTGGATTGGCTGGCCGTCGATTTTGTCGAGTCCGGCTGGGACATCAAGGCAATGCATCGCAAGATGCTGCTGTCGAGCACCTATCGCCAAGCGGCGGAAAACCCCACGTTGAAAGACCCGTCACAGGACCAGGACAACCGGCTGCTCTCGCACTACAACCGGCGGCGACTGGAAGCCGAAGCGATCCGTGACGGGATCCTCTTCGTGAGCGGGCGCCTGAACCGTGAAATGGGCGGCCCCAGCGTCTTCCCGGCGCTGCCGGCCGACCTTGCCGACTTCGCCCGATACGGCCGTACCGGCGGCCTCATGTGGGAGCCCAACGAAAAAGACGAAGACGCGCGGCGGCGCTCCATCTACATCTTTCAGCGCCGCTCTCTGCCATTGCCGATGATGGCCGCTTTCGACGCGATTGTCTTCAGCGAATCGTGCGAACGGCGCAGCAGCACCACAACGCCGCTGCAGGCGCTGTCGATGATGAACGGCGACCTGGTGCAAGACGAGGCCGTTTTCCTGGCCAAGCGAGTGCGCGACGAGGCCGGCGAAAAGCGTACGGATCAGATCCGGCGGCTGTTTGAAATTGTTCTGAGCCGTCCGGCCACGCCTGCCGAGCTCGATCAGTTTGACTCCGCGGGCGTGCCGTTGGAGAGTATCAGCAGGGTGCTGCTCAGTTCGAACGAGTTTGTGTATGTCGAATAAAACCCGCCGCCAGTTGCTCTTCGATTCCTACCTCGGCCTGGGAGGCATCGCGCTCGCCGACCTGCTCATGAGCGGCACGGCGCAGGCTGGCACCAACGACGACCCGCTCGCGCCCAAGCCACAACACCATCCGGCAAAGGCCAAGCGCTGTATCTTCCTCTTCATGGAAGGCGGCGTGGCGCAGATGGACACCTTCGAGCACAAGCCCGCGCTCACAAAATACGCGGGCCAGCAGATGCCCAAAGCCGAGCGCACGGTGGGCGAGATCGCCACGTTTTCCGCCGCGCCCAACCGGATCATTCCGCCGATGGCGCCGTTTCGCCAGCACGGGAAGTCGGGCCGCTGGATCTCCGGACTGCTGCCGGAGCTGGCTACGTGCGTGGATGAGTTGGCGTTCGTGCATGGCGTGAAGGTCGATAACAACAATCACGGTCCCGCTGTTTATCACACGCTCACGGGCAATCAATTTCCCGGCAGCGCGTCCATCGGGGCGTGGATGACCTATGGCCTGGGAAGCGAGAATCGCGACCTGCCCGGCTTCATCGTGATGGGTGATCGCCGTGGCGCGGCCATTGGCGGCGCGGGCGTGTGGGGCAATGGCTTTCTGCCGGCCGCCTATCAGGGGACGTTGTTTCGCAACGGCTCCACGCCGATCGTCGATCTGCACCGCCGCTCCGAGATGGCCGATGCCGACCAGCGGCGCGAGCTGGATCTGCTGAAGTGGCTGAACGAAAAGCACAGCGCGGAACGCACGAATACGAGCGAACTCGACGCGCGCATCGCCTCATTTGAACTTGCCTATCGCATGCAGACCAAGGCGCCGGAGTTAGTGGACCTGACGGGGGAGAGCGAAGCCACGAAGACGCTATATGGTTTGGACGACGAAGCGACCGAGCCCTTCGGCCGCCAGTGCCTGCTTGCGCGGCGCATGGTGGAGCGCGGCGTGCGTTTCGTGAAAGTGCTGCACGGCGCGGGCGGCGACCGCTGGGATGATCACGGCAACATCGGTGAGCGCATCCCCATCCATTGCCGCGAAGTGGACAAGCCGGTGGCCGGACTGATCAAGGATCTGAAGTCGCGCGGCATGTTGGAGGACACGCTCGTCGTGTGGGCCTCCGAGATGGGCCGCACGCCGTTTGACAACAACCTCACCACCGACAAGCCCGGCCGCGATCACAATCAGTATGGGCTCGTCGTATGGATGGCCGGCGGCGGCGTGCGCGCGGGCTCGACGTTCGGCGAGACGGACGACTTCTCTGTACGCTCAGCAGGTGAGGAGGTTCCGTTGCGCGATGTGCACGCGACGCTGCTGCACCTGATGGGCTTGAATCAGAATCGCCTGACGTATCTGCACGCGGGGCGCTATAAGAAGCTCACCGATATTGGTGGGCGGGTGATTAGGGAAGTGCTGGCGTAGGCGCTACAGCTTCTTCGGATCGATCCGCCACAAGTTCTGCTGTCGCAAATTCGACAGCCACACCGAGCCATGGCCGATGCGCACGGCGTCGCCGCCGGGTCCCTTCCACTGTTTGGTCACGGTGTTCGTTGCGGGATCGATGAACGTCAGCGGGAACTCGAACAGCGTGAACCACAGGCCGCCCGCGCCGAAGTCGATTTCGCCGCCGGTACCGGGTAAGCCGGTTTCGATATTCGCGATCAGCTTGCGCGTATTGCCGTCGACGCGCGACACGGTGCCGTCTCCTTGATTGAGCGTCCATGCGGAGCCGCCGCCGAAGCAGAGGAACCGCGGGTTCGGGCCGACGGGCGTTACGTCGGTGACCTTGCCTGATTTCGCATCGACGCGCGTGAGCAGGCTCTTCTCCGTGCTCGACACCCACACCGCGCCGTCGCCATAGGTGACGCCGAACGAACCGGG
>JBDTVQ010000090.1:0-19191 GCA_040007195.1 Acidobacteriota bacterium | reverse complement strand
GCCTCCTCGGCAAAGAGGGCGGCAGCGGCGGCTGGACCCATCTCCACTTCGAACCCAACATGCAGTTTCCCAATGGAAAATGGGGTTCGCTCGACGGTTTCGCCTTCCTGCTGCAAGCCTATCAAACTGATTTCCCCACACCCCTGATCATCGCCGCCCGCCCTCACAAGTTTGTGACAACGGGCGAACCGGTCACGCTCACCGCGCACGTATTGAGCGGCAAACCCGCGGCGCCGGTCAAAGAAGTGACCCGTACTTACGCCAAGCCAGGAACTTACTCTGAGTTATTCGAAGTGGCCGACGCCTCGGGCTTCGTCGCCCGCGATTCGGCCATTATTAGCGTGCTCGACGCCTCCCATCCGGAGTCGCCCTACATCAGCCTGCACGCCAGTTACTACCCATCCCTCGATACCCATGCCGGCCAACCCATCACCTTCCAGGCGCGCAGCTTCCTGATGCACTACAAGCCCATTCCCCAAACGCCCGGAGAAATCGAGCCGCGCTGGGACTTCGGCGACGGCTCAACGGGCGTCTCCCACAGCGACGGCAACGCAGTAAAGCTGGCGCCTAACGGCTACGGCCGCATCGAACATACCTACGCCCGGCCCGGCCGCTATCTGGTGCGAGTGGAATCCACCGCGCCCGATGGCGCACAAGCCCGCATGTACCTCGACGTGATCGTGAACAAATAACAGCTACAGCGCGCCGTATTTTTCGTACGCTGCCTTTACCGAAACGCCCTGCCGCAACTCCTCACGCATGCCCTTCTCTCGCGCGTGTATATCCTCAGCTTCGGCCAGCACCTCTTCCGTCAGTGCTCCCGGCACAACCACCACGCCGTCCACATCGCCGAATACGAAGTCGCCCGGATGAATCTCCGTGTTGGCAATCTTGATCGGCACCACCCACTCTTTGATCTCCCAACGCCCGATGGACGACCCTGGACTGCGAAACGCCGCAAACACAGGGAAGCCCATCGCATTGACAATGTCCGTGTCGCGCAACCCGCCGTCCATCACTGCGCCCAGACAGCCCTTTTCGCGCGCCGCCATCGACATCAATTCGCCCCAGTGCGCGCACGCCACGCTGTCTCCGCACGCCCAGATCGATACGGTTCCCGGCGTAATGCTCTCCAGCATCCGCAGCCGAGCTTCCATGTCACTGCTCTTCGGATCGGGCGTCGGATAACCCTGTCCCGTGAACGCCGGCCCGGCCACACGGTTGGCCACCGTCTGCGCCTGCAGCCAATGCGGCAGCGACTGGTTTCGGTAGCCCCGGTGATCCAACACATCGGCGATCGCGCCGGTATACAGCTTCAAATACCGCTCGCGAATATCTGTCCAATTCATTCGAATGCTAATCCCTTCACCACACCATCAAATCCACTGCCCGCGGCCGGCCCATAGCGAACCGTGAGCTTCTGCTTCTTCTGATCGCCGCACACCAGCTCAACGGAAGCGCCGCCGGCGCCACTCACCAGCACTTGGCCAAAATCGTCCACGACAAATCGAAAGCTCTTCTCCGGCGTCGCCAAGACAATTACCGGCTTCTCTCCGGAACAATCCATCTTCACAAATTCGCCATGAACGCCCTCGCCCTGCTGCTTCATCAGGCGCGCGCGAAACTGTTCATCGGTAACCGATGTGGGCAACTCAGTCTCTCCCGCCTCGACGGGAATGATCTCGCGGCGCAACACCGGCGGCCGCTCGCCGTCGGCTTCGGTCTCGTTCGTCAATTTGGCCAGAACCTCCGGCGTCGTGCCCGCGTCACGGGCAAGCTCCGCACGTTGCTCGCTATGTTCGATGTAAGTGGCGAGCTTCTGGACATAGAGCTTCCGCGAATCGCTGTCGGCATATTGTTCGGCCTTCACCAGCGCATCGTGGGCATCTTTGTACTGCCCCAACCCCGCATAGGCAAGTGCCGAGACTTGGAACAGATCGAATGCCTCGGCCGGCCGCACGCGCTTCATCTCCAGAATCGTCGCCAACGCCGCACCGTATTTCTTCTGCTGGCTGTACACTCCCGCCAGCCGAACCCGTGCCTCGGTCCAATCCGGACGCAGTGACACGGCCTTCGTCAACAACTGCTCCGACTTCGCCAGATCGCTGCTGCCGAGAATCATCGCGTAGTCGGCGTATGCGCGGGCACTCGTGGAACCCAACTCCACCGCCTTGGCGAAATGCTCCAGCGCTTTCTCTCTGGCCGTGTTGCGCCAGTAGTAGAACGCCGCCGTTTCGTGCGCCTTCGCCGCCCATTGCGGATCGCCGGCCGCGTCCTTGAGTAATGCTTCCACTGCCTCGCCTGCAGCTTTCTTCTTCGAGGAAATCGACGACAGCAACTCCGTCGTCACCACCCTCGCTTCCAACAAATCGACCTTCCGTGGCTCGATCCTTCCCACATCCTTCGACGGTTTGAAGTCGAAGTTCGCGGCAAACAGCGCATCCTGCCGCACATACCCCTCCAGGTCGCGAAAAACCTGCTGCAACGACTTCCCATAAATGGTCTGAAACGCATCGGCCGGAGGCGTTCCCGCCAGGACCGCCTTCATGAATTTCGACCGCTCCTGCATGTATCGTTTGTCCAGATACAGCATGTGCGTCAGAGCCCAGCTCTCCGCATAAAACATTCCCGCGTGGCGCTTGGAGTTGTAGCGCCCCGAATCATGATCCGCCGCAAACAGCTCCTCCAGCGGAATCGGCTTGCCGTTGCGAATCTCGAGAATTCTCCCCACCGGCGCAACGCCGACACGCATTACGTCGGCCACCTGCGTCATCGTCGAAAACAACTCCGCCGTACCCTCGTTCAGCCACACCGGCACCCGCATGCCGGAGTATTTCATCAGCAAGTGAACATACTCATGCGTCGCGATCGGCCAAAGGTTGTTGTCTAAATCGCCGACCACGATAAAGTCACGATCCAGCCCCGGCAGATAAAACGCCGCGGCCACCTCATTCGGTTTGTAAGGTGCAAATTCCTTCTCGGAGTTGAAGGCGATCAACCGCACGGGCGTGCCGGTCTGAGGCGTCAAACCAAGCACCTGGCTGAAAAAATCGCGAACCAGCTCAAATCGCTTCAGCGCGCCTTTGGCATCGCCGGCCCCCGACGTCGTATACACCTCGAAATTGGGCGTCGCGACGTAAGTCCATTTCTCTTCGGCGCAAGCTATGCCTGCCAGGCAGACCAGCGCCGCCAGCAGACGGATCACTTCACGCCCACCCGTTTCAGCACAGCTTTCACAGATCCGACGATGGATTCTTCCACATCTTCCGCGCAAGGCCCCGGCAGGCCATAGTAAATCATGCTCGAGTCGGCTTCATACCCGCCTTCGCGCAATACCCGGACACTCGGAATGTAACTCATTACATCGTTCGAATATCCGGCCACGATCAGTCTTTGTTTGGGAAACTCCCGCTTGACCCGTAAGTCATAGTCAATCACCACCTCACCACCCAACGCCACCAGTGTCACCGCGTTGCCGAACCGGATCGATTGCACTGGATAGTTAATCGTCTTTACCGGAGCGCCGCTGTCGAAAGCCTTCAGCATTGCCTTCGCGCGGTTCACCTCGTAGCGATCCGTGCTTTGAGCCTCTTTCTCAAAGAACTCCCGCGTGCGTGGGCGAAACCTCAGTTGGACCGTCTGGTAGGCGCTTCGAAGGTTTCCCTTCATCATCGTCCCGGTTGTTCCCATCGCCGACCGGACACTTACCGCCAGCGCGTGCCCATGATCGCGCGCCAACTGCTCCGTGCTGCGCGGATTCGGATTCTGATCGCCCCCGCAGAGAATCATGAATAGCGCCGTCGTCCCGGGAAGCTCTGCTTCCAGCTCCTCCTGCGCGAAGGCCGCATAATCGCCGCTGTACTTATTGTGCTCGGCGGTTAGCGTCGTATTGTGGCAGGCGTAACCAAACAGCAGCGCGAATGGCTTGCCGTCCTCGCCGCTTACGATCAATACCGGCACGGAACGATCAGTCGGGCCCTGTGGATTCGCGCCGATCTTAAACCCCTCCGGCGTCGACACCCGGCGATTCACGGCGAAACCCGCCGAGCCTTCCACGTACCGCACCGTGGCCGGCTTCAATTGTCCCAGTGCGCTGGCTGCAACAGCGAACAGATTCTCAGTCAAATCGCGCGCATATGAGGCGATCCTGGCATCCATCTCCGGAGCCAAAAAGTACATCGTGGAGAGATTGCCGTGAATCACCGGACCCGTATGCGTGTGGGAACTGTTGAACACCACTTGCGACCGTTCGAGGTTGTGTTCCTTGGCCAAGCGGGCTGCTACGGCGTCGGTGATCGAGTGAGGCAGTCCGACCAGGTCGGTCGTCACCATCACCACCCGCGTTCCCTTCTTGTCCTCGATTGCCAGCGCCTTGGCGTAGAGCGGCGTCAGGGTTCCTTCAGCGGGCTTCGTGCGCGCCGCATAGCCTGAGAGCCATACCGGTTGTTTGGGGGTAATGTCGACCTTCGCGACACCCGCGCGATAGTCGGCGGCCACTGCCGCCAGGGGAAGAAATAAGAAACTCAGCCACCGTTGCATCGTTCCAATATTGTGCAACACTCCGCTCGTGGTGGCGCTATCCCCTACTGCCTTACCTTCACCGGTGGCACCCCTGGCGTCACGATCGCGCATGACTCTTTATCCTCGCAATACAACGAGTCCAGCTTCGCCAGATAGTAGAAGGGAAGGGAACCAAAGGTGGCGCAGCGCGGATTCGGCTGGTAAACAATCACCGCAATCCCCACCACCTCCGCGCCCTTTGACTCCACCAGCTTCTTCAACTCGGTCAGCCTGGTTCCGCTGCGCAGAATATCGTCGACGAGTAACACCTGTTCGCCCTGTTCAATCTGCAGAAACTGGCGGAACTCCAGCGGCTCATCGTCGTTCTCGCGCTCAGCCCAGTACACGCGCTTCGCCCGCAGCGCCTCACACAAGCTATAGGCTACAGGCAACCCGCCCGTCGCCGGCGTCACGATGGACAACTCCGATAGGATCGCCCGTATCTCTGGATTCGCCCGCACCAGCCGGCTCAGTCCCACGCCCAGCGTGTTCTGCACCTGGAACGAACTCATCGCCAGGGCGACCTGTAAATACTGGTTGGAATACAGCCCGTTCGGGTACTCGAAGAAGCCGTCCCGCAGCGCTCCCGTTCCGCGCAGCAGCTTCACTACTTCATCCTGTGTCGGTACAAGGTGCATGTTTAATGGGCTCCTCTTCCACTCATTACCCGCGGAATGGTCAGGAGAATGATTTTCCAATCGAGACCCAGCGACCAGTTATCGATGTATTCCATGTCTTTCCGCATCCACGTTTCAAAATCCAGTGCGTCGCGGCCTTCGAGTGCCCAAAGGCACGTCAGCCCCGGCCGCATCCGCAGCCGCCGCCGCTGCCACAACTGATAGTGTTCCACCTCTTCCGGCACTGCCGGCCGCGGACCTACCAGCGACATGTCCCCCCGCAGCACGTTCCACAACTGCGGCCATTCATCGATCGAGAACCGTCTCAGCCATTTGCCGATACCTGTTTGCCGCGGATCGTTCGGAATCTTGAACGCCACCTGCTTCACATTCAAATGCCCGAGCTCGCGCTTCAGGTCCTCGGCGTTCAGCACCATCGAACGGAACTTGTAGAACTCGAATCTGCGGCCATTCAACCCGCACCTGGTTTGCCGGAATATGGCCGGGCCCGGTGAACTCATGCGGATGATCAGCACGATCACCGCCATCACAGGCAGCACCACGATCAGCGCCGTCGCCGCCAGCATCACATCGGTGGCCCGCTTCAGAAACAGCAGAATCTCATCGTGCGGCGCCGCCGAAAATGTCAGCAATGGCAAGTGCGCCAGACGGTCCAAATAGACGTCGCTATTCACGTGCGGGAAGAAGTCCACTGCCACGCGCGTCCGCACGCCTACCTCATCGCAAAACAGCATCGCGTCTTCCAACTCGCGCAGCCGCGTGCTCTCTACGCAAAAGATGATCTCGTCGATCACTTGCCGTTCCAGGTAGTGCTGCAGCGCCTCTGGTTGCGACGCGCGCTCCTCATCCATCTGCCCCGCCAGCCGGATGCCGTGCCGCGCGTTTCCCATGATCAACTCGCCCAGCCGCTTGGCCCGCTCTCCGCTCCCCACCACCAGCACGTAATGCGGCGCGCCGAAGCCGCTGCGAATCCAACCCACCATCCATCCGGCATTCAATCGGAACAGCAACAGCAGCAGCCAGCTGTAACTCCCAAGCATTGCCAGGAAAAGGCGGCTGAGGTCCAACCGCAATACGAACTGGAACAGGATGATCGAAATGATTCCAAACGCGCTCTGCTTCAGGCTGTCGCGTAGAATTACGCGCGGTCGCGCCGAATCCAGCCGCTCGTAGCTGCCCAGCCAATAGCCGGCCACCGGCCACACAAGGCATATGAATCCCAAAAGCAGCGATCGCGCATCGGGCGTCAGGAAGAAATTGCGCTCCAGCGGAAGCAGGGCCCTGCTCTCGTAGGCCAGCCAAAACGCCACCGCCGCTAGCGCTACGTCGGCGAGCGCAAACAACAATTTTACTTTGCGATGGTGTCGGCTGAACACGCTCGCTTGCAGCATAACATGCGGGGAGGCCGCGTAAGTGGCTTTATTGGCTGGCGTTGCGCCGTGCAATGACAGCAACGCCCGGTTCGACGTCCTGCTTCCCCCCCTGGAATCTCCCCGAACACCTCTTCAAATGCCGCGTCCTCGACGGCAACAGCGACAACGGCCTACCCCTCATCCAGTGCAACGCCGCCCACACCCGCCGCAGCGCCCGTATTCAGCAAGGCAGCCGGCCGAATTTTAAGCGCGAAGCCCGTTGCGCCAACCTGTGTGCTCTGCTCTGTCCCACCGGCCCTCACCCGTCGCTCATTTCTAGTTCCGAGCCATTTCTTACTCCCTCCCCCTCGACAGTGGTGCCTAGTGCATGCTAACCTAGCATTCGCTAACCTAGTGTTCACTAGGCTGAAGATTACCTCATCCAAATGCCCGATCCAGCAGCACCCTATCCATTGTCCTCGCCGCTCTCCCGCCACCGCATGTCGTCTGCGGAACGCCGTGCTGCCATTGTCGAAACCGCCATCGAACTATTTGCAGCAAAAGGATTTAGCGGTACCACCACGCGTGAACTGGCCACCGCCGTCGGCGTCTCCGAACCCGTCCTCTACCAGCACTTCAAAGCCAAAAGCGACCTCTATGCCGCCCTCCTCGAAACCAAGTGTGAAACCGGTCCTGACAAGGCTCAGGCCGAGCTAGCCCCCTACATCGAAGCCGAAGACGATAAAGGCTTTTTCACTCACCTCGGTCTCGGCATCCTCGCCTGGCACCTGGACGATCCCCGCTTCTGCCGCCTCCTCATGTTCAGCAGCCTGGAGCGCCACGAGCTGAGCGAGATCTTCTTTCAGAACCACGTTCTGCCCTTTTACAACGTGATCGTGGGCTACATCAACCTGCGCATGGATAAGGGCGCATTTCGGAAAATGGATCCCCTGGTGGCGGCCCGAGCCTTCACCGGAATGTTTGCCCACCTGGGAACAATCCACTCCATTTACTGTCCACAAGCCCCCGAGCTCGACCGTCACGCCGTCACGGAACAACAGGTGGATATCTTCCTCCGCGGTATCAAAGTTTCCGGCTCGTAACTCTATTTTTCATTCGGAGCAATCATTTTTATGAAGCGCACATCCTATGTCGTCCCCTTGGCCCTCGTGATGTTGGCCGCCTGCTCGAAAAAGGACAATCCATCGGAAGTGAAGGCCGCCTCGGCCCCGCCTCCCAAAATCGAAGTCACCGTGGCCCGTGCCGAGATGCGAAAGGTCGAGCGAATCGTGAATGTCGTAGGCTCGCTCGCGCCCGACGAAACCTCCACCGTGAGCACCGAGATTCCCGGCCGCATCGCTAACGTCTACGTCGACTTCGGCAGCTACGTCAAAAAAGGCCAATTGCTTGCCGATCTGCAAACAACCGAGGCGACGCTGAATCTCGAACGCGGCAAAGCCAACCTCGCTCAGGCCCTCGCCCGCGTCGGTCTTGATCCTAACCAGGTGAACGCGCGGCCTGACTCGACCCCCGCCATCCGCCAGGCCGAAGCCCAGATGCTCGACGCCAAATCGAAGTACGAAAACGCCAGGAAGCTCGTCGCAAGCGGCGACATCGCCAAAGAGCGCTTCGACGAAATCGAAAAGTCCTATCAGGCCCGCCAGGCCGGGCTCGACTCCATTCGCGACGACCTGCGCATGCAACTCGCCACCATCCAGTCGCTCCGCGCCGAAGTCGGCCTGCTCGAAAAGAAGCTTCGCGACACGCGCGTCTACGCTCCCTTCGACGGCCAGGTCAGCCAGCGCAACGTGGCCCCCGGCCAGTACAACAAGGAAAATACCCCCTTCTTCACCATCGTCAAGAACTACCCGATCCGCCTCCGCGTGGACCTTCCCGAAACCGCCGTTATGGCCGTCCGCCCCGGAACCGAAGTCAGCTTCACTACCGACGCCATCCCCGGCGCAAGATTCAAGGCCGTCATTCGCGACATCAATCCTTCGCTCGATCCCCAGTCGCGATCGCTAAACGCCGAAGCGCGCCTCACCTCCAACGATCCGCGCCTCAAGCCCGGCATGTTTGTTCAGGTTCAGTTGGTCGCCGCGCACGCCGTCGACGCCGTCATGGTTCCCAAAGAAGCCCTGCTCGAAGTGGCCGGCCTCACCAAACTTTTCACCGTTCGCGACGGCAAAGCCGTCGAACATCGCATTACGCCCGGTACGCAGACCGATGGCCTCGTCGAGATCAGCGGCGCACCCATCCAGCCGGGCGACACAGTTGTGACCAGCTCCCTTCCTTCGCTGGTTACCGGCGCCGAGCTTGCCGTAAAAAACGAGCCGGCCAAGACCGCCAATCCCGCGGTCAAGAAAGGCTGATGTATGCAGAAACTGGCACAAATCTGCATTAAGCGTCCCGTCTTCGCCACCATGCTCGTCATGTTCCTGGTGGTCATGGGCCTGGACGCTTACTTCAAGCTCGGCGTCGATTTTTTCCCGAAGGTCGAATTCCCCATCGTCACCATCACCACCTCGCTTCGCGGCGCGGCGCCTGAAGAGGTGGAAACCCAGGTCACCAAGCGCATCGAAGAAGCCGTCAACACAGTGAGCGGCATCGACGACCTCTCGTCGGTCTCCGCCGAAGGCCTCTCCCTCGTCACCATGCAGTTCGTCCTCACCAAGGACGCCGACGTGGCCGCTCAGGAAGTTCGCGACAAAGTATCGCGCATTCTCTCCGACCTTCCCGATGACGCCGACCCGCCCATCATCGACAAGGTCGCCACCGATGCCTCGCCGATTCTTAACGTCGTCATCAGTTCTCCGCGCGACATGCGCGAGATCACCAAAACCGTCGACGACCGCCTGAAGAAGAACCTCGAAGTCCTCTCCGGCGTCGGCCAGATCCGCTTCGTCGGCGACCGCCGCCGCCAGATTCAGGTTCAGCTCAACCCTGAGCGGATGTTCTCCTACGGCATCAACATCGAGCAGGTGCGCCTTGCCCTCGCCGCGCAAAACGTCGAAGTCCCCGGCGGCCGTCTCGACCAGGGTCTGCGCGAACTCACCGTCCGCACGATCGGCCGCATCGAACGCCCGGCCGACTTCGCCCGCGTCATTGTCGCCAATGTCGGCGGCGCCCCGGTTCGCGTCAGCGATATCGCCACCGTCCAGGACACCTTTGAAGAACCCCGCTCGCTTGCCCGTCTCAACGGCGCGCCGGCAGTCATTCTGGAAATCCGCAAACAGTCCGGCACGAACACCCTCGATGTCATCAAAGCCGTAAAGGCCCGCATCGAAGAGGTCCGCCAGTTCCTTCCGCGCGACTTCACCATCGCCTATTCGCGCGACCAATCCGGCTTCATTGAAGAGAGCTTCCACGCCGTCGAGGAGCACCTCGTACTCGGCGCCGTTTTCGCCGGCATCATCGTGCTGCTATTCATCCGCAGCTGGCGCTCCACATTGATCGCCGCCGTGGCCATCCCCACGTCGATCATCTCCACCTACACGCTCATGAACCTGATGGGCTTCACGCTCAACCAGATCACCATGCTCGCGCTCGTGCTCATGGTCGGCATCGTCATCGACGACGCCATAGTCGTGCTCGAGAACATTTTCCGCTTCATGGAAGAAAAGAAGATGGGTCCCGTCGAGGCGGCAATCAAAGGTACCGCCGACATCGGCCTCGCCGTCATGGCCACCACACTCAGCCTCGTCATCATCTTCCTGCCCGTCGCCATGATGCAGGGCATCGTTGGCCGCTTCATGTCCAGCTTCGGCTACACCGCGGCCTTCGCCATCATGGTCAGCATGCTCGTCAGCTTCACGCTGACACCCATGCTCTGCTCGCGCTTCCTGAAGGTTGGCGGCAATGGAAATGGCAATGGCGAAGACGGCCCCGGCTCCACCGCCGAGGGTCACTCCACTTCTACCAAAGATACCGGCCTCTTCCGCGTGATGGATACCGCCTATCGCCGCATGCTGCTCTGGTCCATGTCCCACCGCTGGGTCATCGTCGGGCTCTGCGTTCTGGTCATGGTTTCCACCGTTCCGATCTCCAAAATGATCGGCTACGACTTCCTGCCTTCCGACGACCAGTCGTTGTTTGAAGTCCTCATCAAGAATCCGCCTGGAACCTCCATCGATGGCACCGCCGCCATCATCACCCGCGCCGAAGCGGAAGTCCGCAAACTGCCGGGTATCAAAAACGTCGTCACCACCATCGGCGCCGACATTCAAAAACAGGTCGACCGCGGTTCGCTCATCGTCGAGATGACGCCTCCGGATACGCGCAAGCAGTATGGCCAGGTTCTCGTCATGCAGATGGCCCGAAAACGGCTTGTCGAAATGTTCCCCAAAGAGGTGAAAGTCTCCGTCCAATTGCCTGCGCTCATCCAAGGCGCGCAGAACTCCGAGCTCATGTTCTACATCCAGGGCCCCGACCTGAAGAGTCTCGAAAACTACACCGGCCAGGTCCTCACTCACCTGCAGTCCATGAAGGGCGTCACCGATCTCGACACCAACTTCGAAGCCGGTAAACCCGAAGTCCGCGTCAACATCAACCGCGACAAGGCCTCTGACCTCCACGTCAACGTCTCCCAAATCGCCAACGGCCTCCGCACCATGGTCGGCGGCCTCGAACAGGCCACAACCTACCGTGAAGGCGACGACCGCTACGACGTCATGCTCCGCGTCGAAGAACGCTTCCGCACCTCGCCCGAGACGATGGAGCGCCTCTTCGTTCCCTCCACCACCCTCGGCAACGTCCCGCTCTCGAACGTCGCCTCGCTTTCGGCCTCTACCGGCCCCTCGCAGATCAATCGCTACAACCGCAGCCGTCAGGTGATGATTCTCGGCAACGTCGACGAAGACACCGGCCAGTCGCTCTCCAACGTCCTCCAGGAAATCAACAACAAGGTCGCCTCGCTCAACATGCCGCCCGAATATCGAACCGGACTGATCGGTGCCTCAAAGGAATTCGGCCGCGCCGCGAGTAACTTCGTCATGGCCTTCCTGCTCTCCATCGTTCTGATGTATATGATCCTAGCCGCTCAATTTGAAAGCTTCATCGACCCCATCACCATCCTCATCAGCCTCCCGCTGTCCATTCCGTTTGCCCTGCTGTCGCTGATGATCGCCCACGAGAACTTCTCGATCATTTACAGCTCCGTCGGCGTGCTGGTGCTCTTCGGCATCGTGAAAAAGAACTCCATCCTGCAGATCGATCACATCAAGTCTCTACGGGCCGAAGGAGTCCCCCGCATGCAGGCCATCATTCGCGGATGTGAAGACCGCTTGCGCCCCATCATGATGACCACCGCCGCGCTCGTCGCCGGCATGATCCCGCTGGCGCTCGGCACCGGCGCTGGCTCTGGTTCGCGCCGCACCGTCGCCATCGTCGTCATAGGCGGCCAAACGCTCTGCCTTCTGCTGACGCTCCTCGTCACACCGGTCGCCTATTCGCTCTTCGACGATCTCGCTCACTGGTCCATGTGGAGCCGCATCGCCGGCCTGTTCGGTTCCATGGGCGCAACTCTCAAGCGCGCCCCGGTCCTCCGCAGCCTCATGTCGCTGCTGCTTGCCGTCACACTGGCTGTCACTGCGGTGAGCGCCCAGACGCCGCAAACCTCATCCGCGCCGCAGGCCACACCAGTCCCACAAGCCACACCCGACGCCCGCGATCCCTTCACCACCCCCGCCCGCGTCGGCGTCGGCATCACCGAACGCAAACTCGCGCTGCGCGAAGCCCTCGAAATGGCGCTGCAAAACAACCTCGAACTCGAGATCGAGCGCAATACCGTCGCCAATGCCCAGCAGGCTCTCAACGCCGCTCGCGGCGCCTTCGACGGCGTCTTCCATTGGAATCCTCAATTCGAGCGGCGCAATACACCCACCGCCAGCATCCTCCTCGGCGCCAACGGGAATTTGCGCGAGGACTTCGTTGTGCAGAATTTCAATTTCAGCCAGCGTATCGAGAAGTACGGCACCACCATTCAACCGTTCTTCGACAACACGCGCACCTCCACCACCAACCCCTTCGTCGGCCTCAGCCCGGCCACCACCAGCCGCCTCGGCTTCAGCCTCGTCCAGCCCCTCGTCCGCAACTTCCGCCTCGATCCCCAGCGCGCCGAAATTCGCATCCGCTCCAAGAATATCGAGATCTCGGAAACCGACTTCCAACTCCGCGTCATCGACATTGTGTCGCTTGTCGAGGGCGCCTACTGGAACCTCGTCGCCGCCCGCCAGGACGCCGTCGTCAAGGCCGACTACGTCGAGTGGGGCCGCGAACAACTCGCCCGTACCAAACGCCAGATCGATGCCGGTACTCTCGCCCCCATCGAATCCTCAGCCTCGGAAGCCGAACTCGATCGCCGCCTCGATACTTACTACGCCAGCATCGGTGTCATTACCGAAGCCGAGAACAACCTCAAAACCTTACTTGCCGGCGGCCGCGAGAACGAAATCTGGAGCGACGTCATCGTGCCTGTCGATCAGAAGCCCGAAGACGCCGGCACTCTTCTGGACCTGAAGGACGCAGTCGCCCAGGCCCTCGCACAGCGCGTCGAACTCAAAGGCCTCGACCTGCGCAAAGACAACACCGTCACGCAGAAGGAACTCAGCCTCAACAAAATGAAGCCGCAGGTCAATCTCGTCGCCAACTACTACAGTTCCGGCCTCGGCGGCTCACTCTTATCGGGCACCAATCCCTTTAGCGCGGGCAACGACACCCTTTACGCACGCCTCAACCAGCTCTCTGTCATCAATGGCCTCGCCCCGATCGCGCCGCCCGCATTTGGCGGCACCCCCGACTTCCTCATCGGCGGTTACGGCACCACGCTCAACAACGTGTTCGGCACGCGCTACCACACCGTTCAGGCCGGCTTGCAACTCGAATGGAACCCGCGCAACCGCACCGCGCAGGCCGAACTCCAACAGGCTGTCCTCGCCGAACGCCGCATCCAACTCGAACGCACACGCAACGAGCAACTCATCGGCTCTCAGGTCCGCAACGCTCTCCAGGGAATCCAAACCGCCCGCCAGCGTATCGAAGCCGCCGAGGCCAGCGCCCGCGCCGCCAAAGACAAACTCGACAGCGAAGTCCGTCTGTTCGCCACCGGCGAATCGACCAACTTCCTCGTCCTCACCCGCCAGAACGAATATGCCGACTCGCGCCTCCGCGTCGTCATGGCGAACCTGGACTACAACAAGGCCCTCGCCCGCCTGCGCCAAGCCACGGGCTCATCGCTACAGCACTACTCGATACTGCCGAAATAATCACACGAAATTCACCGGCGCCCATCGTGAGCGGTCGTGTTACACTCCCCGTGTAGTCCCTCCCCCACACGGTTTGTATTTCTTTCATGAGTGCTCGCGATACCATCTTTGAACGAGGTCTTCCTTCCAGCGTCGAGGCTGAACGGCTTGTCCTCGGCGCCATCCAGCTCGACGAGTCAGCCTTCATTCTGGCCGCCGGAAATGTCGATGCCGACGACTTCTCCTTAGAAAAACACCGCCGCATCTTCGCCTCCATGGTGGCTCTGAACGAGCGCGGCGAAAAGATCGACCGCGTCACCGTCGCCCACGAACTCATGCGCCGCGGCCAGCTCGAATCGGTAGACGGCCTCTCTTATCTCTCTTCCCTCGATGACGGCCTCCCTCAGATCTACAACTTTGAGGCCTACACGCGGATCATCAAAGAGAAGTCGATCCTTCGCCGCATCATCCTGAACTCACAAAGTCTGATCGAGCGCTGCATGCTCGACAACGAAGATCCGCAGCTCATCCTCGCCGACGCCGAAGAGACGCTCCTTAAACTCGGTGAAGCCCAGAAGCGCGAAGACCTTCTCAACCCCGGCCAGATTCTCGATCGCTTCCAGGGTGGCCTCGCCGCGTTTCTCGACCCCTCCCGCCGGGTCAAAGGCCTCAGCACCGGCTTCAAGAAATTCGACGAGATGACCAGCGGCATGCACGAAGGTGAGCTGCTCATCCTTGCCGCCCGCCCCTCCATGGGAAAGACCGCGCTGGCGCTCAACATCGCCCAGCACGTCGCCACCAATCCCGAAATCCAGAAAACCGTCGCCGTCTTCTCGCTCGAAATGTCGCGCGAGCTGCTGCTCACACGCCTGATCTGCTCCGCCGCCCGCGTCGACCAGCAAAAGTATCGCCTCGGATATCTCAACCAGGAAGAGCGCCGCCGCCTGATGCAAGCCGCCAGCGAACTCGCCGAGGCCCCGCTCTACATCGACGACACCCCCGGCGTGAATCTCATGGACATCCACGCCAAGCTCCGCCGCCTCAAAGCCGAGCACGGCCTCTCGCTCGTCGTCATCGACTACCTGCAGCTCATGTCCGCTCGCGGCCGCGTCGAAAACCGCAACCAGGAAGTCAGCGCCATGTCCCGCGGCCTGAAGCTCCTTGCCAAGGAACTGCGCGTGCCTATGCTCGTGCTCTCTCAGCTCAGCCGCGCCACCGAACAGCGTCAGGGCGAACCCATCCCCATCATGAGCGACCTTCGCGAATCCGGCTCCATCGAACAGGACGCCGACCTCGTCATGTTCGTCTACCGTCCCGAATACTACAAACGCGACCGCGAAGACCTTAAGGGACTGGCCGAAGTCATCATCGCCAAACAGCGCAACGGCCCCATCGGCAAAATACCGCTCGTCTTTCTGCACGAATACACGAAGTTCGAAAATCGCGTCGACGACATCAGCGACGACGAACCGCCCATGTAGCAGCCCACGTCTGTCCGCCGCCTGCAAGCGATCAGCCGAACGGATGCTCCAACGAAGGGCTCGCAGCAGTGAGCAGTTCCGCGCCATTTTCGGTTACATGGAGATCGTCCTCCAGCCGGACCCCGAACTCACCGCGGATGTAAATCCCAGGCTCATCGCTGAACACCATCCCCGGCTGTAGCGTCGGCCGCGCGGGCCATCCGTACATATTGTTTTTCACCAGGTAACTCCACTCGTGCATATCCATCCCAAGCCCATGGCCCACGCGGTGCGTGAAGTATTTGAAGCCCGGACCGTAACCCGAGTCGACGACGACTTGGCGCGCGGCGGCGTCCACGTGTTCGTTCGTGGCTCCCGGTTTTGCGGCGTCGAGAGCCGCCTTCTGCGCCCGCCGGACAATGTCAAAAACCTTCCGCATCTTGTCCGCAGGTTTACCAAGAACGAACGTGCGCGTGATATCGGAGGTATAGCCTTCCACCCGGCATCCGTCGTCGAGCATCAGGATCGTCCCTTCACGGATCACCTGCGGCGTGCGGGAACCATGCGGCAAAGCCGTAAATTCGCCGATGTTGAGGCTGGCGAAGCCGGGGAAGCCGACCCGTGAATACGCCGCCTGGATCAGGGCGCGAACGTCGCGCTGCGTCATGCCGTCGGCCAGCGCTTTATACACCGCCTCATACACACGGATCGTCGCCTGCCCTGCAATGCGGAGACACTCCACCTCATGCGAATCCTTGATCATCCGGCATCCCGCGGTAACCGGCGTCGCGCTGACCACCTGGAACGATGGCGCCCCCGCTTGCGCAATACCGTCGGCGAACACGAATTTTACGGTCTCCTCCACGCCGATCTTGCCCGTCTTGATGCCGCGATCCTTCAGCGTCTGAATCAGCAGAGCATACGGGCTCTCGACTTCCTGCCACGTGCGGATCTGCGATTCCTTCTCTACCGGCGTGCCGGCGATCATCTCCCTCGCGCGATCTTCCTCGAAGGCGGGGCAAATCAGAAACGGATTCGATTTCGCCGGAAACACCAGCGCCCACAGCCGCTCTCCGCCCCCCAGCTGCACGTTGGCGAAGTATTGCGTCGTCGTGCCGCCGGCAAGCACGATGGCCTCGAGCTTTTCCGCCACCATCAGTTTCCGGGCTTTTTCGATGCGCGCTTCCCGTTCCGCATTGCTGATCGGCTTCACCATCCCCGTCATCGACTGAAGCCCGGCAATCGAGGCAGGCAGCGGACCCTGCCATCCGGCATCGGCGTCGCCGCGCGGGCGTTGCGCATCAGCACGCGGTGCCAGGACAGCTCCGGCACCGCTCGAAGTCACCAGGAATGACCGTCTGGAAAACATAGGGACACCTCGCGTTGGCACTGAGAATCAATTCTGTTCGGGGAAACTATCTGCGTCTTCGGGGACGTGGCGGACTGAGGCGTGCGATCGATACCGATCCATCGGACGTTGATCGGTCTGCTTATCTTAGCAAGGGCGCTCACCATTTCCGCACGCGCCATTCGCCGCGTTGCTAAACTGGCAAAGAACGTCTCCGCTGGGGCCTCCGTCGTTCTCCCCCCAAAAAACACAACTTTCCCGTTCGGGTCCACGCACTTGATCCTCACGCCACGGGATCAGGAGGACTCATGCAATCCGTCACGCGCAAGCTCCCCATTGCGTTTCTCGCCGCTCTCTTCGCCGCCACCGGCGCCGAATCCAACGACGCGGCGCTCATCGCCAAAGCCAAGGGCATCCACGACCGCGTTCTCAAACTCGATACCCACAACGACATCTCGCCGAACAACTTCACGGCAGACTGCAACTACACCATGCGTCTCGGCACGCAGGTGAATCTGCCCAAGATGGTCGAAGGCGACATGGACGTCACGTTCATGATCGTCTACGTCGGCCAGGGGCCCCTCACGCCGGAAGGTTACGACAACGCCTACAAACAGGCCGTTGAAAAGTTCGACGCCATCCATCGCTTCACCGAAAAAATCGCCCCCGACAGCATGGGTCTCGCCCTCTCGCCCGCCGACGTCGCGGCCCTGCATAAGAAGGGAATGCGCATCGCCGTCATCGGCGTCGAGAACGGCTACCCCATCGGTACCGACATCAAACGCGTGAAGGAATTCTACGACCGCGGCGGCCGCTACATGTCGCTCGCCCACAACGGCAACAGCCAGCTCGCCGATTCGAACACCGGTGAAAAGCAGGGCTACCTCTATAACAACGGCCTCTCGCCGCTCGGCCGCGAAGTGATCGCCGAAATGAACCGCCTCGGCATGATGGTCGATCTCTCCCATCCCTCGAAAGGCGCCAACATGGAGGCCATCCGCCTATCGAAAGCTCCCGTGATCGCCTCGCACTCCAGCGTCCGCGCCCTCTCCGACGTCAGCCGCAACATGGACGACGAACTCCTGCTCGCCCTCAAAAAGAGCGGCGGCGTCGTCCAGGTCGTTGGCTTCGCTTCCTATCTCAAAGCCGATTCCAAGGAACGCGCCGAAGCGCTATCGAAGCTGCGGGACGATGTCGGGCTTACGAAGCTCATGGGCGGGCTCGGTGGCCGTGGCGAGGGCGCCGCAAGGCCATGCGCGGTCGAGGGCTCGGGCGCACCCGCTGGCCGTGCCTCCCGCACTCGCGGTTCCGGCTTCCTCGAAATGCTTCCTCCCGACATCCGCGCCGCCTATCAGAAGGGGATGGCCGAAATCGACGCGAAGTATCCTCCCGGCCCGCGGGCCAACGTCCAGGATCTGGCAAATCACATCGACTACGCCGTCAAGTTAATCGGCATCGACCACGTCGGCATCTCATCGGATTTCGACGGCGGCGGCGGAATCGACGGCTGGAACAGCGCTGGCGAAGCCTTCAACGTCACACTCGAACTCGTGCGCCGCGGCTACACCGAAGAGCAAATCGGCAAACTCTGGAGCGGCAACCTGCTGCGCGTCTGGACCGACGTCGAAAAGGTCGCCCGGAAACTCCAAAAAGAGAAACACTGAACCGCCATGCCGCCCAATAAAAATGCGCGCCCGGAGCCCTCACTCCCGGCGCGCACCCGCTCCTCGTCAATCTCAGTTGTTGTTCACAACCACGCCCGTCACCGTACCGGCGCTCAGTTGGACGGCCCCCACCGTCTGGCCTCGCTCCTGGTAGTACAGCACTTCGTTGATCGTGTTCCCCTCGGGAATCACCACCCGCGCCACCGGCGTTCCGAAGCTGCCCAGCACGTCCGCGCGGCTGGTCCCTTGAGCGATTTCGTACATCCGCTCCGCCGTAATCGATTGGCGCGCGGGAGCCGAAGGAACAGCGGCTGGCACCAAGCCGCCCCTCAGCCAAAATGGCGTCGGCATCCAACTGCTGGATGACTCCTCCGTCCTCGCCATGAACGTCGAGGACTTCGAAGGGGCTCGATAACCTCGAGCGGCTGCCTCCCTCTCAAGGCGCACCCGCTCGGCTTCCACCGCCTGCCGTTTCCTCAACTCCCGCACTTCCTCATCGGTCAGTTCCACCGACTGAGGTTCTCCCTGCTTGGAGGCCTTTTGCAAAGCCCCCGCAGTTTTTCCGAAGATGGCCGTGATCCCATTACTTACTTGTTTTCCTGCTGCCGTCCCAGCCACCGTCCCCGCGCCTACGGCCACTCCGTATTGCACCATCGATTGCCCCGCTGATTGGGTAGGAATCAACCAGATCAGGGCCGCTGCCGCTAGTACTTTGTGAACCGTATGCATGGGCTTACCTTGATTCCCATGCTAAAGCCCTTCCGGCACCGCGCCTACTGGGTTTACACCTGAGTCTCAAGGCGAACTTCCCTGATACGCCCGTACTACGCGACTCCCCTCATTTGCGCCAGACGAACGATCCCGTGGCGGGTCAGTTTCTGGTTTGGGCGTTAGACGGGTATGTGAATTGTTCGCTCTTTCCGAGTAG
>JBDTVQ010000089.1:0-19282 GCA_040007195.1 Acidobacteriota bacterium | reverse complement strand
AGAACGTCGTCGCCATCTGCGACGTCAACTCGCTCCGCACCAAGGAAGCCCTGCAAATCTTCCCCAAGGCCAAGACCTATACCGACTGGCGCCGCCTCCTGGATCAGAAGGACGTCGAAGCCGTCATCGTCTGCACCGCCGATCATCACCACGCCTTCATTGCCAACTGGGCGCTCAACCGCGACCTGCACGTCTTCTGCGAAAAACCGCTCGGCATCAGCATTGAAGAGGTGCGCACGGTGCGCGCCAATTACCTCAAACGCAAAGCGAAGGTCGCAACGCAGCACGGCACGCAGCGCCACGCCTACCCCAACTTCGAACGAATCCGCGAACTCGTCCTCGACGGGGCCATCGGCGACCTGGAAACCGTCCACAGTTGGGACAGCCGCCGCCTGCCGCGCCCCGGCTACCCTGTCGCCGAAGGTCAGCCGCCGTCCTACCTGCAATACGAGCAGTGGATCGGGCCCTCTCCCTACCATCCCTACAGCCCGCAGTACTTCGGCGGATCGAGCGGCCTGAACTGCCTCTTCTGGAACATGTACCGCGACTTCGGCGTCGGCCAGATGGGCGACATGGGCGCCCATACGATGGACCTCGTGTGGAACTCCGTCGACGCCGGCGCGCCCTCGGCCATCGACGTCGATTGGGAGGTCAGCGACAAGTACGATCCCAATATCTGCCCGGTGAGGTTAAAGGCCATCTTCGAACATCCGGCCAACGCGTGGCGCGGCCCCGTGAAACTCGTCTGGTATCAGGGCGGCCTCAAGCCCGATTCGCCCAAGAGCTACGTCGATGTTTCGCGCATCCCCAACGGCGCGATCTTCGAGGGCACCAAGGGCACCATCGTGTGCGACTTCACCACACGTGTCCTCATCCCCAACAACGACGACGGCGATCTCACCTATTACAAACGCCGTGGCAAAGAACAGCTGTTGCCGCTCATCATGGGCAGCGGCCAGCCCACACAGGGGCAGCCCGCCCGTCCCGCCGCGCGTCCCGCTGCCGGACGTCCCGCGCCCAATCTTCCACGGGGTATGACGGCCCTGCCCAGCGCCGAAGTAGGCGCCAACGGCTTCCCCACCATTCAAATGATGGAAGGCAACATTCCGCCCGCCATCGGCATGCCCAACGGCACGGTAGAAGCCATTCTTGCCGCCGAGAAGGAAGGCCAACCCGCGCCCGGCCGCCCCGACGTCTTCCAAACCGATTGGATCGAAGCCTGCAAAGGCCGCCGCAACGGCGTCACCCACGGCACCAGCAGCAAGACCCACTGCGACTTCGACTACGCCGGCTCGATGATGGAACAGATGCTGCTCGGCCTCGTCGCCCACCGCGCGGGCAAGAAGCTCGAATACGATGCCGCAACAGGTCGGATCACCAACATGGCCGAAGCGAACGACTGGCTCAAGCGCACCTACCGCCCGAACTGGAAACTCGACGGTTAAGGCCGCGCCAAAGGCCGCCACTCGATCTTGCGCACCTCGCCTGTCGTGTTGTACGAGGCAAAGCCTAACGGCACCGACAGCTTGATATCGCCCGGCCGCAAGCTGATCGCCCGCCCGCGGATCGGCGCGTTCACAATGCGCTGATCGTCAATCCAGGCTTGAATGTGATCCTCGGTCACCTGTAGCCGGAAGGCATACCAGCGGCCCGTTTCGAAGTTCATGTAGGTGCGCGTCTCGTTGTCGGAAGCGTCCCAGCCATCAATCGACGAGATGCCCACGATGTCGCCGCCCCATCCGCCCAGTACCCAGGTCGCGAAGTTGCCGCCGGCCGGAAACGTGACGCTCGCAAAGAAGTCGTTGCCCAGCATGCGCCGGGCTTCAAAGCGCAGCTCGTAAGCCGTCCTGGGAAACTCGCCTGCCCACGTCACACCGGTCAACGGCTGCCCGGCCGCCAGCACAATCGCGCCACCATCGATTCGCACCGCCGGTGTCCGCGCGAACGGCGTTCCCTTCCACTGGCCCAGCGTCTTGCCATCGAACAACGGCTTCCACTCGGCCCCGCCTGCCTGTGCCCACACCGCGGCCGCACACACCAGCGTGACCGCCACGAGTTTCATAACGCCTGTATCATCTCACGCGGCACGCGCCGCCCAAGATACAGAAATACCCATCAGCGATTACACGTCACGAATGCACGCCGAGGCCGAGCGCATTCTCGCCGATCCCAACGCAACCGCCGAAGACCGCCGTTGGGCGGATGGACACCTGTAACCGTATCCTGCTGGCCGTACGGACGCCGTTCTCTGAATCTCCTATTGGATTCCCACAAGAAGTGTGTTACTCATATGGGTAACCAATATGAGCGACAAGAACGAAGTATGGCAAGGCACCCTCGCCCTCATGGTTCTCAAGACCCTCAACGCCATGGGCCCGCAGCACGGCTACGGCATCGCCCGCCGCATCGAACAGACCAGCGGCGACCTGCTCTCCATCAATCACGGCACCCTCTATCCGGTCCTCCTCAAGCTCGAACAGGAGGGCGCAATCGCCTCCGAATGGGGCGTCTCGGAGAATAACCGTCGCGCGAAGTTCTACAAGCTCACTAAGGCGGGCCACAAACAGCTCGCCTCTGAACTTAGCCAATGGGCGCGCGCCACCGAAGTCGTCGCCCGCTTCGTCGCGTTGAAGGGAGGCAAGGCATGACCCGCACTCTGCGCCGCATCTGGAATCGCCTGCTGGGCAGCTTCTTCCCAAGCCACTCCGACGGCGAACTCTCCGACGAAATCGAGTCGCACATCCAGCACATGGCCGACGAAAACATCCGCCGCGGAGTCCCGCCTGAAGAGGCCCGCCGCCTCGCACGCCTTCAGTTTGGCAGCGTCGCCTCCACCAAGGAAAGCTACCGCGATCAACGCGGCTTGCCCGCTCTCGACACCATTGCTCAGGACCTTCGCTACGCCTTCCGCGGCATTCGCAAGAACCCCGGCTTCGCCGCTATCGCACTGCTCTCGCTCACTGTCGGCATTGGCGCCAACACGGCCATCTTTTCCATCGTCAACTCGGTGCTCCTCAAGCCCCTGCCTTTCTATGAGCCCCACCGAGTCTTCGCGGCGCTCGAAGTGATTCCCTCCGTGCCCGCGTTCAGCTCCATGCCCGTCAATCCGCTCCATGCCCGCGAATGGGCCAAGTTGTGCCCGTCCATCGAGCAGGTCGCCATCTACGGCGGTGCGCGTTTTCAATTCGCCGCCGGGGGCGAACCAGTATCGATCATCGGAGCCCGGGTCCCTCACAACGTCTTCTCTCTCTTCGGCGTGCAGCCGATTCTCGGCCGCGCCTTCCTTGCCGAGGAGCAGCAGGAGGGCCGGAACCGCGTCGTGATCCTCTCCGAAACTACCTGGCGCGAGCGCTTCCAAGCAGACCCGTCGATCATCGGCAAGATCATCGTCCTGAATGGCTTGAACAGCGAAGTCGCCGGTGTCGTTCCCGCATCATTCCGACTGCCACTGATTGGCATGGACTCGAATGCAGTCAACGCTCGGCCGGAGATCTACTCGCCCCTGGTGCTCGGTGAGCAGCAGTTCGGGCCCATGGGCAATTTCAACTACAACGCGATGGTCCGCCTGAAACGCGGCGCCACGCCCGAGCAAGCCGTTGCAGAGATGAACGTAGTGCAGGCGCGCTTCCCGATTCTGGCCGGATCCAAGGTCGAACTGAAGGCTAAGCTCAAGCCGATTCACGAAAGTGTCGCCGGCCGCGCGCGCCTCGGGCTGTGGATGCTCGCCGGCAGTGTCGGTGCTGTGCTCCTCATCGTCTGCATCAACCTCGCCAACCTACTTCTCTCGCGCATGGCCTCGCGCCGTCACGAAGCAGCCATCCGCACGGCGTTGGGCGCCAGCCGCGGCCGGCAGTTCCGCCTCGTCCTGACAGAAAGCCTGCTGCTTTCCCTAACCGGTGGCGCACTCGGCATCCTGCTCGCCTCATGGCTGCTGCAACTGCTCGTCGCCACCACCACCGTCGACCTTCCCCGCCTCGAAGAAGTCCGCCTCGATTCCACCGTGCTTGTCTTTTCCCTGTGCCTCACCGTCGTCACCGCATTCCTGTTCGGGGCGCTCCCCGCCTGGAAACTGAGCGGCAGCGATCCACAGGCAGCCTTGCGTTCGGGAAGCCGTTCGGCAACCGAAGGCCGCGGCGGCCTGCGCCTCCGCCAGGGCCTGATCGGTCTCGAAGTCGGACTCAGCGCCGCCCTGCTCATCGTCGCCGGATTGCTCACCGCGAGCCTCACTCGATTGCTCAACACAGACAAAGGCTTCGACGTCCATCAGGTGCTCACCGTCGACATCCGGCTCTCGAACAACCTCTATCCCGACGACCCCTCGCGCATGCGTTTCTTCAAGCACGTCCTGGCGAAGGTCGAGGCGATCCCCGGCGTCCGATCAGCGGGCATCGTCACGGCGCTTCCCACGCGCGGCGAGACCTGGCTCGATCCTATCTATCTCGAAGGCGACCGCAACAGTGAAATGGAACGCTATTCGGTCAACAACCGCTTCGCCAGCCCTGGCTACTTCCGCGCCATGAACATCGCCGTCCGCAAAGGCCGCGCCTTCGAGGAAAGCGACCGTGACCGCAGCGTCGCCGTCCTCTCCGAAAAAGCCGCGCGCCTGCTTTGGCCAAACGAACCCAATCCCGTGGGCAGGCGCTTTATCGGAGAAGACGACAAGCCCAAAACACTCGTCGGGATCACGGCGGAAGTTCACGCAACACTCGGCGCAGAGCCTCCACCTATGGCCTACTATCCGTTCTGGCAGCGCGTGCCCGCGGGCGCCTACCTGACCGTGCGGACCAGCGCCAATGCCGGGGCCGCCAACGCCGTACGCGCGGCTCTGCGCAGTGAAAATTCACAACTGCCCATTCCGCCTATCACCACGATGGAGGAAATCGTTGAATTATCGGTGGCGCAGCGCCGCTTCCAGTTGACTCTCGTGATCGTCTTCGCCATCGCCGCCCTGCTCGTTGCCAGCTTCGGCATCTATGGAGTCGTGGCTTACTCTGTCGCCCGCCGCCGTAACGAGATCGGCATTCGTATGGCGCTCGGCGCGCAGCGCTCACAACTGCTCTCGCTCGTCGTGCGCCAGGGAATGATGCCCGTCATCCTCGGCCTCGCCGGCGGCCTCGTGGCAGCGCTCCTTCTCGGCCGGGCCATTCGCAGCCTGCTCTTCGGCATTCAGCCTGCCGACCCGCCCACCATGGCCGGCGTTACACTCGTTCTGCTTCTCGTCGGCGTCCTCGCCTGCCTTATCCCAGCCGCCCGCGCCTCCCGCACGGACGCCATTGCCGCCCTGCGCATGGAATAGTTACATTTGCCCGCCCACTTCCGGGCCGCTCAGCTAAATAACCGGGACTCCCGGTCAATTGGCCCAAGCGCCATTCGTCGCGTATTCGAGTGGAAGGAAATCACTCAAATGAACGCGACGGCAATGGATACGCAGACTGCCCAGGATCTGGAACAACTCAAAACCCGCCTGAAGGCGACCTGGATGGCAGGCGACTACGACGTCTTCGCCCGCTACATGGAAAAAGATGCGAATTGGTTTTTCCGGAGGCTCGGCGTCGCCCCGGGAACCCGGCTGCTCGACGTCGGCTGTGGCGCGGGGCAACTTGCCCTGATTGCCGCCAGAGCCGGCGCTCGAGTCACCGGTTGCGACATCTCGACAAACTGGCTGGAAAAGGCCCGCGCCCGCGCCGCCGCCGAACGGCTGGAGGTCACTTTCGAAGAGGGTGACGCCGAAGCGCTGCCCTACGGCACCGCTCAGTTCGATGCCGTGGCCAGCCTATTCGGCGCCATGTTCGCGCCCCGCCCGGATCGCGTCGCCTCTGAGCTGATGCGCGTCTGCCGCCCCGGCGGCATGATCGCCATGGCGAACTGGACGCCCGGCGGTTTCATCGGAAAGATGTTCAAGGCGATCGCCAAATACATCGCGCCGTCCGGCATGCCGTCGCCTGTTTTGTGGGGCGACGAGGCTGTGCTCCGCGAACGCCTCGGCGAAGGAACGTCCGAAATCAAGTGCGCACGCCGCTACTACCACTTCGACTATCCGTTTCCGCCCATTGACGTCGTCGACTTCTATCGCACCAATTACGGTCCGATGGCGCGTGCCTTTGCCTCTCTCGAATCGCACGGCCAGAAGCATCTACGTGCCGAACTGGTCGATCTCTGGGCGACGCACAACAACGCCGTCGAAGGCGCCACGAATGTCGACGCCGAATTCCTCGAAGTGACGGCCACCCGCGCCTAAAGCCGGAGAGAAAGGAACTCGCACGATGTATTCCACGGACAATCTGAGTAAGTTGCGCAAGATGGGCCGGCTCTCGGCCGTCATGTTCACCGCCGGGCAACCACTCCACACGGAACTGCACCGTGCGAATGCATTACCGGCAGCGCCCAGCGATCACAAATTGGCTGAGACGCTACACTCCTCGACCGCATCGCGCGCGAGCGCTTCCCTCGCGCACGGCCCGCGCGTTTGGGAAGGGTGAGCCCTGTCCGCTCATCCCCCCAACTGCGCGGCTATCCAATCCAGGGCGGCGTCGGGCGTACAGCCGGTGCCGCCCCGCTTCCACAGCTTCGCCAACTCCGCCCAGCCCGCTTCAATCGCTTCGTTGCTGGTGAACCGCGTCGCGGCCAGTTTCTCCAGCGCCGCCTTGTCTCCAGCCTCCATGCACGAACCCCGCGCGATCAGCATGCGCTTCGCCAGTTCAACCGTTCTGGCTTTCCGCTCGTCATACCGCACTCCCCGCGCCGATGGATTCAATCGCACCATGGTCTCGGCCTGCGCCAGTCCGGTCGCCACATCCGTGCGGTTTGGTTCCAACAGACGCGCCGCGCGGAACGCTTCCATCGCCTCCGTTGGCTTTCCTGACGACAGCCGCGACCGCCCCAGCTCGATCCACACCTCGCCATCTTGCGGATACCTCTTGGCCAGCAATTCCAGCGGCTCTTCGGCCTGCACCGCGCCGCCCAGATCCTCCATCATGCGCGCCGCCGCCAGGCCTCCTTCCCGATCCGTTGGAAATTCGTCGAGATAGGTGCGTAAGTTCATCACCGCTTCGCGACCCTTCCCTTCACTCTGCAGCAGCTTCCCATACTCCAGACGCGCATGCTTGCGCGACGCCATCTCCCCCGCCGGCCACTCGGCCGCCAGCGCTCTCCGGAAATAGCTCTCCGCCGGCCCCTTGTTCCCCAGCGCCGTGTTCGCCCGGGCCAGCCCCAGTAATACAGCGGGACTCGACGGCTGGTTCTTCCGGGCGCGCTCCAGGTGCTCGATCGCCTCACCCGGATGCCCCGACTCCACCAGCGCCAATCCCAACGCCGTTCTATACTGCGCATTCGTTGGCGAGGTCGACAGCGCCGTGCGAAAACGGATGCCTGCATCGCCCGGCTGTCCCCGCTCCAGCAATTGCACGCCCTGCTCGTATTCCTCCTGCGCACCTGCCTGCCTGTGCGACCGCTGCCAGTAGGCAATGCCCGACACCAGCAGAATCACAAATAACGCCGAGCCCGCCAGCGCCGGAAGGAAATCCTTCCGCATGGCCTGCTTGCCGGCTTCCTTGTGTCCACCGTTCTTGACCAGTCCGTAAGCGCCGAGCGCGTCCTGCCGGCCGATCACACCAATTTGCCGCATCCCCACCCGGCTGAGCACCGGCAATTCCTCGCGGCCGCTGGTCCCCAGCCTCCGAAGCGCAACGTCGAGCGGATCGTCCGGATGCACCGCCGCTCCCGGCGGCATTCCCACCAGCGCGTGTTGCTCCCCGCTGGTCTGCCGCATGGCCTGCTCCACCAGTAGTGGCTCCGTGCGATCCTCCTCCGACGGCATCTCGATGCCCTCCTGCTTTTGCAGCGCCTGGTAGATCGGTACCGGCTGAAACCGCCTGGAGATGAGAAAGCTGCATAGATTGGCGATCATCAGCGGCACGATGATCGAATAGTCGCGCGTCACTTCGAAGATCATGATCACGCTCGTCATCGGTGTGCGCACGATTCCCGCGAATGCCGCTCCCATCCCCACCAGCGCATACGCGCCCGCGCTCGCCGTGTAGTCCGGCAGCAGTGTGTGGGCGCCCTGTCCCACCACGCCTCCCAGCATCGCGCCAATGAACAAGCTCGGGCCGAAGATGCCGCCGGCATTGCCTGAGCCATAGCACATCACCGTCGCGGCGAACTTCAAGATCAGCAGCACGAACATCATCTTCAATGCCAGCTGGCTGTCTAACGCCTCGCTCACCAGGTGATAGCCTACGCCCAGCACCCCCGGTACCCATATCGCCACGATGCCCACGAATAGTCCGCCCGCCGCCGGAGCCAGCGGCACGGCCCACGAGGGCACGCGCAGGAACCACATCCTCACCCAAAGCAGCAGCTTCACGAACGCCGCCGAAATCAAACCTCCGAATACACCCAACACCGCATAGATGCCAAACTCCACCGGATGCACCAACTGGTACGACGGCACATGAAACAGCGGTTCGTCGCCCAGCAACAGGCGCAGCACGATCCACGACGTCGCCGCGCCCAACACTACCGAACCCACCACGCGCGCATGCATGTCGGCCAGAATCTCTTCGAGCGTGAACAGCACCGCCGCCAGCGGCGTGTTGAACGCGGCCGCCACTGCCGCCGCCGTTCCCACCGGAATCAGCGATCGCACCTTTTCCTCGCTCAACCCGATCCGCCGCCCCACCACCGACGCAATGCCTGCGCCGATCTGCACCGACGGTCCCTCGCGTCCCAGCGCCACGCCGCTACCCAGGCTGATCGACGAACAGAGAAACTTTCCGGCCACCGTGCGGAACGGTATGAAACCCCGCTGCAGCAACAGGGCGAACCGCGTCTGTGGAATGCCGCTGCCGCGCGCCCCTGGAAAAAATCGCGACAGCAGGAAGCCGCCCACCAGCGACCCGATAAACGGGCTCAGGAAACATTCAAGCGGACTTGCCGTCAACAACCGCTTGCCCAACTGCTCCGTCATCGCCACGAACGCCACCACCGTCAGGCCCACTACGGCGCCGATAATCAGCGTAAGCACTAAGAAGAGTTGGTCTTCGCTTGGTCCGGCGCTCTTGGCGCGCAGTTCCTTCCACCATTGGTTCGCATCGGATGGTTGCATCTTTAAGGTTTCCTCACTATTGCAACACGCTACGATCATCCATAGGTATGCCGGACGAGATTTCTATCAGAACCGCCGAAGAAAAAGACGATCACTCCCTGGCCAGAATCTACGGCCATTACGTGCGTCACAGCACCGCCACTTTCGAGTTGGAAGCGCCCGACGAGTTCGAAATGGAGCGTCGCAGACTGATCGTCGCCGGCGCCGGGCTGCCCTATTTGGTGGCCGAACAGAACGGCGCGATCCTTGGATTCGCCTACGCCGGACCCTACCGCGCCCGACCCGCGTACCGCTACACGGTGGAGAATTCCATCTACCTCGACCCCGCCATGCGCGGCAAGGGCGTCGGCAGTCTGCTGCTTGCGCGGCTCATTGAGGATTGCACCCGCGCCGGGAAGCGTCAGATGGTGGCCGTCGTCGGCGACAGCGCCAACACCGCGTCGGTCCGCTTGCATGTGCGCCTCGGTTTTCGTGAGGTCGGCGTGCTGCGCTCGGTCGGCCGCAAGTTCGACCGCTGGCTCGACACCGTCCTCCTCCAGCGCGAGCTCTTACACTCCGGCGGCGAGGGCGTATAGTTCGCGCCACAGCAGCGACATCGGCAGCCCGACCACGTTGACGTAGCACCCCTCGACACGGTGCACCCAGCGCGAAAACATTCCCTGGATGCCGTAGGCACCAGCCTTGTCCATCGGCTCGCCGGATGCAACATACTCGGCGATATCGCGGGCCGAAAGCTCCGCTACGAATACCGCGGTTGACTCCACCGCCGTCCGCGTCTGCCCGCCAGCCCGTAGGCAGATCGCCGTGAGCACTAAATGGCCCCGGCCCGAGAGCAACCCCAGCATCCGCGCCGCGTCGGCCGCGTCCTCGGGCTTCTCCAGAACATGGTGATCCACCACCACGGTCGTGTCCGCCGCCAGAATTACCTCGCTCGCCCCCGCCTCAATGGCATGGGCCTTATCGTGTGCCAGCCGCCGCACGTAGGACTCGGCCGATTCGCCCATGCGCCGCACCTCGGGCACGTTCGCCGGACGCACTTCGCAGCGAATCCGCGCCGCCGCCAGCAGGTCGCGCCGCCGGGGCGAAGCCGAAGCAAGGACTAAGGTGTGTGAGGAAAGCAGGTCGTAGGCATCCACGGAGTTTCATCTTAGCCGTCCTCGGGTGCTCATTGTGGCTCACACTCCAGCCCGCCCTACCGATAAGGTGCCAACAGGGAGGGTATTTCATGCCAACGCAAACTCCGGAAAGAGTCGTGACGACTACACCCGAGCAAGGAACGACGCCGGAGCCGGCCCAGCATTGGGCGCTTCGCGAACTGCCGCCGTTTCCCTCGATTGCAGTGAAATTGTTGCAGTTGCTGAGCGACGAAGAAGTTCAGGTGAAGAAATTGATCGAGCTGCTGCGCTCGGACGCGGCCTTGAGCGCGGAACTGTTGCGCCGGGCCAATTCGGCCATGTACGGCGCGCGGACGCAAGTGTCCAGCCTGCAGCAGGGCCTCGTGCTCTTGGGGTTCGACCAGGTGCGCAGCCTCGCCATGGCCGTTGCGCTGGGCTCGTACGTAAAATCGGCGATGCGCATCGCCGCCCTGCGCCGCTGCTGGCGGCACTCGCTTGCCACCGCGCTACTGTCCGAGCGTTTGGGCAAAGCCATCTCGTTTGAGAGTGACCGCGCCTACACGGCGGGCCTGCTCCACGACATCGGCCTGCTCGGCCTCATGGTGAACTATCCAAAGGAATACGCCAATCTCCTGCTGGTCTCCGGCGAGAACGGCTTCGACATCCGCGTCACCGAACAGGCCATGTTCGATGTCGACCACTGCGAAGCTGGTGCGTGGCTCGCCCGCCAGTGGAGCTTCCCCGCCGAAATCCTCGACTCCGTCCGCCGCCACCACGACCCGATCGACTTCTCCAACTACGGGCTCCTCGCCATTACCCAATCGGCCGTGTTGCTCAGCGAGGCCCTCGGCTTCGGCATCATGCCGCCGCCCGACACCGGCGTCGACCCGGCCGTCTATGAGGCTCTGCGCCTCCAGATGCCGGAAGCCGCACAGGAATGCCTGCCAGTCCGCATGGAAGTGCTCCAGGACTTCCTCACGCAACGTATCAACGCGTTCGAATAAAGGGCTGGTCCCTGCCCCGTGACAATGTGCGGCCAATCCTTTACTGTGAAAATAGAGAAGGATAGGCCGCATGACTATCACGCTCAATGAGGAACAGTCGCGCTTAGTCGCTGAAGTTATTGATGCCGGCGCCGCGCGTTCCGCGGAAGAAGCGGTCGACCAGGCTGTTCGCGCCCTACACGCCACCGCTGTCAAATCACACTCGGTACATCAAGAAGTCGACAATCTGGCCGACCTGTTTGCAAGATCACCCTTCCGCGGACTCGACATGGAGTTTGAACGGGATCGCGATCCCGGCCGGGACATTCCATTGTGAGCGGATTCCTGGTCGATACGAATGTCGTTTCGGAATTGACCAAACCCGTACCATCAGTCCAGATCGAAACCTTCCTGCGGCAAGCCAAGGATCGTGTACACACGAGCGTTCTATCGATCGGTGAGATCCGGAAGGGCATCGGCACGCTTGCAACGGGTAGAAGGCGGGCCGTTCTTGAGGATTGGCTGGAACTTGAAATCATCCTTTGGTTTGGTGAGCGAATCTTGCCGATCACCCTCGATATTGCCGAGCGTTGGGGCGCCCTGGCCGCTCGACAAAATGCAAAGGGCCGTACTCGCCCTGTTGTTGACGCTCTGCTAGCCGCGACCGCGCTGCAACACGATTTGACCATCGTTACGCGCAACGTCAAAGACTATGATGGCCTCGACATTCCGATCGTCAATCCGTGGGTGGCTGAACCATGAGCGGAGTGACGTGCATGGAGGATAGTGTCGAGCCACCTCGACCAATGGCATTCGCTCATTGGAGGGGCTTTCAGATGGGGATGGATAACAGTCAACCAGCAGGGAGACTGTGTTGGTCTGCTGATCAGTTTTGATGGAATCCAGCCCCGAGTTCTCTCACCGGGCTGGCATCTTCAACAGCAGTCAGCATTGTCGCGAGGCCCCTCGATTAGCCGTGCCCGAACCGCATATTTCCGCCCACACCACGTGCTATACTCGCTTCTCGGTTGAGATGGAACGCGCCTCCAAAATCCTCGGCACCACACGAATTGCAAGCCGAATCTGCTCCCAGGAACAGATCGCCCACGCCATTTGGCGCGCCGCCGTCGGTAAGCGCTTGGCGGCACACACCAACCCGGGCTTTCTCCGCGGCGCCACGCTCACTATCGAAGTGGAAGACGACGTCTGGGCCACCCAACTCGAGCCTCTCAAACCGCAAATTCTCCGCAAAATGGTTGCCATCGTCGGCACGCACCTCGTCCGCGACATCTCGATCGCCGTCGTCCCGCGCCGCCGCTCCATGGACGTCGAATCACGCCCTCTGCGCCACGGACAAACACGCCTACCCCTTCTCGACGCCCGCGAACAAGCCGCCGATCCTGTACTCGACCGCATCTATCAATCCTCGCGCCGCCGTGCATTAGCAGGCTAATCGAACCCGCCCGCCGCAAACCCCCACCCCGTCATGTGCCCTGCGTCCGCCCCCTGCTGCACCCGCCCGCCGCGCCGTGCCAAAGTAGAGAGAGTCCCATGAAAATCACGGAAGAGCAGGTCCTCAAGGTGGCCGACCTTGCCAACTTGCGCCTCACACCCGAAGAGGTGTCGCGCATGGCTCGGGATATGGAAAGCATCCTGGGCCACATCGACAAATTGAATGAGTTGGATACATCGGGCGTGCCCGCCATGGCGCAAGTGCTATTCGACGCCGGGGAGACGGCCACCCTTCGCGCCGACTCCATCCGCCCCACGCTGCCCAACGAAACGGCACTTGCCAACGCCCCCCAGTCCGGCGCGGGCTTCTTCAAAGTGCCCAAGGTAATCGAACGTTAGCCCATGGATATTTCGAAGCTCTCCATCGATGGAATCCGCGCCGCCCTCAAGGCGAAAGAATACAGCGCGCGCGAGTTGTGCCAGTCCGCCCTTGCCTTCGCCCAGACCGAAAATCCCAAGACCAACGCCTACCTGCACTTCAGCCCGGAACGCGCACTCGCCGCGGCCGAGGCCGTGGATGCCAAACTCGCTCGCGGCGAAGAACCCGGCGCGCTCGCCGGCGTTCCCATCGCAGTGAAGGACGTCATCGTCACCAAAGGCGTGCGCACCACTTGCGGCTCGCGCATGCTCGAAACCTACATCCCGCCCTATGACGCAACAGCCGTCATGCGCCTCGAAGCGGCGGGCGGTGTCATCATCGGCAAAGCCAACTGCGACGAGTTCGCCATGGGCTCGTCGAACGAAAACTCTGCCTTCGGCCCCGTGCGCAATCCAGTCGATCTCGATCGCGTCCCCGGCGGTTCCTCGGGCGGCTCGGCGGCTGTCGTCGCCCAAGGCACCGCAGTCGTCTCGCTCGGCTCCGACACCGGCGGTTCCATTCGCCAGCCCGCAAGCTTTTGTGGCGTCGTCGGTGTAACACCTACATACGGCCGCGTGTCTCGCTATGGACTAGTGGCGTTTGCCAGTTCGCTCGATCATATCGGTCCTTTCGCGCGTAACGTGCGTGACTCGGCGGTGTTACTGGAGGAGATCGCCGGGCGCGACGAGATGGATGCCACCAGTGCGTTCGCGCCCGTACCCAACTACGCGGCTGCGATGACAGGCGACGTGCGCGGCATGAAAATTGGCCTGCCGAAGGAGTATTTTGCCGGCCTTGCCAGCGAAACCGGCGACCTTATCATGCGCGGCATCGATGCTCTGAAAAAACTCGGGTGCGAAGTGAAGGAGGTGAACCTTCCCTCAACCGAATGGGCCATCCCGTGCTACTACATCATCTGTACCGCTGAGGCCAGCTCGAACCTCGCCCGCTACGACGGCGTCCGCTACACCATGCGTAGCGCCGATTCGCCCACGCTCGCGGCCATGTACCTCAACACCCGCGGCGACGGCTTCGGTGCCGAATGCAAACGCCGCATCATGCTCGGTACCTACGTGCTCAGCCACGGCTACTACGACGCCTACTACCTCAAAGCCCAGCAGGTGCGCACGCTCATCTCGCGCGACTTTCAAAACGCCTTTGGCGAAGTCGACGCCCTCGTCACGCCCGTATCGCCGTTCCCGGCTTTCAAACTCGGTGAGAAGGTCGACGACCCGCTCGCCATGTACCTCTCCGACATCTACACCATCACCGGCTCCCTCGCCGGCATCCCCTGCATGAGCGTCCCCTGCGGTGCGACCGCTGCCGGACTGCCTGTCGGCATGCAGATCCTGACCAACCATTTTCAAGAGGCCACGATGTTCCGTGTGGCCGAAACCTTTGAACGTAACGGCGGCGTCAACGCCGCATAAGGAGAATCCTCGAATGCCCTTTGAATTGCCCGCACTGCCCTACGCGTCTGACGCGCTGGAACCGCACATCGACAAGATGACCATGGAGATCCACCATGGCAAGCACCACAACGCCTACGTCACCAATCTGAACAAGGCGCTCGAATCCGCGCCCGAACTGGCCGGCAAGACCATCGAAGAACTGCTCGCCAATAACCTCGCCGCCGTGCCGGAAGGCATCCGCGGCGCCGTTCGCAACAACGGCGGCGGCCATTACAACCACTCGCTCTTCTGGACGATCATGGGGCCGAAGCGCGGCGGCGCTCCCGTCGGCAATCTCGGCGCGGCCATCACCAGCGCCTTCGGCGGCTTCGACACCTTCAAGGAGAAGTTCGCCGCGGCCGGCGCCACGCGCTTCGGCTCCGGCTGGGCTTGGCTCATCTGGAACGGTTCGGCCATCGAAGTGACGTCCTCGCCCAACCAGGACAACCCCGTCATGGAAGGCAAGTACCCCATCATCGGCCTCGACGTTTGGGAGCACGCCTATTACCTGAAGTATCAGAACCGCCGCCCCGACTACATCGGTGCCTGGTGGAACGTTATCGACTGGGCCGCTGCCGAAGCCCGGTTCAACGCAAAGAAGTAGCCCGGCAAGTAGCTCCCAGACGTTGTGGACACCGAAGCTCTCCTCCGGCGCTCGATTGAAGTGGCCGTCGAAAACGTACGGCTGGGGCGCGGTGGTCCGTTCGGGAGTGTAGTGGCGCGCGATGGGGTCATCATCGCCGAGGGTATGAATCTCGTTACCTCGACAGTTGACCCCACCGCGCACGCTGAAATCGTCTCCATCCGCCGGGCCTGTCTGGCACTCAGCCGCTTCGATCTTCGCGGCTGCGAAGTCTTCGCCAGTTGCGAGCCCTGCCCCATGTGCCTCGCCGCCTGCTACTGGGCGCGCGTCGACCGCATCTGGTTCGCCGCTTCCAAACACGACGCCGCGGCCGCCGGCTTCGACGACTCCTTCCTCTACGAAGAGATTCCCCAGGCGCTCGAACAGCGCCGAATCCCCACCAAACAGATCCTCAGCGAAGAAGGCCAAGCCCCTTTCCGCGCCTGGTCCGCATCTCCCGCCCGCGTGCCATACTAATCCAACAATGTCCGTGCTTTCCCTGCGCGGTGTCACCAAAGAGTTTCCTGGCCATCGCGCCGTTGACGCCGTATCTTTCGATGTCGAATCCGGCCAACTGTTCGCGCTGTTGGGACCTTCCGGTTGCGGCAAAACCACGACCCTCCGCATGATCGCGGGCTTCGAAACGCCCAACGCCGGCGACATCCTGCTCAACGGCGCGCCCATCACTCACCTGCCGCCCTATGAGCGCCGCGTCAATACCGTCTTCCAGAACTATGCGCTCTTTCCCCATCTCACCGCGCGCCAGAACGTCGAGTTCGGCCTGCGCTACAAACGGGGCAACGCGTCCAGCGTCGACTCGGTCCTCGATCTGGTGCAGATGGCCCACAAGGCATCGAGCAAACCTGCGAAACTCTCAGGCGGCGAGAAGCAGCGCATCGCACTAGCCCGATCTCTTGTGCTCGCCCCCGATCTCCTGCTTCTAGATGAACCCCTTTCCGCCCTCGACCCTAACCTGCGCAAGCAAGTGCGCGGCGAGTTGAAAGCCCTCCAGCGACGCACCGGCGTCACCTTCCTCATGGTCACCCACGATCAGGAAGAAGCGCTCTCCATGGCCGACACCATCGGCGTGATGCACGCGGGCCGCCTGGAGCAGGTGGGCCCGCCCGAAGAACTCTACGTCCGTCCGCGCACGCGCTTCGTCGCGGGCTTCCTGGGCGCGGTCAATTGGATCGATGGCGCGGGCGTTCGGCCCGAGGCCATCCGTGTATCACGCGATGGAGAAGGCCGCGAGGCCACCGTCACCGCGATTACGTTCCTTGGCAACTGCGTCCATGTCGAAGCCGAACTCACGGCGGGCGCAAAGATCATCTGCGAAATTCCGAGGCCCCAGTCCGATTTCCAGCCGGGCGACCGTGTCCGCCTCTCCTGGCGCGATGCCGACGAGATGAGGCCGGAATCATGAAGCCCCGCTTCTGGTTCCTCCTTCCCTCGCGTGCGCTGATGGCCCTGCTGTTCGCCGCACCCATGGTTATCGTCGCGGCCTACAGTTTCCTCACACGCGGCGCTTACGGCGGCCAGAGCGAACCATGGACCTGGGAAAACTACGCGCGCCTTCTCGATCCCCTCTACGGCGAAATCGTTCTTAAATCTTTTTGGATCGCCGCAATCTCCACCGGTGTCTGTCTGGTTCTCGCCTTCCCGCTCGCCCTCTTCATCGCCCGCGCCCGCTCCCATAAGACGCTCTGGCTCGGTCTCGTCACCCTCCCCTTCTGGACCAGTTTTCTCGTCCGCACCTACGCCTGGATGTTCCTGCTGCGCGACACCGGACTCATCAACACCATCCTCCAATCGCTCGGCCTCATCACCGAACCGCTGCCGATGCTCTACAACGACGGCGCGGTGGTGCTCGGCCTCGTCTACGGCTACCTGCCCTTCATGGTCCTGCCCATCTACGCCGTGCTCGAACGCCTCGATCCGTGGCTGCTCGAAGCTGCTGAAGACCTCGGCGCGCGGCCGTGGCAAGTCGTCTGGCGCGTCGTCGTTCCACTGGCCAAGCCCGGCATGGCCGCCGGCTCCGTGCTGGTCTTCGTGCCCTGCCTCGGCGCCTACCTCACGCCCGACCTGATGGGCGGTGGCAAAAGCATTCTCATCGGCAACGTCATCCAAAACCAGTTCACAACCGCGCGCGACTGGCCCTTTGGGGCCGCGCTATCGGTGGTCCTCATGGCCATCGTGATGGCGCTTCTGTGGCTTGCCATGCGAAAGGCAAGTACGGAAGGCGGCCTCCTGTGAAGCGCGCACTCTCGCTCTACGCCGCCGCTGCGTATGCGTTCCTCCACGTGCCGCTTCTGATCCTCGCGGCCTTCAGCTTCAACTCCTCGAAATACACCGTCTGGGAAGGCCTTTCGCTCGTCTGGTACCGCGCACTCTGGGACGACACGCGCCTGCTCGAATCGGCATGGAACAGCATCCTCATCGGCGTGCTGGCCACTCTCGCTGCAACCGCCGCCGGCACGCTGGCCGCCTATGCCATGTGGAAGCGCCGCGCCCCCTCGCTCGAAGGTTCGCTCTATCTCTCGCTCGTCACGCCAGAAGTCGTTACCGGCGTTTCACTCCTCGTCTTCTACCAGTGGGTCTTCCGCTTCTTCGATGTGCGCCTCGGCTTGCACACTGTCGTCGCCGCGCACATCATGTTTTCGTTGGCCTACGTCGTCGTGGTCATCATGGCGCGATTAAAGACGATGGACCGCTCGCTTGAAGAGGCCGCACTCGATCTTGGCGCGACGGAATGGCAGACGTTTCTGCGCGTCACTCTCCCGCAGTTGGCGCCAGCCATCGGCACCGCCGCCCTGCTCGCCTTCGCCATCAGCTTCGACGACTACGTCATTACCAGCCTCGTCGCCGGTGTCGACTCCGAAACGCTCCCGATGGTCATCTACACCATGGCGCGCCGAGGTGTCTCGCCTTCCGTCAATGCAATATCAACGATCATTACCGTCGCCATCGGCCTCATGACCCTCACTGCAGAGCGCTGGAGACGCGCATGAGCATCACGCGCCGCGACCTCTTCTTCCTCGGCATCTCCACCGCCACCGCCGCCTGCAAACGCGCCTCGCGCCGCCTCTATGTCTACAACTGGACCATCTACGTCGCCCCGGAAACCATTCCCAACTTCGAGAAGGAGTTCGGTGTGGAGGTCCGCTACGCCGAGTTCGAATCCAACGAAGAGATGCTCGCCAAGGTCTTCACCGGCAACTCAGGTTGGGACATCGTGTTTCCCTCCAACTACTTCATCCCGCCGATGGTCGAAAACGGGCTGCTCGAACCTCTCGACCACGCCCGCCTGCCGAACCTCCCCAATCTGGCGCTGAAGACTCCGCCGTGGGACCCGCAACACGCCCACTCGATGCCCTACATGATCGGAGCCGCGGGCATTCTCTACAACCCCAAGCTGATGCCCGAGCCGGCTTCCTGGGCGGCTCTGTGGGACGAGCGCGTCCGTGGCCGCATCACCATGCTCGACGACCCCGCCGACACCCTCGGCGCCACGCTCAAAAAACTGGACCTCTCCATCAACACCACGCGCGAAGCCGAACTGACCCGCGCGCGCGACGAACTCATTCGCCAGAAGCCGCTGGTGCGCGCCTACCTCAACGCCGAAGCGCGCGATCAAGTAATGGCAGGCGACCTCATGGCCGCCCACCTATGGACCACCACCGCCATGCAGGCCATCGAAGAGGCCGCCCACCTGCGCTTCGTCTACCCGCGCGAAGGATATGCCGAGTATTGCGATAACGCCGTCATCCTCCGCGAGAGCCGCAACATCCCGCTCGCCCACGATTTTCTGAACTACCTGCTCCGCCCCGAAGTCGGCGCCCGCATCGCCGAGTTCACAAAAACGGCTACTGCGAACGAGGCTGCCTGGCGCCTGCTGCCCCCTGAACTCAAGGAAAATCAAGCTCTCTACCCGCACGGCGAAATCGCCGCCCGCGGTGAATACTTCGCCACGCTCCCCGCCGCCACCCAACAACTCCGCGACCGCGTCTGGACCGAGGTAAAGGCGGCGTGACGCGCCCTTTTGCACTCGCGGTCTCATCGGCACTGTGTGCGTTGGCGCAACCCAAGTCCATCCGCGAGGTGGATTTCAAGAACATCGAGATCCCCTATGAAGCAA
>JBDTVQ010000088.1:0-19289 GCA_040007195.1 Acidobacteriota bacterium | reverse complement strand
GCCTCAGTAGACGGCTTTTTGCTACACATCACTCGTGAGAAATGCGGACTAGCGGCAGCGACCTGCAGCGTCTACTCGGCGAAGCACGCGCCGATCTCGTATTTACCGATCCTCCGTACAACGTCGGCTACCAGGGATACACCGTAGAAAAGCTCACTATTCAGGGCGACAAGATGGACCCGGCCGCCTTCTTCGCCTTCCTCAAAAGTGCTTTTGGTAGCTATCGAGAAGGCGTGAAGCCGGGTGCCTCCCTTTATGTCTGCCACGCTTCGTCATGTCAGCGAGAGTTTCAGAACGCGATCGAAGCGGCGGGCTTCGAAGTTCGCTGCCAAATTATCTGGGCCAAGAACACCTTCGCCTGGGGGCACGGCCGCTACAAGTTCCAGCACGAACCGATCTTCTACTGCCACGTGGCCAGACAGAGCGACGCCTGGTACGGCGACAAGACGCAGTCGACGCTGTGGCAGGAGAAGAAGCCAGCGGCCAACCGCCTGCACCCGACCATGAAGCCTGTCGAATTGATCGAGCGGGCTCTCCTTAATAGCAGCAAGACCGGCGACTTGGTGCTGGATTTGTTCGGCGGTTCCGGCTCTACGATGATCGCCTGCGAGAAAAGAGGCAGAGCAGCACGGCTAGCGGAAATCGATCCGCGCTACGCGGACGTCATTGTCCGTCGCTGGCAGGACTTTACTGGTTCTCAGGCGCTTTTGGGCGGCACCGGGCAGGCATTCAGCGAGTTGGAGCGGGAACGCAGGGAGGAGCGATAGATGGGTCAGCGCGGACCGGCACCTAAGCCGACGGCGTTACGGATTGCAGAGGGCAACCTGGGGAAGCGTCCACTGAACATCCTGGAGCCACGTCCGCGCCAGATCACACCTGCGTGCCCTAAGCATCTCGACGGCGAGGGAAGACTGGCCTGGAGAAGGTTGGTTCCGGTGCTCGAACGCATGCGAGTCCTGACGGAGGCAGACGGGATCGTACTGGCTAACCTCTGCGACAGCTACAGCACGATGGTTCAGGCGCAACGCAAACTGCGCGAGACGGGGATGCTGCTCAAAACGCCGAGCGGCTATGTCCAGCAGAATCCGCTGATCAGCATCGTGAACACCTGCATGGAGACGGTGACGCGGCTGGCGAGAGAATTCGGGCTCACGCCGACCAGTCGAACACGTCTTCATGCGGGACCTGAGAACGGCCCACTGTCGAAGACAAGACAGCTGCTAGAGCTGGTGAACGGACCGTGGCGCGGCCAATAGTCCAAGCACTCCGCGCCACCCAATCCACCAACGCGCCGCATGATTGCGGAGGAGCCGTGCATCTCGGTTGCCCTCCCTCCCGTCTCAGCCTAACGGCTAATCGCTGGCCCTCTGGCGCGATATGCATCAGCACCGATGCCCACGCTGCTTCGCCCTCTTTGCGGTAAATAGCCCACAACGGCATCGTGGAGCGTCCGACCTTGGCCGTCCGCCTGATGGCTTGCCGCGCTTCGCTAGAGCGCCAGCGGCGGCGCGCAGTGTGGCCTCATCCAGAGGCAGGTGGCAGTGTGGGCAGGTGGGGTTAGGCATTGCGAAACCTGCTCACGCCGGGGATCGTAACGAACCTATTCAGATTTTTCGAGTAGAAAACTTCGATGTAGCCGGTGACTTTTCCATCGCCGCGCCGAATCGCCGCCCACTTGGTGATCGTCATCATTTCCCCCTTCTCACCCACACAGGTCTTAAGGTGCCTCATCGATGTTTGGTACTGTAGGCTGCCTACTTCGATTGCAAAGAATCCTTGATGGCCTTATTGGCTTGCTCGAAGTCAGGAACCGTGAGGCTGTTGGTGGAATGCTTGCCCATGAAGTTCACGAGTGCATTCCTAAGTTCTTCAATCTGTTCAGCTTGTTGTTTGTTGATCATCTTCAATCTCTTCGCACACACAGCATGCCTCAACTAGCCAGTATTGTCAACATCACAATCCGAAGTTGGGCCAGGGAAGCTGGAGATTTCCGTCGCGGGTGACAAACCGGCCCATCTTGATGGGATCGGCGCCAATGGTTTGATGAGGCGGTCGAGGACCAATTTGGAACAAGGCACGTGGTCGCTCGTCAATTCATCAGTAGAATCGATTGCCCTCTGCGATGTTGCGCGCGTGGCGTCGGTATTGGTTCTTGAAGTAGCTCCGCTCACGGACGGACCGGAAGCTGGCGCCATTTATGAGTGCCGCGTCCACCTCGCTCATTTCGGTTTCGTTTTCACTGTTTAGAATCGCTTGCTCACGCGCAAGCTCATCGAGCACAAGGCTTCGTCCGCTTCTGAAAATTGCGAGGTGCTGTTCTGGGGTGTCCGTGGTAGTCGTCATGGCAGATCCATTCATCACTCTCCGTTCGAAATAAAGCAAGTATCTAATCATTGTAAAAAGCAAAACGCCGCCCGCGTGCGGGCGGCGTTCCGTGCGACGAACTTCTACTGCTTGGCGATCGAGTAGACGCGCTCGCCGTCCTCGCGCTTCTCCGACGCGACCGTCATTGCCATCTTGGTTCCAAGCGTCCCGCTGATAAATCCGCGTACGCTGTGGGCCTGCCATCCTGTTGCCATCATGATCTCGGCGAGCGTTGCGCCTTGCTTGCGGCCAACCAGTTCGAGGATGACGGCTTTCTTGCTCCCCTCACGCACCGGACTTGCGCCAAGTTTTGCCACAGCGGGCTTTGTGGCCTTAGTTGGGGGCTTCTTCGCAACGGCCTTCTTCTTCGCCACCGGAGCCACCTGTTGAGCAACTTCGGGGATCAGTCGCTGAATGGCTTTCCAGATACGGCTTACGCCGGTCGCGCGGTCCTTGAACTTCGTGACCGGCTTCAGATCGTCGAAAGGCGCCACGGCAGCGAAACTATTCCAGATGTCGGCAAGCCGGGACACTTGCCACTCGGCGGTGAGGCTGGCGAGTTCCTTTTCGCTGGCGAATGCTTGGGCCGGGTCGCTTCCGGCCGGCAGTTGGGCAAAGCCGGTGATGTTGTTGTCGTTGTCGATTGTGAATGCGGGCATGGTTGTAAACCTTTCGAATTAGAGTTGCGAGGGATCGAACTCCGCAGCCACCACGTAGCCTTCCAGCCCCAGCGCCCAAAGCCTGTACTTGGTCGGGCAGATAACTTCTTCGCCTCGCCCAAGCGCGGCCCGTCGACGAAGTTGGTCAAGGTAGGCGAACTCCCTCGCTTCGGGAATGGTTGAGACAGGACCCAAAGGCCAGTAGGCTCCGGAATCATCCTCGGCGATCAAAAGGGCAATGCCTAGATTCGTTTCATCGGTTATGCGAATTGCGAATCCGGGCGTCGGGGCTTGGCGGTTCAGGACGCTATCCCACCCGCGTTGGCGTGCCTCGCGTACTTCTTCCCGATTCGCCCACTGGCTTGAATGCAGATGAAATGACGTTGCCCGAAATGCTCAAGCCCCACGGCTATCGCACGGCCTGCATCGGCAAGTGGCATCTAGGCGACCGGTCTGAGCACCTTCCAACGCGTAGGGGCTTCGATCACTACTTCGGAATCCCCTATAGCAATGACATGAATCCGCCTGTCCTGATGCGAGATACGCAAATCATCGAACAGGAAGCGGTGCAGTCCACATTGACGGCTCGCTACACCGACGAAGCGCTCAAGTTCATTCGTGCGGATCGCAACAAGCCGTTCTTTCTCTATCTCCCTCATACTTTTCCGCACATCCCGCTGCACGCTTCTCCCCGCTTTCGCGGAAAATCTCCGCTGGGCATTTATGGCGATGTCGTGGAAGAGTTGGATTGGAGCGTGGGCGAAGTGCTCAAGGCTCTCGACACGGAGGGCATCTCTGAGGAGACCTATGTGTTCTTCTCCTCCGACAACGGCCCGTGGTATCAAGGCGGTACGGGATTGACTCGCGGCCGTAAAGGGGACAACTGGGAAGGTGGAGTTCGTGTACCGCTTGTCGCCAAGGGTCCGGGCATTGCCGCGCGCCGCGTCTGCGACGATCTTTGCTCTACGATGGATCTGCTGCCCACAATCTCCCAGTTGGCTAAGGTTTCGGCGCCGCCGAAACCAGCCGATGGTCACGACATCTGGCCTCTGCTCTCGGGCGCACGCAATCAACTACCGCGAGAGCCATTGCTCTACTTCATCGAAAACGACCTGCATTGCGCACGCCAAGGCAAATGGAAGGTCCACATTGCCCGGCACAACTCTTACTACTACAGTCCGACGCCTGCCGAGGGCCGTGTAAGCCTGTTCCTGCCCGCGCCTGAGCTCTATAACCTGGATTTGGATCCGAGCGAAAGCTATGACGTGTCGAAAGAGAATCCTGCTATCGTCCAGTCCATGCTGGCGGCAGTCGAGCGCGATATGAAGACCTTTCCGGACTCGATCCGGCAGGCCTATGCGGCTATGAAGGAACGCCGCATGGCGGCGACCCCCGCGGGAGCCGTGCCACGCCCGGTGAAGTAGCGGACGGCGCCGAAGTCCATCGCCGGTTCTGAACCAACGAATTGGGCCATACTGGTTCCGACCGGCAACCGAAAGTTCGTTCACCGGCGTCGTCCACCCGATGACCACATCCCCCAACGCCCAACAACTTCTCCTGCGGCGGATACTCGCCAGCAAACAGTTTGCCCATGCCGACAATCTGAAACGGATTCTGCTGTACCTGGTGGAGCGATCGACGTCGCCGCTGTCGCCACCACCGAAGGAGTACGAGATCGCCGTTTACGCGATGAACCGGCCGCCGACCTTTGATCCGGCAACCGATCCAATCGTACGGGTCAGCCTGGGAAACATCAGAGAGCGGCTAAACGCCTTCTTTGGTACCGAGGGACGGGACGAACCGCTCCGGCTCGAGATTCCAAAAGGCCGCTACCGCGCCATATTTGTAGACGGTCCGCCTGCTTCTCTTGCGAAGCCGGAAGGGGTAGCCAATAGTTCAATCTCCAAATTTTGGGCGCCTTACTTCCAAACACACACTGCCAATATTCTTGTGTACACGGAGCCGCTTTTCTTCCGCGACAATCAGGGGCGCTACTTCCGTGACTGGAGCGTGAACCGGCTGCCACAGGGTGCCGAGGAGATTCGAGAACACTTCCCGGGCTTGAGCGGAAAGGAACTTCAGCCTGCATACCACTATCTTTCCGCGGGCGAAATGCACTGCATGCTTTCCATTACACGGCTCTTTCACGAACGAGGGATCCCAGTGGAAACAAGAAACTCGCGTATTTCGCAATGGCAGGAGTTAAGCGCGGCGAACCTGATTCTGTTGGGCAGTCCGCGTACGAACCAGTTTCTCGCGTCGCTGCAAGGCGACTATCCTCTCATCACTCGCGGCGATTGTATCGTCGATGTCTCCCGCGGGCGGAAGCCTCGTGTCATTAGCGGAAAGCGATTTTCGGATGGCAATCTGCCGCGAATGACCGAGTATGCAGTCCTAACCCGCCGTCCAGGTGTTCGTCCAGGCTGCACAGTCACGATGATTGCGGCCAATCACGGGCGCGCCATTGAAGGCGCCGGCCACATGATGACCCTCGAAGACCGCACGCGGGGTGTATTGAAAAAAATGAAAATCGGAAAAGATGGCAGCATCCCGTCCGCCTTTCAGCTACTGGTGCGCGTAGACTGTATTGACATCGACGACGAGGTTGCCGACGCTGAATGCGATTCCTACCACGAAATCACAGGATCCAGATTTCGAGCAGGCTAAGGTGAGATTGGAGAGCCTGGCTTTGTGTTGTTCGTCAGGAGTTGGAGGACGTAGTGGAACCCAAATCAGATTGGTACTTCTTCGCCAGTGGACCGGGCCTGCCCTTGTAGCGGTCTTCGCTGCTCGAGGACTACCTTAAGGCGAAGCTAGCGCCCGCGGGTCTCAGTTGGGCGATTTCCCAGGTCGTGCGCCCGCTGTGAGTCGTCAAAACCGCATTCAGACAGCAAAGTGTCATCGTGTGGCCGGCACCAGCGAGTAAGCCCGACGTTCCTTCCTGCCCGTGCCACCCATGCGTCCGCGTGCGACGAGCGGCGCGTTTGCAATAAACACGATGCATTTATAAAGAACGGTGGATAGAAACGCCGGTTCCGCTCCCGGTCGCTGCCGGTGCAAAGCAACCGCCGTCACAGCCGCTAACCCGCATGTTTCACGACGACACGAGGCGTTGCTCAGAAGGAAGTCTGGAGGTTCTGCTTGGGTCCGTTTGAACACTCTGATCGCCAGCAACGAAGTCCCGGTGGAACCGATCCTTGTTTTTGCCCGTCAGAATAGAGTGCGCGAGGCATTTTCAGACACAGATATCCGATTTGCAAAAATGCAAAATCGTGAAGGGATTTGTTTGCCGCGCCGGTTTCGCCCTTCAGCAGCGCAGTGCCACCCATGCCTGGGAAAGCAGCCCCTGCCAGGCGTAGCCGCTACTCGTCGACATCAGCACATGCCGCTCGCTGAACCAAATGCGCGCACCAATTTTCAACAGGCGCAGCCGGATGGTCTTTACCTGTGCCCGTGCCATCCCGGTGCCCGCCAGCGCCAATCGCCGCATGGCTTCCAGCAGCACGTACGCCGCCGCCGACAGATACAGCCTGAGTTGGTTGGCGTGCATGGTTTCCGCGCTCATCCTGGCAGCAAACAGGCTCCTCTGCTCCTTGATGCGGTTCTCCATCTCCACACGAGCACAGTAGAGCTGTTCGTACAACTCCCGCAGCTTCCATTCCTCAGGGCTCAGCGAGGTGACCGCGTAGCGCGGATTCTCCGTGCCCTCGATCCGCTCGGCCTTGGCCACCACGCGCTGCGCCGGCGACCTACCCTTACGGTAACCGATCTCGGTGAACACCCGTGCCGGTGTGCCCGCGCGCCTGGATTCGACAGCCCCAACAAGGTCTTCACGTGATCCCAGGCTACTAAATCCGCTGGAGAACCGTTCTGATCGCCCGTGGAGTATAGCTGCCAGAGTTCGAAACCCTTCCACGACGGGAGAGCCACCGTTTCAATTTTGCAATGCATCGGTGGGCTGCCTAGGAATGTATCGAAACCGAGAACTATCTTTGCAACTGGTGGCTGGTTCCTCGTCGCCGATTTTGCCGATGTGGTTTTTGAATCAGTAGTTTGTGGACTCTCTGTCGAGTACGACAGTTGCCATTTCTTGCAATGTCGCGCTCGGGGAGCCATCAAAACAAAAACCCTCCCGTTTCCTTTCTTTCGAGTTCACGCATCTACTTTGGGGACTTCTTGTAGGGCGCGTGCGATCTGAAGTGCTGGGCTCCCACCTCGGCTTCCATCAAAGAGTGTAGATTTGCCATGCTCAGGCCGCCAACGTTCTCAAATTGTCGGTTATGCGGCGCGCCGCCTCCGCTCCGGCAGAGTCACATCTACCCGGCGTTCTATTGGCGGTGGCGAAAGGCGACGGGATCTGGATACTTTCGATTCGGCCACGCCCCCAATAAGCGGGAGCAAGACGGCCACAAAGTCTCCATGCAATGCCAGGCCTGTGAAACACGATTTTCAAGACTAGAGACGCCATTTGCGCGCAACATTTTCCAGCCCGTCACAAGTGGCTCGCCGCTCGACATCCCTTACGGCGACTACCTGCTGCCGTTCCTAATCTCGGTTCTTTGGCGGAATTTAGCTGTCGACCTCGCGGCCAATCAAGAAATTCGCAACGTGGCAGACGGGTTGCAACGCGTCGAGGAATCTTGGCGCAACTACTTGCTGAACGGAACAAGCTGCGAGCCCTACAACCGAGTCCACATGCTATGCGTCGATATGCCACTTGCGCAGAGCCCGCAAATCAGTGAATATCTCGCTCGTGAGTGCGACGCGACGGCGATGTACGGCGACAGCGTTGGCCTGATGGGATACTATGCCAAGTTCGGGCGGTTTGTTGCTATAGCGGATTTCAATCTGCAGAGTGACGCGTGGAAGAACACTCTTGTTGATGCGGCCGGCGGCACTGTATTGCCATTCTCAATCGGGGACAGTGGATTCGTTGAATTCCTAATGGACCGTGCCGCTAGGTTTCGGGGATACCGCGTTGATCTCGAATCCCGAATGAGCCCACGGCAGCGCGAAGCGGCAATAGTAAATATTCAACAGTTGGGCGAGAAGTTTCAAACATCTGAACAATTCCGGACAATGGTCCGAGATAGGATTTGGACCGAATCTATCCCCAAGGTCGGCAGGAACACCCTTTGCCCGTGTGGCTCCGGGCGTAAGCACAAAGGTGTCATGGCGCTTAGTTCGGGATAGTAATTCTCCTACATCGGCTGAGTGCCAATAGCATTGACTGCCCGGTTGCAATAGGGCTGCACCCGACTTTGTGAGGATGTGGTATGCGCCGCCACCGCCAGCCTCATCGCTTCCATGCGGATGTGCGAGTAGTGTTTACGCATTTGCTGGGAGACGTGCCCGGCAATTTCCTGAATGACGAAGTCCGGCGCATGACCGCTCTCGGCCAGGTTGCGAACGTGTGCCGGTCGTCGTGCCAGCGTCCCGATAATCCCGTCGCCGCCTTCACCCCGTCCCATACCGGCTTCCGCGTCGTGACGGCTGCGTCGCTTGACGGGGATGGCGTGTGAACTCAGAAAGCCTGCCCAATGCTAAAGAAAATACGGCCGGCACTCTCCCCTTCGCGCCGGTCAAGCTTCATGCCGTAGTCGAGCCGCAACAGGAACCACGGCGTTCGCACGCGCAATCCCACGCCCGCCGTCTTCCTCAAATCACTGAAGCTAAAATCGCTGACCTTCTCGTACACATTTCCCACATCGACAAATCCGACTCCGTCGAAAATGCTGAACAGCGGCACCCGCAGTTCATTGTTGATCACCAGCATGCCTTCCCCGCCCAATGGCAGCCGCCCGGCAATCGGACCGACGGTGTTCTGTTCGAAGCCACGAAGCGTTGTCGCACCGCCGGCGAAAAAGCGCTCACTCAACGGCACCTCCTGCCCTCCAAACCCTCTTGCCAGCCCCACCCTCACGCCGCCGGCGTACACCAACCGCGGCCGCTTCACCTCGTTCGTGAAGAGCTCAATCCGCGGCTTCTGTAGCGCAATGTAGCGGAAGTATTGGGCGAAATATTTCACGAAACTCAGTTCGGAACCAAGTTTCATCGGCGAAAGCTGGAAGGCGTGGGACATAAAGCTCCCACGAGTGGCATCGAGAATCTCGTCACGGGTCTCGCGCGACAGGGTGGTCGTCAACGATGCGATCCGCAGAGGCACGTCGAAGAAGGCGTCGGGACCGGGATCGTACGTTCGGCTCTTTTCGATGCGGTACCCATAGTTCAGAATGAAGTGCTCTTTGAGCCGGGCTTCCTGCTGAAGCGAAAGACCAACCCGGTCCACGTTGAACGGATCGGTGTCGGTGGTCGCCGGGTTGCGTTCCTGCCGCCAGTATGGGCTCACAATCGTCTTGAGAGGGAACCGGCGCAGCACCGGCTGGCTGAAGTTGACCCGCACTTCGCGCAACTGCGAATCGTATCTTCCACGGAAACTCAACACTCTCGCACTACCAAGCGAATTGCGATTCGCCAGGTCGACGATCACCCCAGGCCCGTGTTCCGTATCGTAGAACCCGCCATAGTGCAATTGATAGGGCTGGACTTCGCGCACCCGGACACGCAGTCGCACGGCTTTGTCGCCGCCGGACGCCGCTGCGCCCTCGATCGGCTCGTTGACAATGTCCACCAAAGAAAAGGCGCCCGTGTCGTACAGGTTGCGGCGGGAGGTCCCCACCTTCTCGATGTTGAGTGGATTGCCGGGACCGATGGCAAGCTGTGTTCGAATCAAATTCTCGCTCGTGCGGTCGTTACCCTCTACGAGAACCTCGCGCACTATGCCCCGTGGTCCTTCGACGATTCTGAAAGTCGCATTGACGACGCCGTCCGCCGCGCTTCGCTCGGTCACAAACTGCGTCTCAATATCGTTGTAGCCTTCGCGCCAATAGGCCGTTTTCAGACGCCCCAACGCATTCTCGCGGAGCACTGGCCGGTATACCTCGCCCGCGGGCATCAGCACCGATTCGGCTAACCTGTCGTCGCTGATCGCTTGATTGCCTTCGAAGGAGACCGCCCCCACGCGATACAGCGGACCTTCCTTGACCGGAAACACCACCTTGCCCGTTCGCGCCGCCGCGTCCAATTCGTACTTCGGAGCAGAGACCGCCGCATCCAGGTAGCCCAGTCCCTGGTAGTAACGGGTCAGCAGTTCGGTCACTCGCGCCGGCTTGGTGTAGACCTCTATATCCAAATGTTGCTTGCTGATAATGCGGCGCAAATCGGATGGCTTTTCGCCCACGGCGCCTTCAAACTCCAGCGCCACGTTCTGGTACCGCGCACCCGGATCGATGTCGAACAGCACGCGCTTCGATTCGTTGCCCTCGGTGGAAATCGAATAATCGATGATCGGCCGAAGGTACTTCTCGCGCGCTAACCAATCCATAATCGTGAGCCGCGCTTCTTCGGCTCGCTGCGTGTCGAACACGCCGGAGTGCCACACCTCGCCGACATGCTTCCGCACATCCCCGGGAATCGAAATACCTTCGAACACAAATTCGACCTTGGGGCCCCGCTCCACGTTCAACTTCAGGTCGACCGTCTGGTCCCTCCGCTCACGGCGCATGCGTACTTTCGCTTCCAGCAGCCCCTCGTTCATGTAGAGCTTCGTGACACGGTCGACGCCATTGCGTGTCTTGAAGAAGTCATACTTCTTGCCGGTCTTGAGCTTTAACCGGTCGAGAATCGCGCTCTCCGGAAAAAATGGATTGCCTGTAAGCTGCACTTCGCCGATCTTCCGCTGCAGACGCTTCGTGTCGCGGCGCGGCTCGGGCTCTCCACCAAATCGCAGATCGTGGCGGAAGTCCATGCGAAAACTTCCATCCGATTGGCGCACGCCCCGCGTTGTGAACCGCTTCGTCAAATCGTACTCGGCGACGTAGATCTGATCGGAGCTGTCCACCAGGTCCATCGAGTAGATCAACTCCAGGTTGCGGGTGATATCCTGGCCCACCGTCAGGCGGGCGCTGGGATCGGTTTCCGATGCGATCAGGTTGGGTTCCAGTCGCACGGTGCTCAATCCCGTGGCGTCCTGGATTCCTCTGCCGAGCGTCGTGCCCACTCTACCCGCCAGGTACGACAGAACCTGCTCGCGCGCTACCGCGAACTCTTGTCCTTGCATCTCTTCAAGCGTTTTGCCCGTGATCAGCATGGCCAGAATATCCGGCTCCGGCAGCGACGGATCGGACGTTAAGATCGTCTCGGTTTTTCCCGGGGGACCTTGGATTTGTAGCCGTATGTCATAGCCGCCCACGCTGGTCGTGGCTACGACATTCAACTCAGGCTCAACGCGGCGCTCGTTATTAAAGGTGATGACGCCGCGCTCTACCAGATAGCGGCGCTCTTGCAGACGGATCTCGCCGTCTTCCTCGATCTCCACCTTCCCCGCCAGTCCGATCTCATAAGGACTGCCAACCACGCGAAGATCGGCGGTCACTTCGGCCCGCGCCAGGTTGTTCTCGACCACCAGCGGATTCACCGTCCGCACCCCGACATTGAACCGCAAGCTCTCCAGGAGAGGATCGCGCTCTTCGTTCAGGTCAATCGTCGACGGTGCCGTCACCGCGGCGAGTATGCCGCGATCCAGATTCAAGTCGTCGGAAAACCCACCTTCCTGGATCAAAACTTCGCCGCCCAGGACCGGACCGGCCGGCGTGCTTTGCAGCCGCAATTCGACATTCGAAAGCGTTTTCAGTCCCTCGGGAAAGTTGAGGTACACCTCCTCGCCTTTCACCGCCAGATTGGTGTTTGCCAGCCGCCCTCCCGAGTAGCCAATCGTTCCCGACCCCGAGAGGCTGCCGCCGTTCAGCGAGCCTTCCATTTTGGTCAGGACGAACTGGTCGCCATTCAGTTCCAGCCGGGCGTCCACGCCTTCCGCTGCCAGCAAGGGGCTCGTCATCGCCACTTGTCCATCGGCCAATTCCACAAACCCTCTCACGGAAGGGGCTTGGGCGGTCCCCGTCACAGCCGTTTGAATCGTAATCGCCCCACTCGCGGAAACCCGCTCCGACAGCGCCGACGCGAGCGCGGCATCGGCCGTGCCGTTCAATTGCAGGTTCAAGGGATGGTTCCCTGTTAACCCCGCCGTGCCGGTCAGGCGCAAATTCGTCAGCGGACCGGTCAACACGAACTCCTCGACCGTTGCCACGCCGTTGCGGATGGCGATTCGCGAAGGAGTCTTTTGCTCCACCGCATAGCTGCGTACCGCCATTTTGAACTCCGGCAGAGTCAGCGTTGCCGTGAGTGACTCCAGGTCGGCCTTCGGCATAGAGGCTTGTAGAGAAGCGCTGGCCGTCCCCGTTACTCCCTCCGGCAGCACCCCGAGCGTGCTCAAATCGAGCGACTTCAAGTCTGCCTGGAACTGCGCCGGAGCCTGCCGCCGGGGAAAATCCACCGGTAATTCAGGTAAGAGCGTGAACGGAATTACACCGGAGGCTGTCAACGACGCCGGCCCCACCAATGCCGATGCCGACTGCAGTTCTAAAGCCCCATTCCGCACCTCGCCCTGCAGTTCCGCCTTCGTGATGGCGGTGGTCATCTCGGGAGTCGAGAAGCTGCCGCCTTGCAGCGATACCTTCAACTCCGGATCGATGCGGCGTAACGTGCCACGAATCGTTCCTTCCAGCGTCGCCGTTCCTGCCGCAGTCATTGGCTGCTGCTCTGGGAAATACGAGGGTAGCGTCGCCAGGTCCAGCTTCGCCGAAAGCTTCACATCTCCGGCGCCGGCTGCCTCGGTCAAAGGGAGCGTACCCTGCAGGCTCACCCGGGAGTCGCGGGCGACCAAGGTCGCCTGCTCGATCGTCAGCACATCCCCCGAATACTTCGCCCGCAAAGGTCCCTCGGTGCTCACAGGCTGCCCGCGCCATTCCAGGCTCGCCGCGTCCACCTGGGCGGTCGCTTCCCCATGAGTGTAGTCCTCTAACGTACCCGAGCCCCTCACCGTTGCCGTAACGATTCCGGTCACCTCGGCCTCGGCCGGCAGCGGCAGTGTCTTCAGATCGGTATTCTTCGCCGTCACCTCAAAGGTGCCTGCATAGGGCGCCTGCGTGCCGATCCGTGCAGTGCCGGAGAGCGAATATTTTGGGGCCGCGACGCGTAAGTCCGCCTGTTGTCCCGCAACATCGACACCGGCATCGATGCGTCCGAGTTCCTGATCGCGGTAGCCCACGCTGTCCGCCTGCAACGTCAACTGGAGCGCCGGATCATCCACGCTCCCCGCGCCCTTCGCATCCGCAGTAAGCGACTTCGCGCGAACCGCGGAACCATCCGGAAGCGCCAGCTGCGTCAGGTCGATTCCTTTCGCCGACACATCCAACGCGTATTGGCGTGAATCCCGATCGTACGTTCCCGACGCGAGCAGGCTTCCGCTGCCAGTCTCCTGGGGCTTCTCGATCCGCAACTCTTCCACGCGCACCACCCGGCCCGTCACGCCGCCTCGCAACGCCATCGTGCCCAGCGCCTCGCGGTATGCCGTCAGGTTTGCGCCGGTCATCTGGAACTGCGCCTGGGGATCCTTCACGGTACCGGTGACATTCGCCCGGAACGAAGCGGTGCCATCCACCTCGATCGCCGAACGATTCAAACCTGCCAGCACCTGGGCAATGGAGACTTGATCGGCCTGCGCCTGCAAACGCAAGGTCCGCTCTTTCCCGCGCAAGCCGATGGCTCCCGATGCCGTCACCGTCTGGTTGTTCCAAGACGCCGATAGCCGGTCCACCGTCACGATCGCGGGGTCGTAGCTGCCCTCGGCCCGTACGGCAATTCCAGAAAGCGTTCCGGCTTGGAGCGCGGGCGCCTCGATTACCGCCTTCGCCGTAGGGTTCCCGATCGTCCCACCCAGCGTGGCCGCAATTTCCACCTTGCCCCTCACCGGCGTTCCCAGCAGTGTGCCCGCACCCTGTCCAAGAAAGGCCTCGGCTTGAGCAATCGTGACTCCAGCGTCTGGCGAAATCGCCCGGAGTTCACCGCCTGTCTGCTCGCCGCCATCGATGGACACTTGGCCGTTCACGGTCGCCCCGAGCGCCTGCAATTCGGAAATGCCGACGACCGTTCGCTTTCCCTGTGTCTTCGCATTCAGCGAACCGGACACGGGCACGACATCCTGGGTGGGCGTGCTCTGTGTGGCACTCAGCCGGATCGTCGCATCCCCGCCGGCCTTTTCAAAATCCAGTGCCGGCCATTTTGCGGCGATCTCTCCGTTGGCCAGCGAAGCCACACGCACCGGCTGTCCGAAAGCCGCCATCGCCGCTCCTACGTCCACTCCACGGGCGGAGATGTTCGCCGTGCTCGTCCCGGCCTTCTGCGTCAGTGCAACATCGGCCTTTCCGTTGACGGCGCCCAGGTCCGAACTCGCCTGGAACGAACCCACCCGTAGTCGCGCTGCCGCCGCGTCGTAGGCTGCCTCAGCCTTCACATCTACTCTGCGAAAGCGGTCGATCGTCAAGCCCTTTCCGTCTACTCGCGCGGTCGCTTTCATGCTGGCCAGCGGCCCTTCAATCGTCCAGGCAACATTCACCGTTCCCGACGCCTTCTGCTGTAGCCCGCCCGCGCGCAGAAGCGATCCCAACGCCAAGGTGCTGTTGGCCTTCAGATCGAATCGAGGATCCTGAAACGTTTCCACCCGGCCGGAAAGAGTCAGTTGAGAGTCTTCTAAAGCCAGAGTGACCTTACGCAGATTTGCCGCATCGTTTTCCAACTCCACATCGGCGCTGAATTGACCCAGCGCCAGTGTTCGTCCTTCCAGGTTGGCCGTGCCTCCCGCGAGCGTCGTCAGGCGAATCGTGTGGTTGCCGGTGACCGGATTTCCGTTCACCTCGCCGCGCTCGATCGGCACCTGCAGCGCCATCCGCTGCCGCCGGTCTTCAAACTGAAAGGTGCCGCCGGTCACGAGAAAATGATCGACGAAGAAGTCTGTCTTACCACCCGAAGATGCCGGCGGCCGTGGAATGTTGTCGTGGCCCTGTTCGTCGATCACAACGTGAACATGCGGGTTCACCACCGAGGCGTCTTCAATCTGATACTTGCCCTGAATCAGCTTCCGCATGCTCAGGTCGAGCTTTACCTCGTCGGCTGTCAGCAGGGGAGGCAATTCGGGAGCCTGCGGCGACTTCACCGTCACCGAACGCAGCGTCGCCGACAGGTCCAGCAGGTTGTAATCGAGACTGGATGCTTCGAAATCGATCCCTTGGCGCCGCAGAATCTCGGCCGCCTGCTTTGCCACATACTTCCTCGCCGGAGGCGTGTGCAACATCACGATCAACAACACGAGAATCAGCAGCAGGCCGCCGCCGATCATTCCGCCCAGGCGTAGTCCCCTTGAGGCTTTTCCTGGCATCCCTTAGTGGCCCGTTTGCAGTACTGCTCGTACCTTTCGGGCTTCGGGCGCATCGGGATTCAGCCGTAGAAACAATTCGAAATGAGAGAGCATCTTATCTTTCCGCTTCGAACCGTTGTACGCCATCCCCGCATAGTAGTGCGCATAGGCGTGGTTCGGATTGTTCTCCGTGTAAGTCTCCAGCAGCTGCGCTGCTTCTTCATACTGCTTGCGCTGCAAGAGCATCAGAGCCCGTGCGTAGTCGGCGTCCTCGCCGCTCGCGCCGTCCAGTGCCGGCTCCACGCGGTCGAACTCTTTTTTCTCGGCGTAGAGGCGCGCAAGGGCGCCCTTGGACTCGCCGCCTGGCTCCAATTCAGCGGCTCGATTGAGTTGTGCGGCTGCCTCGTCATACTTTTTTTGTTCCAGCATGGCCAGCCCAAGCAAACGGTGAGCCCGGGAACTTTCTTCGTTTTCGCCCACAGCACCGCGAAGTTCTGACTCTGCCTCTGCGTATTTGCCTTGCTTATAGAGCTCGACGCCACGATCAATACCTGCTGCAAACAATAGTCCAGAAACACAAAATACGCCAAAAAGTCGTTTCATATCATCGGCTCCTCGAACATCTTTCCTGGTTCTCTTGCACGTCTACTTCCGTAGCAGATGCGCGCTTTGGCAAGTTGGGTACGGCAATTGCACATACCTGCCTTACCGATGCCATCGCTAAACATATCCGAACTCCGGGGAAGAAGCGACCGGCCCATTACGGTGATACGCCAATTCCTGCATTTTTTCATGCTACCCAGGCGAAGCATCACCGGAATCTTTCGAGAAAGCTATTTCGAGTGGTCGGCGAAGGATGCCCCGCGGCTCGGGGCGGCGCTGGCCTACTACACGATGTTTTCTCTCGCGCCGCTTCTGGTCGTGGTGATCGCTGTGGCCGGCATGTTCTTCGGCGCCGATTCCACCCGCCAACAGGTGGTTTGGCATGTGCAGGAACTGGTGGGGCGCGAAGGGGGGCAAGCCGTCCAGGCGCTGTTGAAGTCCACTCAGGAGCCGGCTCGCGGTTTGGGTCCGGCGCTTCTCGGATTAATCACGCTCATCTTTGGCGCCTCGCTGGTGGTGGCCGAATTGCGCAACGCGCTAAACACGATTTGGGAAGTCGCGCCGCCCAAGGACCCCGGCGGAATCCTGAAACAGATTTGGGATCTCGTGAAACGCCGGCTCTTCTCCTTCATGCTCGTTGTCGGCATCGGCTTCCTGCTCTTGATTTCATTGCTTGCCAACGCGGCACTGGCGGCTGTGGGAAAGTACTTCGACGCCGAACTTCCCTTACCCGAAGCCGCTCTGCAAAGTCTCAACTTCGTTCTATCCTGCGTCGTATCCACTGCAATCTTCGCCGCCATCTACAAGGCGCTGCCCGATCTTCGCATCGCCTGGTCAGAAGTCATCGTAGGCGCGGCCGTCACCTCCGTCCTCTTCAACACCGGCAAGCTGGCCATCTCGCTCTACCTCGGCAAAAGCAGCCTGGGTTCGGCCTATGGCGCCGCCGGGTCCCTGGCCGTTCTGCTGGCCTGGGTCTACTATTCGGCCCAGATTTTTTTCTTCGGTGCCGTCTTCACCCATGTCTACTCCAAACGAATCGCTCGTACGAATCGCTCGTAAAGGAAAACCTGCTTTGTCCTAGCTGCCCTACCCGTCATCGCTCGGCGGCGCGCACCCGACGGGCACCATTCCGCCGAAGCTTTCCGGCGCCCAGGGGCCCGGCCCCTCCCTACGCTGCTGCTTTTTTTTACATGCGCTTCTTCTCAGCGGCTGCAACCGCGCGTCTGCAGGCGCCGTCTGTGAGATTGTTCCCGCAGTGCGGTGTGGGGCCCTTCCGAAGGTGCTGCCGCAGTCCGAACTCAACATTCCCACGCGTACGTCCCTCAAGTAGCAAAACGAGAAGAGAGGCTTTGAATGTCTACGGGCAGAACTGTACTCACTTTTGAATTCGCCGCGGCGCCTGCCCGGCGCCTCCTGATCTTTTCCCTCCTGGCCCTGCCGATGCTCGCGCAGCAACCGCAAACCGGCAAGGCCATGCCGGGGACGATTCACAGAGGCGCCAGCGAGCTCGACTCTTCCGCCGAAGCTCGCACCGCCTCCATCCGGCGCATGTCGCCCCCGGCGCGCAGGGTCACCTTGCACGAATGGAAATCGAAAGAGGCCAACACCGCGAATCGGAAGCCTGGACTCACCGCCGTCGGTGTCAATCGTGATTTGCCCGCCGACATACTGGCTCACGGAGAGTGGTCTTCCACCGCCGAAGGCAGGCGCGTCTGGCGGCTCCTGGTCGAATCTCCGGGAGCCAGCGAAGTTCGCGTTCAATTCAAGAACTTCCATCTGGACGGCGGTAGCGTGTGGCTCATCGCAACCGGCCCTGGCGGCGATACCGTCACCGTTGGGCCCTACACAAACGGGGGCCCTTTTGGCGATGGAGACTTCTGGAGCGATCTGCTCCCCGGCACCTCCGTCATCATCGCCTACGAGCCCGCGGACACTTCACAGGCCACGGACGTTCCGTTCCTTCCCGTTGCCTTGGCCCACCGCTTTCCCGATTCCGGCGCCGCCGCGGCAGCCGTAGTTCTCAAAGCCGCCGGCGAAACGAGTGCTCCGCTTGCGGCCGCCGCCTCCTGCACTCTCGATGTTTCGTGTTTTCCGCAATACAGTGAGCCCGCCTCTGCCGTCGCGCTCATGTCGTTCGAGAGCGGCGGCGAAAGCTATCAATGCACCGGTTCTTTGATCAACTCCGGCTCCCAACCTGCCCTGCCTCTCTTCCTCACGGCAAATCATTGCATCGGCACGGAGGCGGAAGCACGGTCGCTGATCGCCATCTTTGCCTACCAGACGCGCACCTGTAATGGCATCCCACCCTCGCGATCGAGCCTCCCCAGAGTCACCGGCGCTTCGCTCCTGGAAAGCCGCCCGATGGCCCTCGGCGACTTCACGCTTTTGCGCCTCAACGCATTCCCGAATGTCGATGTAAAAGTGCTCGGCTGGTATTCGAATGAGATTGCAGGCAACGCGCAGGTCACCAGCATCAGCCATCCCGTCGGCGACTACAAGCGAATCGCCCTGGGACAGCGCACGCGCGATCTCACGATCCGTTTTGCCGACGGAGATTCCATGCCCGCCGAAAAAGGCATACAGGTTTCCTGGTTCCAGGGCGTCACGCAAAGCGGATCGTCGGGATCGCCCCTCCTTGCCGATATCAATGGAAATGAATACGTCGTGGGAACCCTCTCCGCCGGCCCCGATGTGGATAACAGCAACGACCGCCAGGTTTGCCGTACACGAAACCTAATCGGTTCTTATGGCCGGTTCGCGGCAGCCTTCCCCTATCTGGCGCAGTTCCTTTCACCCAACATTGGTGTCGTCCGCGACGCCCGGTTTACCGCAACCCCCGTAGTGCCTGCGGCGAACTTCGCACTGGGCGCCACGACTCTCTCCTGGCAGGTCACCGGCATCGCGCGTGTGCAGGTACGAGTCAACTCTCCGTCCGGCCCCCAAATGACAGGTTTCGAGCCGCCATCCGGCTCGGCCACAACCGGCGCCTGGGTAACGAACGGAATGACGTTCTACTTGCAGGATGCCAGCGACGGAAATTCCGCCGGCTCGGCAAAAACAATCGCCACGCTGCAGGTGCGCCTGTCCACCGGCAACTAGCAATTCAATGCCGCCGCGGATGTTAGCCTGAAGCCATTGCCGCTCACGCTAAACCATCCACTACTCCGACTCCAGCCTTCGATCTCGTCACCCGCATCGGTCTGGCTCTGCCCGAAGTCGAAGCCGCGACCAAATACGACGGATCGCCCGTGCTCAAATTAGGCGGCTGCTTCCTGGCGGGCCTGGCAACTCACCCTTCATCCTAGATCCGGCAGTTTGAAGCCGCCCGCGGCCTGCGAAGTGGCCGATAATGA
>JBDTVQ010000087.1:0-19362 GCA_040007195.1 Acidobacteriota bacterium | reverse complement strand
CGCCGCGTGCGCTCTTCGGTAATGTCCTGAAACACGCCCAGGCAGCCGAAGACGTTTCCCGATGTGTCGCGAAGGGGAATCTTCGAGGTGCGGGCCCATCGCGCGCCCGACTGCGTGGTGAGAGCCTCTTCGAAGTTGAGCCTCGCCACACCGCTTTCCCGCACGACGGCGTCATCGGCCTGATACTGAGGGGCTTGTTCGCGCCAGGGGAGGTCAAAGTCGGTGAGCCCGATCATTTCGGCCGGTGAGCCCAACCCGGCGTCTTCGGCAAAGCCCTGATTGCAGCCGAGGTAGCGCCCCTGGCCGTCCTTCCAGAACAGACGCTGCGGCATGGTGTCGATGGCGATCTGCAGGGTGTTCTGGAGGCGCGCATATTCACCCTCGGCCAGCTTGCGGGCGGTGATGTTTTCGGTCATCATCACCAGCCCGCCGACGGAACCGTCGTCGAGCCACCACGGCCGCACTTCCCACCGGATCCAAATGCGCGATCCGTCGGTGCGGTCGAAGGGATCTTCGTCGCACCGCTCCGAGACTCCCTCCAAGCAGCGGCGATGGATGTCTCTCCACCGCTGCGGAATCTCCGGAAATACGTCGTAGTGGCAGCGACCGATAATGTCCTGGCCTTCCAGTTCGTAGTCGGCCTTCCAACGGCTGCTGGCGCGCAGGTAGCGCATGTCGCGGTCGAACATGGCCACCGCCGCCGGCGCTCCGCTGAGGAGTGCATCGAGTTCTTCCTTCACCATGCGTGCCCGGTGGGCGGATTCGCGCTCGTGGGTGGAGTCGACCAGTGTGCCGCCGCAACCGCTTTCGCTGCGGGAAATCGAAATATGGGCATATCGCCATCCCCATTGTTCCCCGCACAAGGGCATCAGCATTGAGCCTGAAGCGCCCGCCGCAATCTGGCTGCATACCAGATGCGAGTCTTGGGCAGAAAGGAAGTCCTGCCACATGGCGCGCCTCCAGATTCCCTGGTCCCAATAGAGCAATTCTTCCGGTGTTGGGCCCATCTTCCAAAGGCGCAACCCGGGCGTCCCCCCGGCAAAGGCCAGCAGCTCCGCTGCCGCTTCCCTCGACGCTATTGTTTCTATGGCGCCCACACGTTTCGCTCGACGGTTACCCGGTCGAATAGCTCCTCTTCCGGCATATCGGGCCAAGCGGCGGATGTTTGAGCCGAATGCGACGGGCGTCCCGGCGAATTGCCCGGCAAGAAACGGATAGAGTTCCTCCCGGCGCTATGATTTCATCAGGGTGTGACTCCCTACCAAATGCTGCTCGATTCGGAACTTTGCTGGACCTCTGTCATACAGCGCGACCGGTTGCAGGACGGACGTTTTTACTACGGCGTGCTGACGACGGGGGTGTATTGCAGGCCGTCGTGTCCGTCGCGCATGCCCAAGCGGGCGAACGTCCGCTTCTACGACACGCGCCAGGCCGCCGAAGCCGATGGACTTCGCCCGTGCCTGCGCTGCAAACCGGGCGAAAGCGCATCGGCTCAGCCGGAATGGGTGGCGCGCGTGTGCCGCCACATTGAAGCCAACTGCACTGAAACGTTGCCGCTGCACGAGCTGAACCGCCTCTCCGGCCTCAGCGCGTTCCACATGCAGCGCAGCTTCAAGGCCGTCACGGGTGTGACGCCGCGCCAGTACCAGCAGGCCTGCCGGATGAAAATTCTGCGCCGCCAACTGCGCAGTGAACCGTCGGTGACCAATGCGATTTTCGATGCCGGGTATGGCTCACTGAGCCGGGTGTACGAGCGCAGCGATTCCGAGCTTGGCATGACGCCGACGCAATATCGCGACGGCGGGCTGGGACTTTCCATTACGTGGGCGACGATGAACACTTCGCTCGGGCTGATGTTGTTGGCGGCGACGGACCGGGGGCTGTGTTTCCTGCAGTTCGGCGAATCGGAACGCGCGCTTGTGGCCGCGCTGCGCGCCGATTTTCCGAACGCCGTGATCACGCCGCTGGCACAACCATATCCGCAGCAGTTTCACGATTGGATGGAGGGGGTGGAAGCGCATCTTTCGGGGGCCGCGGCTGCGCGGGCGGGGGCTGAGGCTGCGCGGGCGCTGCCGCTGGACATACGCGCTTCGGCTTTCCAATGCCTGGTGTGGAACTACCTGCGGACGATTCCCGCGGGTTCCACGCAGAGTTACCAGCAGGTGGCCCAGGCGCTCGGACGCCCTTCGGCAGCACGTGCCGTGGCCCGGGCCTGCGCGACGAACCGCGTGGCGCTGCTGATTCCCTGCCACCGTGTGCTTCGCGGCGATGGCGAACTGGGCGGCTATCGCTGGGGCATGGAGCGTAAACAGGCATTGCTCGACCGGGAACGCTCGATGGCTGCTGCGCAGCCGCTACACTAAGTTCATGTCGCGCCGCCTGCTTCTGCTTGCTTTTCTGCCGTTACTGGCATTCGCTCAAACGAAACCGGTGATCATCCTGCTGGGACCGCCCGGGGCGGGGAAGTCCACGCAGGCCGAGGCTTTGAAGAAGCGGCTGCGCGTTCCGGTGGTGAGCGTGAGCCAGGTGTTGGAGGATCATATTGGCAAGAAGACCAGCGAGGGCAAGAGCCTGCGCGCGGCGATCGAATCCGGCCAATTGATGCGCGCCGATATGATGAACGACATGATGGAGCGCCGGCTGTATGAGTCCGATACGAACGGCGGTTTCATCCTGGACGGCTACCCGCGCACGCAATCGCAGGCGGGGTTCCTGGACCGGACGATGCTGGCGCGCGGATTCCCCGTGCCGCGGGTGATTGTTCTGGAGATCAGCGACGAGCAGGCGATGAAGCGTGCCGAGGCGCGCAACCGCGCCGATGACAAGGCCGGGCTGACGCCGGGCCGGCTTGCCGAGTACCGCCAGGAGGAGACGTTCCTCAAGGGGCACTACAAGGCAACGCTGGTAACTGTTGACGCCACGGCGGACGCGAAGGCTGTGGAAGCGGCGATTCAGAAGGCGCTGGGCTACTAGCGCGGTTTCCGTGTTTCGGTGAGGGACTTAGAGACCACTCCTTAATGGTCGTGGCTCGCGGCGCGCATGGCTCAAAGTTTGTTCAACGCTGTGCCGCGAAAAATGGTTTCAGCCGTTCCGGCGCGGTCTGGCGTTTCCAGGCGGCGAGCATGGAACGCAGGCGGGTGAACTTCTCGCGCTCGGCTTCCTTCAGGTCGATCTTTTCGACTTCATCTAGCGCCAGGTTGTAGAGATAGTCGTTGCCGTTATCGGTGATGTATTTCCATTGGCCGTCGCGCACGGCCCAGCGGCGTTGTTCGCCGCGCTTGTAGCTCCAATAGAGGGTTCGCGGAAAGGGGCGTTGTTCGCGGCGCAAAACGGGAAGCAGGTCGATTCCGTCGAGCGGACGAGGTGGGGCGACGCCGGCGGCTGCGAGGATGGTGGCCGAAACGTCCATGGAGATGGCGACCTGGTCGGTGGAGGTTGCGCGCGGAATTACGCCAGGCCACTGCATGAGCATGGGCACGCGCAGGCCACCTTCAAACACGGAACTCTTGAAGCCTCGAAAGGGGAAGTTGCGCGACTTGGGATAGCCGCCGTTGTCGCTCTTGAAAATCACCAGCGTGTTGTTGGCCGAACCGGTGCGGCGGAGCATGGTGAGGAGATCGCCGATGCGGCGGTCCATGTGCTCGACCATCTGGACGTACGTCTCTCGGGTGCCCTGATTCCATTTCGCTTTTTCGGTTACGGGACCGTCGGCGGGCCCTTGCAGAGGCAAGTGCGGCGCGGTGTAGGGCACGTAGAGGAACCACGGCTTGGTGCCTCGAGTGGCCTGTTCCATCCAGCGCAACGAATGATCCGTGATGAGATCGGTGACGTAGCCGTCTTCCTGCACCGGCTTGCCGTTGTGGTTGAGAACGTTCGCTTCGTCCTCTTCGCGGTGGGTGAAGTAGTCGGCATTGCCGCCGAGGATGCCGAAGTACTCGTCGAAGCCGTGGCGGTTGGCGGAAAACTTCTCGTCGTAGCCAAGATGCCATTTGCCGATGCAGGCCGTGGCGTAGCCTGAATCTTTCAACATGCGGGCGATCGAGGTTTCGGAAACGGGCAAGCCCAACTCACCGCGTTTGGCGAGCCATTCGGCTTCGTCGTAGCGGCCGACGTTGCCGACGCCGATGGCGCATTCCAGGCCGCCGACGCGCTGCTGGTAGCGGCCGGTGAGCAGGCCGGCGCGAGTGGGCGTGCACTCGGGCGCATTGGCGTAGGCGCAGGTGAACTTTACGCCTTCCTGAGCGAGCGAATCGATGTTTGGGGTTTTGGTATCGGGGCACTGGTAGGACGACAGGTCCGAGGCGCCCATGTCGTCGGCCATGATGAGGAGTAAGTTGGGGCGCTTTGTCTGCCCCACCAGCCTGCCCGTACCCGTGGCGGCCAAGCCTGCCGCGCCCAAGAACGCCCGTCTTGTGGATCCTGTCACCGCCGGCTGACCTCCTGATCTTTGTATTGGAGCTGATACAGCCGCCAGTATAGTCCTCGCTGGCCGAGCAATTGTTGATGGGACCCGCTTTCGCGCAACTGGCCTTTGTGCATGACGAAAATGCGGTCGGCGCGCTGCACGGTGGAGAGGCGGTGGGCGATGACGACCGATGTGCGGCCTTCGATCAGGTTTCCCAGCGCATCGCGGATCTTCTGTTCGGTTTCGGTATCGACGCTGGAGGTGGCCTCATCGAGAATCAGGAATCGCGGATTGTGGGCGAGGGCGCGGGCGAAGCTGATCAACTGTTTCTGGCCCGTCGAGAGGCCGGAGCCGCGCTCGCGCACCTCCTGCTCGAACTTGTTGTCGAGCGTCTCGACAAAATCGAGCAGGTTTACGCGCGCGGAGGCTTCGCGCAGTTGCTCGCCGGTGATCATCTCCGTGCCCAGCCGGATGTTTGAGGCGAGCGTTCCGGTGAAGAGGAACGGGTCCTGCAGGACGATGCCGAAGTGGCGGCGCAGGTCGTGCGGATCGAGCTCGCGAATGTCCACGCCGCCCAATTTGATCGCGCCTTTTTGGATGTCGTAGAAGCGGAGCAGAAGGTTGGTAAGCGTGGTTTTGCCCGCGCCGGTGTGGCCGACGACGGCGATGGTTTCGCCTGGCTCGATGCGGAAACTGACGTCGCGCAGCACCCAATCCTCGTCCTTGTAGGCGAACCAGACGTGATCGAACTCCACGGCCAGGGCGCCGGGGGGCAGGGGAGTCGTGTTTGGGGGCGAGACGACCGAGGGTTGTGTGTCGAGCAATTGGAAGGTGCGTTCGGCGGCGGCCATGGCGGTTTGCAGGATGTTGTATTTTTCGCTGAGGTCCTGAATGGGCCGGAAGAAGCGCATGGCGTATTGGAAGAAGGCGATGAGCGCGCCCAAGGTGAGGGCATTTTCGCGGATGCGGTAGCCGCCGTAGGAGAGCAGCGCCGCGAGCGCCAGCATGCCCAGGAACTCGACCGCTGGATAGAACCAGCCGTAGGCGGTAATGGCTACTTTGAACGCGTCCATGTGCTCGCGGTTGCGCTCGTCGAACTCTTCGCCCGCGCGCTGTTCGCGGTTCATCAACTGCACGACGCTGACGCCTGTGACGTGCTCTTGCAGGAAGGCATTGATGCGGGCGATGGCGGTGCGAATGCGGCGGTTGGAGTCGCGGACGGTGCGGCGGAAGTTGATGGTCACGAGCAGGATCAGCGGTGTGACGGCGAGCAGGAGCAGGGTGAGTCCGACGCTCATTTTCACCATCGCGATGAGAAGGAAGACGATGACGCAGAGGTCGCCCAGGACGGCCACGACGCCGGAGGCGAACAGCTCATTCAACGCGTCGACATCGCTGGTGACGCGGGTCAGCAGGCGGCCGACGGGTGTGCGGTCGTAGTAGGCGACGTCGACGCGCTGGAGGTGTTCGACGAGTTTGCGGCGCAGGTCGAACATGGCCTTCTGGCCGGTCCACTGCATGAGGTAGCCCTGGACGAAACTGAGCACCAGCCCAAGCACCATGACGCAAAGATAGATGCCGGAGATTTGCGTGAGGCCCGCGTAGGGTTCCTTCGACAGCCAGGCTTCGAGCCAGGCGGGGATTGTGTTGGGCGCGGGGGCGAGGTAACGGTCCACGGCCAGTTTGGTGAGCCACGGGCCGACGATTTGCAGCATCGAATTGGCGATGAGGAAAACGACCGCGGCGGCAACGGCGAGCTTGTATGGGAGCAGATATACGGCCAGACGGCGCATGAGCTGGCCGTCGTAGACCTTGCCTAGTTTTTGCTCTTCCTGGTGATCGGACATGCGTGAGGAGACTCGCCTACCAGTGTAAAGGCAGGTATGCTTTTCGATGATGCGCGTCGTGTTTTTCTTCGCGGTTGCGGTTACGCTTGCGGCCCAGCCGCGGTTTCCCATGCGGCGTGTGCTTGACCTTGGGCCACTGCAGGAGAAAGGCGGGCGCGTACAGCCAGCGGGCTGCCGTGGCGAGTTGAGCAGGAGGTTGCGGCCGCGGCGATCTACGAGCATCGTCGGCATGCGGTCTCATGTCGAGTGGTCGCGCTGAGGACCCGTCCGATTCCGGACACCAGCTTCCATTACCGGACATGAACGCTGCCTGAATCCCCTGATTTCGCCTTCACTCCCGTGGCAATCGAATTGCTACTCTTGCCCACTTGAGAGGGATTATGCGCACCATCTTCCAGGACGTTCAATTTGGTATGCGGCTGCTGTTGAAGAGCCCCGGCTTCACGTTGCTGGCCGTGCTCACGCTGGCGATCGGCATCGCCGCCAACTCCACCGTCTTCAGTTGGGTCGATGGCCTGCTGTTGCGCCCGTTTCCCGGCGCGGCCGATAGCGGCGAACTCGCCGTGCTGGAGCAGGCCACGAAGAACGCTCCGAACGGCGGCAACCAGGTGGCCTATCTCGACTACCTCGATTACCGCCGTAACCTGAAATCGCTTGCGGGCATTGCGGCGCACCGCGAGGAGGTATTCACGCTCGGCGATACCGGCCGCGCCACGCACGTCTGGGGCGAGCTGGTTTCCGGCGACTACTTCTCCGTGCTCGGCGTCCGGCCCATTCTCGGCCGCACCTTCACGGCGCAGGAAGACGGCAACCAGCCGGGCGCCTATCCCGTTGCCGTGATCAGCCACCGGCTGTGGAAGAACCGCTATCAGTCCGACCCGAACGTCGCCGGCCGTACCATTCGGGTGAACCACAGCGAGCTCACGATTGCGGGCGTAGCGCCGCCGGAGTTTCGCGGCACCATGCCCGGCCTTGCCTTCGACATCTGGGTGCCGCTGACCATGGGACAGCAACTCGGCATGTTCCCTGACGACGCCTTCACCGCGCGCGGGCCGAGCGCCTGGGGTTACTACGCCGTTGTCCGGCTCGCGCCCGGCGTCGCCCTCGAGCAGGCCCGCGCCGAGGCCGCCCTCTACGCGCGCCAACTCGAGCAGGCCTATCCCGAGAGCCACCGCGGAATCTCCGCGGCGGTGCTGCCGGTGTGGCAGTTCCACAGCGCGGCGCCCGATCTTTTGCTGCGGCCGCTGATTATTCTGATGTCGATTGCGCTGTTGTTCCTGGTGATCGTCTGCGCGAACGTGGCCAACCTGCTGCTTGCGCGCGCAGTCAGCCGCCGCAAGGAGCTTACGATCCGCATGGCTCTTGGGGCGGGACAGGGAAGGATCGCGCGCCAGCTTCTGACGGAAGCGCTGCTGCTGGCCGTTGCCGGCGCCGGTCTCGGAATGGTGTTCAGCTATTGGTCGAGCGACGTGCTGGCCGCCATGGTTCCGAACGTAGGCGTTTCGGTGGCGACTGGTTTCGTCCTGAACGCCCGCATGCTGGCCTTCCTGGCGGCGATTTGTGCGGCCTCGGCGCTGATCTCCGGCGTTGTGCCGGCCGCGCTGTTGACGCGCACGCGCATCGGCGAAGTGCTGAAGGATGCCGGCCGCAGCGGAACTCAGGGCGCGGCGTCTCATCGCATGCGGGCCGTGCTTGTCTTCTCCGAGGTCACACTGGCCACGCTCGCGCTGATCGGCGCGGGGCTCTTCGCACGCAGCTTCGCCAACGCGAAAACGCTCTCGCCCGGCTTCGACCGCTCGAACGTCCTGCTGGCCCGCTACTATCTCTCCGGCTCCGGTTTTTCGAACGATCAGTTGTACCGTTTCTCCGCCCAGCTTCGTGACCGGCTGGCGGCGGCCCCGGGCGTCCGCGGTGTCAGCTATGCCGACAACGCTCCGCTCGGTTCAAGCGCGGGACCTTACATGAAGGTCGGTGTCGATGGATACCAGCCGGCGCCGGATGAATCGATGAACGTGAATCGCTACCTGGTCGGGCCGGGCTACTTCGAGGTGCTGCGGATTTCTCTGCTGGACGGCCGCGATTTCACAATCGCCGACGACCGCGCCGCGAATCCGGTGGCCATTGTGAACCAGTCGTTCGCGCGGAAATACTTCAACGGCGCCAATCCTGTTGGACGCCACCTACGCATTGGCGCGGCGCAGCAGGCCACCATCATCGGCATGGTTCGCGACAGCAAGTACTTCGACGTATCCGAATCGCCTCGCCCTCATTTGTACTTCGCGTTTCATCAGCGCGCCGGCGCCGGTGGACAACTCTACTTTTTGACGCGAACGTCAGGCGACCCGCTGGCCTTTGCCGCAGACTTTCGCCGCGAAACCGCCGCCGTGGACAGCGCGGCGGGCGCGGTCGATTTGATGACCCTGGCCGAGTGGACGGAAGTTACCATGCTGCCGCGCAAGGTGACGGCCGCGCTTGCCGCCGTGCTGGCCGCCCTGGCAATGATTGTCGCCGCCGTGGGGCTTTATAGCGCGCTGGCGTACGCGGTTTCGCAGCGCACGCAGGAGATCGGCATCCGCATGGCGCTGGGCGCAAAGCCCGGGCAGGTGCTGACCGACGTGTTGCGCCGGGGCGTGATCTTAACGGTCCCCGGACTGCTTTGCGGCATCGCTGCGTCCGCGATTCTTGCGCGAATGGTTGCGGGCATGTTGCTGGACGTGTCCCCGGGGGATCCGCTGACGTTCGCCGCAGCGGCGCTGTTGCTTGTCGCCATCGCACTGCTGGCCAGTTATCTACCCGCGCGCCGTGCCACCCGGGTGGATCCCATGGTGGCTTTGCGGCACGAATAAGGCGCCGGTGAGAGGCGCCGCCGGAAATAAATCTGAACGCTTGCCGGCGCTGGCGCGGTCATACAGAATGAACGTGGCGAACGCGGCATGGAATTCATCGAACCAATCGAATTTTCGGGGCTAATCGTGGCGGCATCGGGCGGCGCGGAAGCGCGGGACGTTGCGGCTCGGGATGAGCGGTTCGCGGCGCTGGTCAACCGGCAATCGCGCTTCGTGTTCCAGGTGGCCTACTCGGTGCTGCGCAACGTGCACGATGCCGAGGATGTGGTTCAGGACACCTTCCTCAAACTGCATCGGTCGGGGGCATGGGAGAACCTTGAGAATGAGCGCGGATTTCTGGCTACGACGACCTGGCGGTTGGCGGTGGACCGGGCGCGCCGGCCAAAGATGGTGTCCGAGTCGGAGCGAAGCGTTGCGTCACACGAGCAGCATGTAATCGACGAGGACATGCACCAGACTGTCCATCGTTTGATCGATGGCCTGCCGGAGGAGTTCCGGCTGCCTCTGGCGCTGTCGGCAATCGAAGAGATGACATCGCCCCAAATTGCGGTGATGCTGGAGATCCCGGAAGGCACGGTGCGGTCGCGCATCGCACGGGCGCGCACGATGTTGAAGGAGCGGTTGGCCGCGCACCTGGAGAACCGACATGTCTGAGCAGGAACTCGATCAACTGTTGGACGCCGCGCTGCCGGGATATCTGGCGGAGGCGCCGAGTGGTTTGCAGGAGCGGGTGCTGGCGCGGGTGCGGCGCCCGCTGGTTTGGCCGTGGGCTGCCGGTTTGGCCGCTGCGGCTGCGCTGGCCCTAGTGTTTCTGCTTCCGCGGCCGACCGCGATCGAGGCGCTGCCGCTTACAGTGGCTCATGCGCCCTCCGCTCCGGCGGTACAGTTGACGCCGGTGCCTGTGGAGGCGAAACGCCGGGTTGGCGCGTATTCTCTCAGCCGGCCCGAGCGCATCCTCGTCGCTTTCGCCCAAGCCCATCCGAATCTGGCCCAACAGGTCCTGGTCGAAGCACCGAAGCGCATGGACGAACCGCTCACGCTTCAGCCCCTAACCATCCAACCGATCACGATTGAGCCGCTGGACACCGGCGGCGAATAGGAGACCATTATGAAACTCACGACCCTCATGCTCGCAGTGTGCCTGGCGGTTCCAGCTTTTGCCCAGGAAGCGGCGAAGTTCTACAAGCTCGATTTTGTCGTCAAGGAGCTCGACGATAACAAGGTAGTGAGCGCCAAGAGCTACACCACATTCGCCACCTCGGACCAAAAGGAACGCTACGTGTGTTCGGTTCGCACCGGGAATCGTGTGCCGTACCAGGCCGCGCTCAATAGCTGGCAGTACGCCGACGTAGGCGTGAATATCGATTGCGCGGGCGCGGCGCGGGACTGGAACGGCCAGATCATGCTGAGCGTCGTTGCCGAAATCAGCACGCTCCCTTCGGGCGCAGAGGCCACGCCGAACGCGCTGCCCACGGTTCGTCAGAACAAATGGAATTCCACCGTGGTCCTGCCGATTGGCAAGGCGACGACGCTGTTTTCTTCCGATGACCTGAATTCCAAGCGCAAAATGCAGTTGGAGCTGACGGCGACGCTCATCAAATGAGTGCTACTTTTTCGAGCCGGGCACGGCTTCGTCGGCCACAAACCAGACGAGGCCCTGCGCGCGGGCATAGCCGCCTGCGACGAGCGGGTCATCGTCCATAAGCGCCTTGGCCTCTTCGATGGGCATCTTCGCGAACACGTACACCCCCAGCTTTTCCGGCGCGTCCTCGAACCGGCCGAAGAATCGCAGTTTTCCCTCTTCCATGAGTTTCAGCGACCGCTGGTAGTGCGCCTGCCCCGTCTCCTTCGACGGATACCCCGACTTCATATTTGCCCCCTTGTTCAAAATGAACAGCGGCAACCGCGTCATCTCGTATTTGTAGTTCGGGTCCGCCTTCATCTTCGAAGCCAAGGGTTCGCCCAGCCCCTCGGGCGCATGCATTTTGTAGAACTCCATGGTCAGGCGCTTGTTCACGACGGCGGGGTCGGGTTGGGTATAGCCCATGGCTTCGTCGACGCTTGCGCAATTGTAGATCACCACGCCACGAGGGCCACCGTCGGTCATGAACGGTCCCGCCACGAGCAGTTTCCCCGCCGCCGCCATTTTGCCCATGTGCCCGATGTGGCCTTTCTGAATCTCGTCGACCTCTGCTTTAGGAAGTTCTTTTCGATCCGGGGCTGCGTTCAGGAAACCGAAGCAGTAATACTTCCAGTCGGCGGCGTTGGCCGCGATACACAGTGTGAAGGCGAGGATGATGGATTTGCGCATTGTTTGATCCTAAACCGCATGGACGTATAAGGCGAGCAAATGTAATCTCGCAGTGTTATTTTATTTTGCAGCATTATAAATTTGCCAAATCGTAGGGCCCTTTGACATAATCAAACGCAGGCGACCTGAGGTTGAACGTACCTCCAGCCGCCGGGGCGCACCTGCCTCTCCCTTGTTAGTGAAGTCTTTTGTTTGTAACGGAGAGGCAATGTCTGAAACCAACCGCATTACAATCTTCGACACGACGCTGCGCGACGGCGAGCAATCGCCCGGCTGCTCGATGACGGTCCACGAAAAGCTGGCGATGGCCCGCAAACTCGTCGACCTGGGTGTCGATATCCTGGAAGCTGGTTTCCCGATCGCCAGTGACGGCGACTTTGAAGCGGTGCAGGCCGTCTCGGCCGAGTATCCCGGGACCCGCGTTGCTGCGCTGTCGCGCGCGGTGAAGATGGACATCGAGCGTTCCGCCAAGGCCCTGGAAAAAGCCAAGGCCCCGCGGATCCATACGTTTATCGCTACCAGCGATATACACCTCAAGTACAAGTTCAACAAAACCCGCGAACAGATTTTGGAAGAAGCGATTAAGGCTGTCGCTTACGCCAAAACCTTCGTCGATGACGTCGAGTTTTCGGCCGAAGACGCCACGCGTACGGACCCCGATTATATGGAACAGGTCACGGTGGCTGTGGTGGATGCCGGCGCAACTTGTGTGAACCTGCCCGACACGGTGGGCTGGTCCACTCCAGACGAATATGGCGAGATGATCGAACGCATGGTGAAGGCCGTAAAGGGACGGGCGATTATCAGCGTTCACTGCCACGACGACCTGGGCCTGGCTGTGGCCAATTCGCTGGCGGCGGTGAAAGCGGGCGCGCGCCAGATTGAGTGCACCATCAACGGTATTGGTGAACGGGCGGGTAATGCATCACTTGAAGAATTAGTGGTTGCCATGAAGGTGCGCAACGATCGGTTGCCTTACACGACGGGTATCAATACGAAGCTTTTGTACCCGACGAGCCAGCTGCTGAGCTCCATCATCACGTTTGGTCCGCAACCGAACAAAGCCGTGGTGGGTGAGAACGCTTTTGCCCACGAAGCCGGTATCCATCAGGACGGATACCTGAAGCATAAGTCGACCTACGAGATTATCGACCCGAGCGAAGTCGGGGTGCCGGAATCGCGCCTGGTGCTGGGCAAGCACAGCGGCCGCCATGCGCTGGCGCAACGCTGCAACGACCTGGGTTTCCGCCTGACCAAAGAGCAGTTGAATACGATCTACGAGCAGTTCACGGCAATGGCCGACCGCAAAAAGGGTGTTCGCAACGACGAGATCACCCAGTTGGTCCAGGACGTCATTGCCGCCGAGAAAGCAGGGGTTCGCGCCAGCTAACGCGCCGCGGCCCCACCCATCAAAGGACAACATGAACCTGAACGTTCTCATTCTGCCCGGTGACGGAATCGGGCCTGAGGTGACGCGCGAAGCTGTGCGCGTACTGAATCGCGTCGCGGAAAAGTTTGGCCACACAGTGGAAACACGCGAGGCTCTGCTGGGCGGGATTGCCATTCACAAGACGGGCGGGCCGTTCCCGGCGGAAACCGAAAAGTTGTGCCTCGAATGCGATGCGACTTTGATGGGCGCGGTGGGCCTTCCCGAGTTTGATAACCTGCCGCCGGAGAAGCGTCCCGAGAAGGGGCTGCTGGGCATCCGCAAGGCGATGGGCGTGTATGCCAACCTGCGGCCCGTGCGCACGTATGCCGCTTTGATCGATAGTTCGCCGCTGAAGAACGCGCTTGTCGAAGGCACGGACATGATCATCGTGCGCGAGCTCACCGGCGGCATTTATTACGGTACGCCGCGCGGCATTTCCGGCTCCGGCCCGGAAGAGCGTGCGGTGAATACGATGACCTACACGCGCGCCGAAATTGAGCGCGTGTCGCGCATGGCTTTCGAGCTGGCGCGCAACCGGCGCAGGAAGCTGACCAGCGTCGATAAATCGAACGTGATTGAGAACTCGCAGCTGTGGCGGCGGGTGGTTGTGGAAGTGGCGAAGGACTATCCCGACGTCGAGCTGGACCACCTACTGGTGGACAACGCCGCGATGCAGCTTGTGCTGAACCCGCGCAGATTCGACGTGATGGTTACCGAAAATATGTTCGGCGACATCCTCTCCGACGAAGGCGCGGTGCTTGCCGGTTCAATTGGCATGTTGCCGTCGGCATCGATTGGGGCCAAGCGTCCGTCGGGCGTGTGGGTTGGGTTGTACGAACCCGTCCACGGCTCCGCACCCGACATTGCCGGACAGAACAAAGCCAACCCGCTGGGCGCGATCGGCTCCGTGGCGGCTATGCTTGAGTACAGCTTCAACCTGAAAGAAGAAGCTGCCGCCGTGAACAACGCGATGGAAGCCGTGCTCAACTCCGGCCGCGTCACCGCCGATTTGAAACCGAAAGGCACCCCGGCCACCACCGAACAAGTGGGACTGGCAGTCTGCGAGGCAATCTAACCGATGTCCACACCACGCACCATTATTGAAAAGCTCTGGGACTCCCATGTCGTCGCCGAGCAACCAGGGGCGCCCAGCCTGATCTACATCGACCTGCACCTTGTGCATGAGGTCACTTCGCCGCAAGCCTTCGCGGGCTTGCGCGAGCGAGGCCTGAAGGTCCGCCGCCCGCAAAATACCTTTGCCACCACGGACCACTCGACGCCGACAACGCCGCGTTCGCTGCCGATTGTCGATCCCATCGCCAAGGCGCAGGTGGAACAGCTGGAAACCAACTGCAAGGATTTCGGCATTCCCTATTTCGGATTTCAGAATCCGAAACAAGGCATCGTGCATGTGATCGGGCCGGAAAACGGCCTGACGCAGCCGGGCATGACGGTGGTCTGCGGCGACTCGCACACGGCGACGCACGGAGCGTTCGGCGCGCTGGCGTTTGGCATTGGAACGTCCGAAGTGGAGATGGTGCTGGCGACGCAGTGCCTGCTGCAGCGCAAGTCGAAGACCTATGAGGTCCGCGTCGATGGCGCACTCAAACACGGCGTTTCGGCCAAAGACATCATCCTCGCCCTAATTGCCCGCATCGGCGTGGGCGGCGGCACGGGCTGTGTGTTTGAATACCGCGGCTCGGCCATCAACTCTCTGTCCATGGAAGAGCGCATGACCGTGTGCAATATGTCGATCGAAGGCGGCGCGCGGGCCGGCCTCGTCGCACCCGACGATGCCACCTATGAGTTCCTAGCCGGCAAAACCTTTGTACCCAAAGGCGCCGGCTGGGACGCCGCCGTAGCGCGCTGGAAGCAGTTGCCTACCGACGATGGCGCGACGTACGACCACACCATTTCGATCGATGCCAACGCGCTCGAACCGATGATCACGTTCGGCACCAATCCCGGCATGGGCATTCCCGTTTCGGGTGTCGTGCCCGACCCGGCCTCTATTAGCGACCCGTCCGAACGCGACTCGCTGACCAAGGCCCTCAAGTATATGGACCTGCAGCCGGGCAAACCGCTCGCCGGGCAGGCGATCAACGTCGTCTTTGTGGGCAGCTGTACGAACTCCCGCATCAGCGACCTGCGCGCCGCGGCCAGCGTGATGAAGGGCCGCAAGGTGAACCCGAAGGTGCGCATGATGGTCGTGCCTGGTTCGATGGAAATCAAACGCCAGGCCGAAGCCGAGGGGCTGGACAAGATCTTCCGCGACTCCGGCGCCGATTGGCGCGAGGCCGGCTGTTCGATGTGCATCGCCATGAACGGCGATATGCTCCAGCCCGGCGAATACAGCGTTTCGACCTCGAACCGCAACTTCGAAGGACGTCAGGGCAAAGGCGGCCGTACGTTCCTGGCCTCGCCGCTCACTGCCGCCGCGAGCGCCATCACCGGCGTCGTCACCGACATCCGCACGCTGCAGAGCTAACCCCAGGGAGCACACACCACATGGCCAAATTCACGACCCTCACCAGCCGCATGATGCCGATGCCGATCGACAACATCGACACCGACCAGATCATCCCGGCACGCTTCCTGAAGACGATTTCGAAGGAAGGGCTTGATAAGCAGCTGTTCAACGACTGGCGCTACGACGCCAATGGAAGCCCGAAGCCCGATTTCATCCTGAACGAACCGTTGTGGCAGGGCGTGCAGATTCTGCTGGCAGGCGACAACTTCGGCTGCGGCAGTTCACGCGAACATGCTCCGTGGGCCCTTACGCAGTGGGGCTTCCGCGCCGTTCTCTCCACTTCGTTCGCCGACATCTTTAAGAGCAACTCGCTCAAGAACGGTCTGGTGCCGATCGTCGTTTCGCGCGACGTACACGCCAAGCTTTTCGATTTGGTGGCCAAGGATCCTCAGGCGCAGGTGAGCATCGACCTTGCCTCGCAAACGCTGACGCTGCCGGACGGCACGAAGGTGGAATTCCCGGTGGATGCCTTCTCCAAACACTGTCTGCTCGAAGGCGTCGACGAGCTTGGCTACATCCTCAAACAGGTCCCTGCCATCGAAACCTACGAAGCGACCAAAGCGGATGAACTGAACACGCTCCAACCGGTTTAGATAGACTAAACCGAATCATGAAATTTCCAATTCGAAGCCGCCGGGCGATTCTCCGATTGCCGGCGGCGTTCGCTATTGCGGCCACTGCCGCGACTTCCGCCGTGCGCGGCGACGAAGTGATGTACGTCGGCGGGTCGATGACTGAGATCCCCGACAAGACTGAGGGGAAGCTGGCCATGGATTCTCCAACGGGCGCTGAATTTAGCTGCGACAAAGGGAAGTTCGCGATCCTCTACAAGGGAATCTCGTCACTTGAATATGGCCAGAAGTCGGGACGCAGAGTGGGTGTGGCGATTGCCGTTAGCCCGATCGCTCTCCTGTCGAAAAAGCGCAAGCATTTCTTGAGTATCGGCTTTGCCGATGAGAAGGGCGCCAAGCAGGGAGCGGTTTTTGAACTGCCGAAGGGAAATACGCATCGCATCATCTCGACTTTTGAAAAGCACTCGGGCCAGAAGGTAGAATTCGAATCCGAAGACGCCAAGAAGCACTACGAGAAGGAGGAGAACTGAGATGCTCCGCCGGCATTGCTTGTTCCTTATACCCGTCTCCCTCGCAGCCGCCGTGCGCGGCGACCAGGTGATGTATGTCGGTGGAACCATCACCGAAGTGCCCGAGGCGACCGAAGGCTATTTGGATACGGCTGACCCCAAGGAGGCGCTGTTCATGTCGCCCAAGGGCAGCTTTACGATCCCTTACAAGAGCATCACGTCGATCGAATATGGGCAGAAGGCCGGGCGGCGCGTCGGCGTCGCCATTGTCATCACTGTTTGGGCGCTGTTCTCCACCAAGCGTAAGCACTTTCTCACGCTGGGCTATAAAGACGAAAAGAACGTTGCGCAGGGTGTCGTTCTCGAACTCCCCAAGGGACGGCCCAAGTCCATCATCACCGTTCTCGAAGCCCGCAGCGGGCACAAGTGTGAGTACGAATCCGAAGAAGCCCGTAAACACGTGCACGGATAAACGCCGTCTAGTGGTCTACGCGGGTACGCGATGCAGGTTGGTGTAGCTCGCATTGAGCCGCATGGACAGGGTGGGCATCTCGGCGGCGAGGGCTGCCTCGACCACCTCCGGCAGCACGCGCCCGTTGCCGATCTCCTGTTGGAGAAATTCGCAAAAGCGGTGCGTCTCCACGATGAAATGCACGTTGGTTTGCGGATAGGCTTCCCAATAGTCGCTGAGGACGTCCCGCAAGTTTTCTCCCAACGCATGGCACACCCGCGGCAGATTCAACACGAGCGGCGCGAGGCGATTCGCGCGATACAGCATGCACGAGCACTCCATTCCTCGATGCCGCACAACGCCCAACAACTGCCCGTGCTCTTGTTCGCTCAACCGATAGCGTTGAGTCAGTACCTCGGGCTTGTCCAGCACTTCGCGACAAAGCGCCGGGGAGGAGACCAGGTCCGCGAAGGCCTGCTGGAATTCAACCAGCATGCGAGGCCACACCTTCCTCGCGCGCGGCCAGCGTGTCCGCCAGCGCATGCATGCGCTCCAATTCAGACGTCAGGCCGTCGATCCCCAATCGCTCAAAGTACGACTCATGGAACTCATACGTGATGGCGCGCAGATTCGGGCATCGCGGCAGCAGGTCATAGGCCCAGTCCCATACCTCGCCGGGGGTGAGGCGGGAATGGGAGTCGGTGTAGAACCCCACCAGTTCATCGCCGCCGGCGAGATGTACCTCTTGAACCGCATTCAGGTTCAGCTCGGCGAAATATTCGGATGGATGCGCGGAGCCGTTACGCCAGTTGACGTAGAGGTTGTGCAGGTCGAGCAGCATGCCACAGTCCAGTTCTGTGTACAGGCGGTTGAAGAAGGCCGGTTCCGAATAGTCCATGTCCGGAATAGGTGCAAAGATGCTGCCATTTTCCAGGAGCAAGGGGCAGTTGAGCACGGTCCGTAAGCGGGCCAGCTTGGCTCGGAGGATTTCGAAAGTCTCTTCGCAATAGATGACGGGCAGGCCGAGGCCGGCCTGGGCATTGGGAACGCTGCCGTGGGGCACCAGGAACATGCTCATGTGTTCGCTGTACCAAGCGAATTGGAACTGTTTCGCGGTTTGCCGCACCTCTTCCAGAAGTTCCTCGTCCAGCGGCATGGCGCTGGGGAGCGACAAGCCGATGCCATGGCCGACGGCAACGCGGCCGCGGCAGCACTCGTGCAGTGTTTCAATGGCGGTATGCACGCGGTGAAAGCGGCCGCGATCGCCGTCGTTGCCGAAGTCGTACCAGAGCCGGTCGGGAACGATTTCGATGTGTTCGATCAGGCCGCGCGTTGCATCGACCAGATGCGGTACGGCGGGATTGTAGAGCAGGCCCACGAGGGGCCGCTTGGATTCGGAGACAGTCATGGCGGTGTCCGATTCGCAAAAAAGGGGACGGCGCCGCGGGCGGCAGGTGAAGCATCACCACCCGCGCGCCGCTATGGTTGCCGGTTAGAGCACCTTGCCGGAAGCAAGGTCGACGCGAATGGAGGTGGCGAACTCATCCTTGAAGATGATTTCGATGGCCCCCGAGAGGCAGGAGCAGCCGGTAAGATCTCTAATGACTTTATCGGCAATGGTGGTTTGAAGTGCCACCAATTCCTTTGTTGTGGGTTTATGGGGAACGCTGACGACGAGGGTCGTGAGAGTCGAACCTTTGAGCACGTCGATTTTCGCGGCGCGCTCGGCAGTTTGTGTTGCAGTAGCCATTTCACACCTCTCTAGCATTCAATGACGCCGGACAGGGCATGCCGTCGTTGGCCTCCGAGCCAGCATCGACGGTACGGAAATGGGCCTTAGGATGGCCTCCGTGCCGGGGATAAGTATACACCCATTATTTGTTATTCGAGCGCCAATTATAAGATTTCACGACCGTCCGCCTGAGCGCCGCTCCCGCCTTCCGCGGCGGCCCGCAAAAAATCTGATCCCGATTTCGCCGTCTCGTCGCGTATTGGGAGGAGAGAGAAAAAAACGATGGCAAACTACCGGTTCGAAGTCATGAAACAAGTCCAAGGCAGCTGCAGCGGGACGCTGTGTGTGGAGACTTCCGAACAGTTTGGCATTGTCCGCATGCTCAACTGGACGTTCCATGTGAAGGGGTCGGCCCAGGTTCTGCACGGCCGCGGCCATGGCTCTTCGAGCGCGGGTATGCTGGTGCTGACGCAGGAGAGCGGGGCGGAATGGGCGCGCCTGCTGCAATGCGAACCTCACGAAATGCGGAAGGGCGTGAGCTACACGCTACAGACGCCCATCAGCCAGGACGTTGCGACGCTGGTCGAAAATACCGCCGAGCACAGCTACCGGTTTGCCGCCTAGGCCGAACGAACTGCGGGAAGCCCGGCCGGATAGGCCTGTGCTACCGCAACAGGTTCCGCCGGGATGACGATCCAGGCGATGAGATAAGCCAGCAGGGCCAGCCCGC
>JBDTVQ010000086.1:0-19406 GCA_040007195.1 Acidobacteriota bacterium | reverse complement strand
CAGGATGAGCTTTTGATCGGCAACGTAGTCCCCGAGCGCCTTATCGAGGTCCTGCGCCTCTTCCGTGAACACGATATTGCTGAATGGCCCGTCCTCGACGCGTTCCTTATAGCCTTGCCCAGGCATTTCGTCCCAGTCCTTGGGTGGCGTCTCCAGAATCCAGCTTCCGAACGCAGGGATCTCGTCGAGCAGGAACACCGACTGGCCGGCCTGCACGCGATCGCCCGCCTTCAATTCGACTTCGCCCTCTAATCGCGCCCCTTGGACAAAGGTGCCCGACCGCGAGCCCGCATCGCGCACGGTCACTTTTCCTGCTGCGACCTTCACCTCAAAGTGCGCCCCGGACAGCGTCGCGTCGCCGGGGACCTGAAACTGTGCCTTCTCCGTGCGGCCCACAACTAGGGAGTCGCCCTCGGCCAGTTTGCGTTTTTGGCCCGCCCCGGCTCCCGTGATGAGTTCGAGAGAAAATGCCATTGCCGCTGCTCCCTATTGCTTCACACGCGCGGCGACGCTCTGATTCGCTGGGTCGCTCGCCGCGACCTTCTGAATGGAAGCCACCATCGCGCGATCGAGCAGCAATAGCCTTTCGCCGTTCAATTCGACGGGCTTAAACGCCGGGGGCAGGTTCTTCGGCTTCGTTGCGTAGCCAAGCGCAAAGCCAACGGCGGACACCTGCGTATCGGTGAACTTCTTGGACGCGTGGGTGAACGAATCATAGGCGCCGCGTTCGGTCAGCGGGACCGGAAGGGAGACTATGCCCTCGGCCTTGGCACCCGCCGCCACCTCGCGCCCGTAAGGAACCTTGGGTTCGGACACACGCAACCCGTCCGGCGGATTCTCCATCATCCGCTTCACGAGCGCCCGGCCGCCTCGAATTTCAACGTAGGCCCAATTCGGATCGAGCGCTCCTTTTTCGTTGTCCCACATGCGGTCAAAGACGAGAATCGGTTCGGAGCTCGAGTTCGTGAGCGAATAGCGGATGCTCACACCCGCCGCGCCCGCCTCGATTTTCGTCTCCAATACAGCATCGCCGTTCATCGGCTTATTCTCCTTTGCAGTCTTGCGCTGCGCTGGAGCGCAAAACGCCGCCAGCGCGCACACGGACACACATGCCAACACGATTCTCAATAGAAATCCCGTTCCGGCAGTTTCTTTTCCTTGCGATACGTGTTCTCGGAATACTCTTCTTTGTCGTACGGCGGCAATCCGGCCGCCCGTAGTTCCGAGTTCTCAATCGGCGTGCCCGCCTTGGCCCCCGTGTTGGTGCCCTGCGAATTGTCCATTTTTCCGTGTTGCATGTCGTCGGTGTGAACGAGCTCATGAAACAATCCGACATCAGCGGGGCGGTTGCCCTCTTTGGCCCAATTCGCGTCATTATAGGGCGAGCCGGGCGGGCCGCTCAACTTCGTTTTGTCGGGGTCGTACCAAACCTGCGTGTCGGCTTTGGGCCCTGCCGTGCCATCGGCCTTCTTGTAGCCCTCGCCACCGGTCGGTGGCCCCGGATCGGTCCAGGCGGCATTACCGTCGCCCGGGTCGGTCTTGTGAATGCGGGTCTGCTTGCCGCTCTCTGCGAGCGACTTCATCAGCTTCTTGCCGCTCTCGGTCTCCGAGATTTTATCGAGGTCGCGTACCACCTTGGCCTGATACTCGGGCGTGCCCTCGATCGTTATGTTCTGGTTGTACTTTGTGGCGATGGAGCCGTCGGGCATAGTGACAGCCTTGGGAAAGCCGCCGTTCATGATCTTCCCGAGCGCCCCCAATGCCGCGCCGAGCATGGCTCCCAGTCCACCCATGCCGCCCATCATGCCGACAAGCACCGTCATCTCGCCCATGGCGATCACGTCCGGCGGTCCGAAGCAGATGGCCATGTCGCCGATTCGCGATTGTGGCATGAATCCAACAAGTGTCGTCCACGCGCCCATGATGATTGGGCCGCCGACGTGAGGGATCGGTATCACCGCCGGCGTTTGCATCGGGCAGACGTGCATGTCCATGACGCGCGCGGCAGGCATAAAACCGATGAGCACGGTCGGTTCGCCCTGCACGATGCTGCCACCGTGGACGGTCATGTCTTTGATTCTGGCTGCAGGCGAGCCCATGGATTGGTTCTCCCGATTCTACTGCAAGCGGACGGCACACCCTCGCGGCACGCGCCTCCTTACTGAGAACTGCTCGAATCGTAGGCCAAAAGTGTCAACAAAACCATCTGCGGCCCCTTCCACGCTCCGGCGGGCTCGAACCATTCGTTCACAGAGTGCGCGTTGTCGGAACGGCCGCCGCCGCCGAGTGTCACCGCCGGGATGCCGAGGCTCATGGGAAGGTTGGAATCGGTGCTGCCGATGCGAAATTCGGGCATGAATCCCAGCGCGCTGGCGCTTTCCGCGGCAGCTCGAACCAGAGAACTCGCTTCCGCCGTTTTGCCTGCCGGGCGCATGCCGACTAGCTTGGTTTCCGCACTCACCTTTGCTCCCGATGCCGCGCGCTTCGCATTCTCGGCTTCCACTCCGACACGGATCGCCGACATCAGCGCCAGTTCGATTTTGTCCAGTTGGCCTGGATCTTCACTCCGCAGATCGACCTCAAACCAGCATTCCTCGGCGATGGCATTCACCGATGTGCCGCCGTTGATGCGGCCGACGTTGAAGGTGGTCTTCGGCGCGGCGGGAACATCGAGATCGGCCAGTTGAGCCGTCACCCGCGCGGCCGCATGAATCGGACTCGGCCGCCCGAAATTGCCGTAACTGTGGCCGCCGGGACCGCGCAGCGTTACGCGGTAGCGCTTCACGCCCGTGCCGCCATTGGCGATTTTCCCCGGATCGGTGCCGTCAATGGAGATGAAGGCCTTCAACTTCGCGCGATGGGGGCTCTTCTGAAAGAGGTATTTCACGCCCGCTAAATCTCCCAGCCCCTCTTCGCCGACGTTTGCCACGAACAGCAGCGTGCGGCGGGTCTGGATGGAGGCATCATTCAGGGCCTCTACAATTGCTAGCAGCGCCGCCAAACCACGGCTGTCGTCGGCAAGGCCCGGCCCGTACCAGCGCGGCCCTTCCTTGCGGACCTTGACATCCACACCGGGCGCAAAGGCAATGTCCAGATGCGCCGCAATCACGAGCGTGTCTGGCGACTCACCCTGCCGCCAACCGAGCACGTTGCCCTGAGCGTCCGTTTCCACGCCGCTCAATCCCAACCGTTGAAACTCCCGAGCAATGAACTTGCCACGCTCGCCTTCATGGAATGTCGGCGCGGCGATCTCAGCGATTTGGACTTGACGGGCCAGGTGCCGTTCGTGATTGGCTTCGAGAAACGCCATCGCTTTTCGCACATCGGGGCGCTTCGGCAACCCGTCTTGTGCGAGGAGCAGCGAACTGAGCGCCAAGGCTGCGGCAAACTTAAGGGCGGCACGCATTTACTGATTGTAGGGGAGCACCAGGATGGAGCAGGATTACTTGACGAACAATCGCTTCAAAACGGTGAGCACGACCAGGGCGTAATAGAGAAACCAGCCTAGCGTAGTGGAGACGAGGAGCGTACTCGCGAATCGCCAGCTCTCGTCACAATCGGAGCATGTGTGCAGCTCTGAATACGCGCCCAGAAGGGTTAAAGCCAAGGCGACCATCGCGAGCGGGGCCAGCAAGTAAACCATCTGGCGCTGTACTGGGCGACTATGTCGAAGCCTCGGAATAGGCCGGCCGATTAAGCGCTCCAGCACAGCGAGTAGCAAGACTCCTGCCAGAAATAGGATCAGCCCCCACGCCGGCCACGCCATCCGCTTTCCCTACGAGTTCAGTAACCCCACCGCCGGACCGGTCGAATCGGCGAACCGCTCCACCGGTGTCCCGAACGCATCGAGCATCGACATGAATACGTTCGCCAGCGGCGAGTCCGCGCCATAGCTCAGGTGCTGATCGGTGCGCAGGCGGCCGCCCGCCTTGCCCGCGAGAACCAGCGGCAGATTGTGCGGGTCGTGCTTGTTTCCGTCGCGGATGCCAGCGCCGAACAGGATCATCGAATTGTCGAGAACTGTCGATTCGCCCTCCTGCATCCCGCGCAGTTTTTCCAGCAAGTAGGCGAACTGCATCACGTGCCACTGCGAGATTCGGAAGTAATCGCGAAGAAGCTCTTCCTTATTCTGATGGTGCGAAGAATCGTGATGGCCGCCTGTTACTCCTTCCAGGAACCGGAAGCTCTGGTTGGTCACCTCGTTGCCGAACATAAACGTGCAAACGCGCGTCGAATCGGTTTGGAATGCCAGGGCCATCATGTCGAGCATGAGCCGGACATGCTCGGGAAAGTCCTTCGGAATGCCGGTCGGTTTGTTGGCTTCATTGAGCGCCACGCGAGGCTTCCAGGTGGACTGCTCCGGCGCGGCGGCGCGTTCCAGCCGCGATTCGAGCGAACGGACCACGGTAAGGTACTCGTCGATGCGGTGCTGGTCGGCCTTGCCGAGTTGGCCGCGAAGTTCCTTGGCGTCGTCGAGCACGCGATCAAGAAGCTGGCGGTCTTGCTGAGCCGTATCGAGGCTCTGGCCGGAAGTGGCGCGGAACAGGCGTTCGAAGACGGACTGGGGGTTGATCTCGCGCGCCAGCGGCTGCGTCGGGCCGGCCCAGGCAATGTGCGATCCGTAAATGCGCGTGTAGCCGACATTTCGGTCCACGCCCGTGGTGACCGGCGAGACGGCAAGCTCGAGCGAAGCGAAAGGCGTGGCCTTGCCGGCACTACGGGCAGCGACCTGATCCATGCTGACGCCGTTGCAACTGATGTCCACGCCGAGCGTCTTGGAGATGGTCGTTGACGTCAGCCACCCGGACAGCTTCACATAGTGGCCGTCGCCGCTTTTGCTGCCCTGGTTCCACAGATTCGTAAAGACGTTCAGGTAGGGCTTGAACTCGCTCAGCGGCAGCATGCCTTCGCTGAGTTCCCACTCGCTCCCGGCGCCCTTCAACTTGGGCGTCCAGGTGGGCTCGTGCATGCCGTTTGGCACGTAGAGCGCGGCCATACGTACGGGAGCTTTGCCGCGAGCAAGCTCGGCCGCCGACGCCCGGCTAGGCATCATGGCTTCCAGCCAGGGCAGGCCGATTGCCGCTCCCGTGCCGCGCAACAGGGTCCGTCTCGATAAGGTCAACCGGCTCATCTAGGTGTCGCCTCTCTTGGAATCTCCGTGCCGCCAACGCCGATGCGCTGGTCGGTTCCGCGCTGGTACCGGAACGGCACGCTCAAAACGATCTCTTCTATTAAAGTATGCGCCTTATAATTGTCCCGGCGCAACGCATCCATAACGCGGTCGACGGTACAGCTGTCCTCTACGTTCAGGGCGCGCCCCAGCGCGTAGCCCAACATCTTGGTCACGAGGTTGCGAAGGATGTCGTCCTTGCGGTCAAGCAGGACTTTCTTCAACCCGTCCACGCCTTCGAATTGAGTGCCGTCCGGCAGCACGCCGTGTGTGTCGATCGGCTTGCCCGCATCCTGGTCCCGCCAGCGGCCGACAACGTCGAAATTCTCCATGCCGAAACCGAGCGGGTCGATCCGGTCGTGGCAAGAGGCGCACACGGCGTTGGCCCGATGCAGTTCCAGGCGCTCGCGCAGCGTCTTCGGAGCGTCGCCATCGTGGTTATCCGGCAACAGTGGAACATCGGGCGGAGGCGGCGGAGGCGGCGTGCCAAGGAGGTTGTCGAGAATCCATTTGCCGCGTAGAACCGGGCTGGTGCGGTGTGGATAAGAAGATACGGCGTGAATAGCCGCCATGCCCAGCAGACCGCCGCGGTGCGACCCCTCGGGGATCTTTACTTTGATCGGCTGCTGGCGAAGCCCTTCAATCGGGCCGAAGTTGTAGTACTTCGCAAGCTTGCTGGCAACTACCGTCCAGTCGCTATCCAGCAGATCTGTCAGAGGCAGGTTGCCCATTAGGATTTCGTGCATGAACAGGAACGGTTCGTGCCGGATACCCGACATCACTTCCGGCTCATAGTATTCAGGGAACAACTTTTCGTCGGGCTTGATGTCGCGACCCAGTTCACGCGTGCCGAGCCATTGCTCCGTGAAATTTTCGGCAAACTCGCGCGACTTCTCCGCCTTCAGCATGCGCACCACTTGACGGCGCAACTCATCGGGATCCTGCATCTTGCCTTGGCGGGCCAGCCGCATCAGCGTCGGATCAGGTGACGAACTCCACAGGAAAAAGGAGAGGCGCGAGGCCATCTCATACTGGCCCACAAGCTTCGGCTCAGCAGTTTCGTTGGGCGCTTCGGCATGAAAGAGAAATTTGGGCGAAATCATCACGCCGGACATGGCGTACAAAATCGATTCCTCCCAATTCATCTTTCGCCCGCGCGCCGCGTGGAAAAGCTTGATGTAGCTGGCGACTTCGCCCGGACGCGCGGGCCGGCGGAACGCCCGCGGAACGAAGTCCTCCAATACCTTATAGGCGGCCTCAAGCTCCGACACATCGCCGCCCGGCTCGGCGGAGATCATCACCGAGCGCGAACGTGGATCGCGGTTTCCATAGTCGAGCGCTTCCTTTGCTGCCTCGAGATATTTTTCCGCGTGAATCGGCGAAAGGAACAAGGTTTCGGCCGCGTTGTCGAACCCCTCTCCGCCCGCGCCATCGGACGGAAGATTGCGGCCCGCGTTGACGGGGATATTCAGAAGGTCGCGAACCGTGGCCGTGTACTCGGTGCGGTTCAGCCGCCGGACCATCGCCCGCCCGGGTGTGATGCCGTCGGCGCAGGCTTCGGTGCGAAGCGAAGCCTCCACCCAGTGCGTGAAATGGTCCTTGGCGTCAAACGACGGCGCCGGAGCGCCTTTCGGCGGCATTTCGCCGTTCTTGACGCGCATGACCGCCCGTGACCATTCACTCTGTTTGGCCAGCATCGGCTCGGAAGCGGTGAACTTGGTGACGTCAAACCCGCCAACGGCGCCTTTGCCGAAGTGGCAGGCCTTGCAACTGGTATTGAGGAATTGCTGAGCGTTCGCAAAGGCATAGCGATCCTGGCCAAGGAGTGGCAGTGCTGCGGCCAGGATGAATATCGCGTAACGCATGTTCCAGCTACTACTGTATATCGCCGGGAACTATCAGAGGAATGACCTCCCGGCGGTTTCGCCGGTACACGCGAAAATCCTTTACGTCCGTCGTAATAACCGGTAATTTCGGATGCAATTCACTCATTCTGATGAGGCACAAATCGGCAACGTCGGGCTTGTGGTCGCGATAGCGAGCCGCCAATTCGGCGAGCCGGGGAATGTGGGCAGCGATGTCGAACGCCGGGCGGACAAGCCCGGATTGGATCATTTCGAAAACGATTTCCGCGCTCTCCAGATGAAATGCGGTTTCGGCGAGCACGGCATCGCATGTGAGTAGCGGTTCGTCCAGACGGCGAGCTAGTTCCGAAGCCCATTTGTGGTGGAGATCGCGGCGCGCAACACAAGCGACAAGAAATCCCGTGTCGGTAATCGCCTTCATTTCTTGGAAAAGCCCTTGCGCTGAGACAAACCCGGCGAGCCCTCAATGCTGCCAATCAGCCGCATGAATGGCTTCTCCGAACCCTGGCGGGCCCGCTCAAGCTCACTGCGAACGATCTGCCCCTGCGGCAGTCCGGTCTTGCGCGCCGTCTCACTAAGCCACTTGGCGAGATCCTCTGGAAGTCGTATGGTCAGTGTATTACGCACTTGCCTTGATTGTAACACGCGCTTACAATGGACACCGCCCGATGAGATTCACTTCGATCAAGACCCACCTTCGGCCATATGAGATCCGTCGCAATCGCACGACCACCATAAATCATGCCTTCGCGTCAGCGATTGCACCCTGCGACTCCTTTCATGAGGAGCGCATACGGAAAGCCCTCAGATTGTTGAATCAAGATCCGGATTGCGACCTTTTGTGTGCCTATTGTGGTGAACCTGCGGACACTTGGGACCACGTCGTTGCGACCGTGAGGGATCGGGAGTTTAGTGGTCACGGACATCGGCTCGGAAACCTTCTGCCTTGCTGCAAACAGTGCAATTCAAGGAAGGGCAATAAAGATTGGCGAAGGTTCCTCGGTACACTTCCCATTCCAGTTGAGGTCCGTGAGGCTCGAGAAAAGTTAATCGGCGAATACCTGGAAAAATTTCTTGTAGTCGATACGCTTCCCGAAAACGTTCCTGAGTATCATGAGTTCGTGCGTATCAGATTTGAAATCCTGGAATTGATGACGAAAGCCGACGAACTGGCACGCCAAATTCGTTCCCTCCAACACCCACGCTAGTGCGAATGCCGCGGCAGGTCTTTGCACACGTCGTGATACTTCACGGCGAATTCCAGGCAACCGCCGGTTTCCAGCTGTCCCACATGGGCGCGGTACATCTCCTGCCACGGCGTCTGGTTCGGCGGAATATCGATCTTCAAGTTGGCGTGGCGGGCGGCTATCTCTTCGTCGGAGAGCAGCACGTCCACTCGGCGTTTGTTGAGATCAATCCGGATTTCGTCGCCGCTGCGAAGAATGGCGAGGTTTCCGCCGACCGCCGATTCCGGCGAAGCGTTCAAGATCGACGGGCTCGCAGAGGTGCCCGACTGGCGGCCATCGCCGAGAGTGGGCAACTGCGTGACGCCCTGTTGCACGAGCGACGCGGGCGGAAGCATGTTCACCACTTCGGCCCCTCCCGGATAGCCCACCGGCCCCGCGCCACGCACGATCAGAATCGAGTGGTCGTCGGCGCCCAAGTCGGCGTCGTTGATGCGCGAGTGATAGTCTTCAGGACCGTCGAACACAATCGCCTTGCCCGTAAATACGTTTTCCGCGCCCGGCGTGCTCAGGTACCGCTCGGCGAACTCCGTTCCGATGACCGAGGTCTTCATGAGCGCTGAGTGGAAGAGGTTGCCGGTCATCACCAGGAAGCCGGCTTTTTCCTTCAGCGGCTGATCGTACGGGCGAATCACTTTGTGGTCCTCACTGCGGGCCGAAGCATAGTTTTCGCCGATCGTTTTGCCGGTCACGGTCATCGCGCCTGTGTGGATCTTTCCCGCCGCCATCAGTTCACCGAACACGGCAGGCACCCCGCCGGCCTGATGGTAGGACTCGCTCAAGTACTCGCCCGCCGGCTGCAGGTTTACCAGCAGCGGAATGTCGTGGCCGATCGTCTCCCACTCTGTGTTGTCGAGCTCGACGCCGATATGGCGTGCCACCGCGTTGATGTGGGGCGGGGCATTCGTCGAACCGCCTATCGCCGAGTTGAGGACGATCACATTCTCAAACGCCTCGCGCGTCATGATTTTCGAAGGCGTCAAATCCTCGTGCACCATGGCCACAATGCGGCGGCCGGTCTCATAAGCCATCTGCGCCCGTTCGCGATGAGGCGCGGGAATAGCCGCGCAACCGGGAAGCGACATTCCCAACGCTTCGGCGAGCGAGTTCATCGTGGTCGCCGTGCCCATTGTGTTGCAGTGGCCGATACTCGGTACCGAAGCGGCGACGAGGTCGAAGAAGCCCTGCAGATCGATCTCCCCAGCGGCAAGCTGACGGCGTCCGTCCCACAACGCCATGCCCGACCCCGCCAGTTGCCCCTTGTGATAGCTGTTCAGCATCGGGCCGCCTGAAAAGACAATGGCGGGAATGTTCGCCGTCGCCGCGGCCATCAAACATGCGGGTGTGGTTTTATCGCACCCGGTGGTGAGGACAATTCCGTCCAGCGGATAACCGTGCAGTACTTCCACCAGGCCCATATAAGCGAGGTTGCGGTCAATCGCGGCGGTGGGGCGGCGGCAGCTCTCTTGAATCGGATGCACGGGAAATTCGAACGGCACGCCGCCCGCATCGCGAATGCCATCGCGGGTTCGCTTGGCGAGTTCAATGTGGTGGCGGTTGCACGGCGAAAGATCGCTTCCAGTTTGCGCAATGCCGATGATCGGCTTGCCGCCTTGCATCTCTTCGCGCGTGATTCCGTAGTTGGGGAATCGCTCGAGATAAATCGAGGTCGCGTCGGAGTTGGCCAGGTTGTCAAACCAGTTGCGGCTGCGGAGCCGGCCGGGGGTCTCGTGTTTCGAGTGTTCGTAGGGAGGATAGGGAAGCTTCGGCATGCGAAGCAGCTAGTTTATCCAACCTTGCTGGTCACGCCGCCCGGCGCGGGCGCAAAGCGAAGCGCGGCCGAGTTCATGCAGTAGCGCAGGCGGGTGGGCTCGGGGCCATCGGGGAACACATGGCCGAGGTGTCCGTCGCAGCGGCGGCACAACACCTCATCGCGAAGTGTGCCATAGCTGTCGTCGGTTTGCGTGTAGAGGTTTTCGGCCGCAATGGGCGCCCAGAAACTCGGCCACCCGGTATGCGAATCGAACTTCGTCTCCGAACTGAACAACGCCGTATCGCAGCAGACGCAGCAGTAGAGGCCGGGCGCGTAGTTCTTGTCGTACTTGCCCGTGAAGGCCATCTCAGTGCCCTTTTCGCGAGTCACTTGAAAAGCAAGCCGGGTGAGACGCTCCTGCCAGACGTCGTTGGGCAGAACGATCTTCTGCACCTCAGCCTTGCCAGTGCTCTTGCCGTCGGCCGAGAACTGCACGATCGCCACCTTGTCATCGGACAGCGAAGCCGGCGGCGGCGTGCCCGGTTTGGAGAGCTGCTCCACCGGTTTGATTTCCACGCGCGAACAGCCATACAAGCCGGCCGCCGCGCCGATGAACCACCGCCTTCGCGTCATCTCTTACGATTATCCCAATGCCTTGTGAATTGATTCCGCTGTTTCGCGTCCGCTAAGGGCGGCTCCGCCGCAGGTCTGCGTCCAGCGCGGCGCGCAGGCCTCGCCCGCGAAGTAGACACGATCGGCCACCGTGCGGCGAAGATCCGCGCGCCGGTGGCCATTGCCCGGGGTCGCCGTGGCGTATGCGCCAAGCGCCCATGGATCGCCTGCCCACTGCGTAAAGGTGCCTTTTACGATTTGCTTGTCAACGTCGGAGCCGAACATGTGGCGCAGGTGATTCGTGCCGTAGTCCACGGCTTCGCGTTCGCCCGCGGCCGAAAGTTCCCATGCGAAGTCGCCGCCGACGAAGCCGACCATCAGCGGCAAGTGGAACGGGAAGGAGAGGAAGTAGATGTCGCGCTTGCCGCGTTGCTCGCGCAATAGGTCGTCGAAGTCCTGTAGCCCGAACAGGCCGCTGGAATGAAACTGGAACGCGATCTTGGCCAGCAAGCCCATCGGAATTCCGGCGATGGCGTCGCGCTTCCATTCCGGCAGCACGGGATCGAAACGGATTTTCTCTGCCGCAAGCACTCCGGTGGAACTCGTGACGACGCAGGCGCGCGCCCTCACGGTGCCCTTCGCCGTCTCCACTTCCACGCCCTGGCCTGCATACCGGATGCCCCGCACGGGCGTATTCAATTCGACCTTCACTTCGCGTCCATAACGCGCCACCAGCGCGCCATAGCCTTCCTTGATCAGTAGGTTTGGTTCAACGTCGGTGCCGATCGTTTCGTAGTCGATGGTGGAGAGTTCGTCGAGGTCGACGGCGGACGACATGGGTCCATGGAAAGTTGCCACGGCATCCTCCACCACGCCGCGCCGCTTTAGCCAGGCCTCTCCCGACTTGTCCTTGCGCTGCTTGGCGCGCTTGGACATCAGCAGATCGAGCTTGGCCTCCTCGTCGGTCTGCTGCTTGCGCTCCGCGTCGGTCGCTTTACGATCGCCTAGCCATAAGCCATCGAGGTGATTGTTGTGTTCGAACAGCGTGAAGCCCCACTCGCGCGCCAGCGGTGTATAGGGGTTGTCGTCGGCTTTGTGGAGCCATGCACAGCCGCGGTCGAACGGAATGCCAAAGGTGTCGGTCTCCGTCCATGCGCGGCCGCCGATGCGGTCGCGTGCCTCCAGCACGACCACGGACCTCCCCAATTCCTGCAGCCTGCGCGCTGCATTCAGACCGGCCGATCCCGCGCCAATGATCGCCACATCCGGGTTCGTAGTGCTCTGTCCTCGCGCCGCAACCGCCCCTGCCAGCGCAGCAAGCGCGCCCCTCCGCGTGATAAGTGCCATGCCGCCAGAATAACGCGCGGACGCGTGACAAAATAGAGCATGGCAGCCAAACTCGCTCAATATCTGCGCGACACGGTCAATCGCGAATTTCCCATTCTCTACGCCGTCCCCGACGAAATTGCCTCGGCCCCTTCAGCCGTCCCCGGTGCTTGGAATCTCAAACAGGAACTGGGCCACCTGCTCGATTCCGCCGCCAATAACCATCAACGCTTCGTGCGTGCGACGCTGCACGGTCCCTATGAGGGCCCCGGATATGCGCAAGACGATTGGGTGCGCCTCCACGCCTACGAAGCCCTTCCCTGGCTCACGCTCGTCGACCTGTGGGTTCACTACAACCTCTTTCTCGCGCATCTGATCGACCGCATCCCCGACGAGGCGCTCGAAACCCCCTGCCACATCGGCACCTATGAACCGAATACGCTCGGCTTTGTGATCGACGACTATGTCCTCCACATGCAGCACCACATCGACCATCTCCTCGCCCGCGAAGTGGTGACGAAGTATCCGCGCTAGAATCGCCATTCCATTCCGATCAAGGGGAACACTCCGGTCTGTTCGTTCGCCTGAATCGTGTTCGCGCGGCGGTCCCAGGTGTAGCTCGCCACATTCTTCCGCCCGATCGCATTCTGCGCACCAACGAAAATGAGCAGTGGTTTGTCATGCACCATAAACGTCCGGTCCAGCCGAACGTCGATGCGCACGTACTCGGGCAGGCGCTGAGCATTTACGCGGCGCAGGTCGAAGATCGGGCGCCTCTGGCGAGTCGACTCCGCAACGTCAAAGGGCGTGTACGGCCGGCCCGCGAGATACGCGACGCGAGCCGACAGTTCCCAGTTTTTCGTGAGCCGGTAACCGCCGATCACATTGAACACCCGCGGATAGTCGAACGAACCGGGCCGCAGCTTGCCATCAAGTCCAGATTGCCGTGTTCTTGAGAACGATAAGTTCATCTGCCCAAACCAGCGATCCGTAAACTTCTTCTCAATAAACAACTCCACGCCCTCGGCCCGGCCGCGTCCGGCGCTGGTCAGTGGGAACAGAATCTCCCGCACGTCAAACGTGTCGCCGATGCTGGCGAGCGACAAGGAAGGGAACTGAGTCGATACCGGGTAGTCCTTGTAGTTCTTCCGGTAGCCTTCGATGGTCATGCGGAGACTGCCATTTAAGACGTAGGAGAAGCCCGTAACGTAATGGTCGGCCCGCCACGGCGCCAGCCCGCGATTCTCCGGAAATGACGACAGGAACACGAAGTAAGGTTGCTGATAGTAGCTGCCGTAGTTCGCGCGCCAGCTCAGTTTGTTCGTGATGCGGTAGCTCACACCCGCTCGCGGGCTGAACCGCGTTCTGCCAATGTAGCCGTACTTGTCCACCCGCCCACCCCACGTAACATTGAGCCTCGGCGTCAGATTGCGCGAAGACTGCAGGTAGGCGCCCGTCTGCGTCGCGGTGAACTTCTGTCGAAGGGCAAAGGCGTTCACGGTGCGGTCCAGCGAATACGGCGAATCACTGCCCAGTGGCGAGGCGAGATCATACCGGATGCGAAACACTTTCAGGCTGCCGCCGGCCTGCAATTTTCCCAATGCGCCAGCATAGGCCGTCAAATCGTACTTGATCGTGCTCTCGCCTTCCCGCGAATCATCACGGAATACCACCGGACTCCGCGCGATTAGATCGTCCACGGTCACATCGTCCGGCGGCACGCTGTCGTAGACAAGATCCTTCACCTGTTGATCCACGTTTGCCACCGAATGGCTCACGCCCAGCAACCCCACGCCCCGGCTGCCGAACAGGCGTTGCCAGCTAAACCCGTTCGCGCTCCGCCAACCCTGATATCGAATGTCGAGATTGTTCAGTTCCGCGCTGTCGAGCGTTTTGTCCTGGCGTGCGCCCAGCCGAATGCGGTCCACGCCCGTAATGCTCACGCCCCAGATGCGATCCCGTGGTGACAGGTCATAAACGATCTTGTTGTTAAAGGTGTAAACGGCAGGCACACCGCCAACGCCTATGTCCTCCGTGAATAGATCCAGAAAGCTGCGCCTGGCGGAACTGATCCACGACCCCCTGCCCTTTGCAAATGGGCCTTCTAAAATCGCACCCGCCCCGGCAAACCCCAGAGTGGCCCGCCCGCCAAAGCGGTTCCTGTTGCCCTCGCGCTGCGTCACCTGCAGGACGCTTGATGTGCGGTTGATGAAAGGTGCCGGGTATCCCCCAGTCAGAAACGTAGCGTCCTGAATAAGCGCTGCGTCGAGAATACCCACCGTGCCGCCCGCCGAGGCGAAGTTGGCGAATGCGTTGATGTTGGGAATCTCCACGTTGTCGACGATGAACAGGTTCTCCAGCGGAGATCCGCCGCGCACAATGATGTCATTACGGAAATCGTCGGAGCCGATCACGACCCCTGGCAGCGTTTGCACATAGCGGCTGACATCCTGGAGTGTTCCGGCGCTTTTGAAAATTTCTTCGCCAGTCGCCAGGAAGCTGGAGCTCTTGATCTCCTCCGGTTGAACAAAAGCCCCTGCCGTCACCGTGACCGATTCCGCCAGAGACTCCAACCGCGCCAGCGTCACTTCCACGCGGGCGGTCAGCCCGGCGCGTACTTCCACAGCCGCCGTCACCATCGCTGCTGAGCCTGCGGCTCGCACGGAGAGTTCATATGAGCCTGGCCCGCATCTCCGAAATCCGGAACCGCCCTGTGATATCTGACGCCGCGCATCGGTCCGTCCCGCTGATGCACACTTGCACACCGGCGGCGGACTGCCCATCCGCCCGTGTGACTAAACCTTCCATCGAACCCACGCCCGCCGTATCCTGACCCGGGAGCAGCGAACACACGAACAGTAAGCTTAGGAGCTTCATGGCCACTCTTTTCCGATGCCCCGCGCGCCTCCCGGGGATCACAAAATGGCGCCGCGCTGTATCCTCAAATGGATGCAAGCCGTCGTCTACACGGAAACCGTGGTCCACGCGCCGCCGGAATCGCTGGCCGCAGAAGCGCCCTACCAACTCGCCATTGTCGAGTTCGACGGCGGTTCGCGGCGTACCGTGCGCATTCGCGGTTCCCGGGTGACGATCGGCGATACCGTCTCGCTGGTGGAAGAGCGCGACGGAGTGGCATTCTTTCAAAGGATCTGAACCGTGCAATTAGCCGACCGCATGTCGCGCCTTCTCGTGGAGGGCGCCTTTGAAGTACTGGTGAAGGCCCGTGCGCTTGAGGCGCAGGGGCGTTCCATCGTGCACCTGGAGATTGGCGAGCCCGATTTCCCAACGCCGCCTCACGTTGTGGCCGCCGCCAAGCAGGCCCTCGACGACGAGTGGACCCACTACGGGCCGACGCAAGGCTATCCGGACTTCCGCGAGGCGATCGCCCATCACATCGGGACAACGCGCAACATTACCGTTACGCCAAACCAGGTGTCCGTCGTGCCGGGCGGCAAACCGATCATCTTCTTCCCGATGATGGCCCTGCTCGAAGCGGGCGACGAGGTGATTTTCCCCAACCCCGGTTTCCCGATCTATGAATCGATGATCGGCTTTCTCAGCGCGACGCCCGTACCCGTGCCGCTCGTCGAAGACCGCGGCTTTTCGTTCGATCTCGACGTGCTCCGTTCGAAGCTATCGCCGAAGACGAAGCTGGTGATTCTGAATTCGCCGCAGAATCCCACAGGCGGCCTGATTCCGGCAGGCGACATGGCCGAAATCGCCAACATGCTGCGCGACCGCGACGTGATGGTGCTGTCCGATGAGATATACTGCCGCATCGTGTATGGCGAGAAGCCGGTTTCCATCGCCTCGTTCCCTGGCATGCAGGAGAAGACGATCATTCTCGACGGCTTCTCAAAGACGTACGCCATGACCGGCTGGCGGCTGGGCTATGGCGTAATGCCTGCGTGGCTGGTGGAAGCCGTGAACAAGCTGATGGTGAATTCGAACTCGTGCACCGCGAGTTTCACGCAGCGGGCGGGGTTGGCGGCGCTCACCGGTCCACAGGACGACGTGACCGCAATGGTCGCCGAGTTCCGCCGCCGCCGCGATGCATTCATTGCCGCGCTCAACACGCTGCCCGGTTTCCAGTGCCGTATGCCCGAGGGCGCTTTCTATGCGTTCCCGAACATCAAGGGCACCGGGCGGCCAGCGAAACAATTTGCGGATGACTTGTTGCAGCATGCCGGCGTTGCTTGTCTGTCGGGCACGGCATTTGGCGCCTATGGCGAGGGCTATCTGCGCTTCTCTTATGCAAATTCGCTCGAAAACCTGCTCGAGGCCGTCGAGCGCATCCGCGTCTTCCTGGCGAAATAGGCAAAAAACTCTATTACATCCGTATCACCGCCCGATAAGAATCTGCGGAGGAACCGCGTTGGAAGTGCGCTCACCCGGCGCTGGAACAGAACGGATGGAGATCGGAGAGCTGCGAAAAGTCCTCCTTTCTTGTTTGCAGAGCCCCGTGGAAGCGCGGCACCGGCTGGAAGGCTGGATCCGCGACGAACCGAATACCCTGATCCGAATGGTGCCGGAGGTGCTGAATCCTCTGGAAGATCAACCCCCGGCGGCATTTCTCGCCAAAGTTCTCGCCGCTGGCGACTATGATGTCGCCGCGGTCTCTGACCCCGACGGCATGCCACTTGAGCAGGCCATCAAGATTGCAGCCGCACTCCTGCGAGCCGGTGCGGGCTTTGAACTCCGTCTCGCGCAACACGCCCTGCTCAGCGCGCCGGGGGAACATGACAACGGCCGCCGGCGCCGAATCCGCACCATCGACATCCTGCGCCGCACTCTACGTTCCAACAGGCTCATGCCGTTCCAGGTCCAGTTGATGCGCCAGGACGACTCATTCGTTCGATCGAAGGCTGCGCAGTACATCGCCGAGCTCACGAACAACTCCAGTTGGTTCTATACCCAATTGAAGGACCCCGATGCGCGGGTGCGGGCCAATGCCATTGAATCTTTGTGGAATTCGGAGATGCCCGATGCCGAGGTCGTCTTTCGCGAGGCGCTCCTGGATGCTCATCATCGCGTCACCACCACGGCCCTGGTTGGCCTGTGGTTGTTGGGTAAGCAGGACGAGAGCGCCGAACGCCTGTTTACACTCTGCGAATCGAATGCCGCGCCGACGCGCGCCGCTGTCGCCTGGGCCATGGGCGAATTGGCCGACCGGCGATTCTTCGACGCGCTGGTGAAACTCACCAAGGACGAATCGGCGCTGGTGCGGCCCCGCGCCTTCCATTCCCTGCGCCAGCTTGAGCGTGCCCGCCGCGAAGCGCTGCAATCGGCCTGACGCGACTCCTCGCCGCCCCCCTAAACGAAAATCGGGAGCCACCTTTCGGCGACTCCCGATTTCTACTACAGATTGAGCGTCGATGCGCTAAAGGCGCACCTGATCACTACACCGGTACATGTTCCAGTCGGTAACGGGACATGATCTCCAGCATGCGATCCTTGGAGTGAAGTTTCAGCTTTTTGAGCCTCACTTCTTCCATCTGCTCATCGTCGTTCAGATGAGATTTGGCTTCCAGGTCGTTCAGCCGGAGCTCGAATTCATGATGTTGTTCAAAACACATCCTGAATTCGGGGTGCTCCATCATCAGATGCGCCTTCAATTCTTCATCGTTCTTGAGTGTCTCCATCAGTGGGTCCTCCTTGTGGTGAGGTCGCCACGCCGGGCCGGTACTGGGTTGATATTGGCTCGGTGGGTGATCTTGAGTCAGCATGTGCTGTTCTCTTGAATAGTGGCCGATCGGCCTCTATTCTCGCCCCAACAGTAACAGATTCTTTTGCCTGAGGCAATGGCCCGCCGCCGTCAAAAACCTTAGGTCCAGGACGGGATGTTATGGAGCGAAAACAATCGCTTTGAGGGGCTGGGTAGGAGGTACGGAAAGGGTTGAGTGGTACGCCCGAGAGGATTCGAACCTCTGACCTTTTGGTTCGTAGCCAAACGCTCTATCCAGCTGAGCTACGGGCGCACTGCAGGTGGTTACTTCACTAGTAAATATAGCACAGCGGCGAGTGAAGAATCACTTCTCCGCGGGCGCCTGCGGAGCCACGGCTTGGGCCGCCGTCAGCTTCCTCAGCAGCTCGATTATCTTGTTCGGAGCCTCGAACTCGGCCTCCTCGAGCGGAGTCCGCCCGAATTGGTCTTTTGCCGTCAGGTCTGCACCCTTTTCCACCAGGTATTCAATCACGTCGGTGGCTCCGAAACGGATTGCGTTGTGCAGAACGCCGCCGCGATTTTCCGTGCCTTCGTTGACGTCGATCCCAAGTTCGACGAGGTACTTCACTGGCGCCAGCCGCCGCGAAAACGTCGCCATCATCAGTGCGCCGGTGCCCGTCGGGGTGGAGTCCTTTGGGTTGGCGCCAAGCGCGATCAACGTCTTCATCATTTCGACGTTGCCCGCCTGCGCCGCCATCAGAAACGGCGTCTGGCCTTCGGTGCGGAAGAAACTGGGCGGGCCCGGAGGGACGCTGGTCCGAGCGTGAATGTCGGCGCCACGCCGCGCCAGTTCCCGCACCAGGTCCAATTTCCCTTGCCGGACCGCTTCGTGAATCGGCGCAGTGCCCGACTTGTCACGCGCGTTCACGTCGGCGCCGTTGTCCATCATCAACCGCGCTACAGGCTCGTGACCGCGATTCATGGCCAACAGGAAAGCGGAGGCTCCGTCGGGATTCTTGTATTCGGGATCGGCTTTGTTCGCCAGCAGCAGCTTTACGGATTCGACATCTCCCTTTTGAGCGGCGAAAAGCAGCGCGTTGTATCCGTGTTTGGAAACTACATTGACGTCCGCGCCCTGTTCGATAAGGAGCTTCATCAATGGCGCTCGTCCTTCGGCGGCAGCCCACATGAGCGGAGTTTGACCGGCACGCGCCTCGGCGATATTCGTCTTTGCCCCGCTCTTGGCCAGCAGTTGGACTAACTCCAGATTACCGGCATTGACGGCGGACATCAGCGGAGTCTCGCCGTTCCACTTGGCCGCGTTGGGGTCCGCCTTGGCGGCGAGCAGCATCTCGGAAATCTTCAGATTTCCCAACTCGCACGCAAGCGAGAGTGGAGTAACGCCGTTCTCGTCCGCGGCATTCGGATTGGCCCCCGCCTGCAAGAGCGCCGTTACGATTTCGATGTTCTCCCGGCTCACCGCCCATGCCAGCGGCGTGGAACCGTCGGGCCGCGGCGAGTTGACGCCGGCGCCTTTGCGCAACAATTCCAGAACAAGCTGCTGATCCCCTTCCTGAACGGCATCGATTAGGGGTAGCTCCGCACCCGGTGCGGCGCAGGCGAGAAGCAGGGCTATCAGGGAACTTACAAGCTTCGCCATCACTACATCGAATGATATGCTAACTGCCAGCACACGCAATGTGGGTGTTGAGTATTTGGATGCGCCAGCCTCTGCTTCTTCTTAGTTTGTTCGCCTGCGCGGCGGCGTTGC
>JBDTVQ010000085.1:0-19560 GCA_040007195.1 Acidobacteriota bacterium | reverse complement strand
GGCTTGCATCTCCTGGACGAGGCTGCCCATGTCGCGGTTCTTGATGAAGACGCCGATCGCGGCAGTGCTGCGCCCGGCCTCGCGGCTGATGTTCATGACGCCTTCCTGCACGCCGATTTTCGCCACCTGGTCCAGCGGCACCTGCGAATGGTCGGGTGCATCGAGCAGCAATCCGCGCAGGGCATCGACGTTGCTGCGATCTTCGTCGCGCATGCGCACGACAACATTGAACCGCTTCTCGCCTTCCCAGATTTGCGTCGCCGGGCGGCCGCCGAGCGCCGTCTCGATCACATCGTCGATCTCGGCAACGTTCAGCCCATACCGGGCGGCTCGCTCCCGGTCGATCTCGATCATCAGTTGGGGCACGCGGCCCGCGCGGTCGACGAAGGCGCGGCCCACGCCACGTATGGGCTCGATCAACTCGCGCACTTCTTCAATCTTTTTCTTGAGCAGGCTGGAGTCGTCGCCAAATAGCTTGATGACGATCTGCCCGTCGATCTGCGAAATCGATTCCAGTACGCTGTCGCGGATCGGCTGTGAGAATGACGGCTTCACGCCAGGCATATCGTCCATCAGCTTTTCCATCTGGTCGATCAGGTCCTCTTTGCTCACATGGGCCCGCCATTCCTCCACCGGCTTGAGATCGACAAGGATTTCCACCATGTTGATCGGCTTGGGATCGGTGCCGTCGTCCGGGCGGCCCGCCTGCGAAACCACGCGCGAGACTTCGGGAATCGAATGCAGGCGCTCGCGGGCCTTGTGCAAAGTACGGGTCACTTCGCTCGTGGATACGCCGGCCGGCAAGGTGAAGTTGATCCAAATGCTGCCCTCGTTCAGTTCGGGCAGAAACTCCGAACCGAGTTGGGGAACCAGAATCAGGCTTCCCGCCAGCGCCGCTCCGGACACGGCCAGCACGAGGAAGGGATGCGCCAGCGCCGGCTTGAGTACGGCGCGGTAGGCGCGCTGCGAATACCGCACCAGAAGGTTGTCCTCTTCGTGGCGCGTGTTCTTCAAGAGGTAGACGCAGAGCACGGGAACGAGCGTCAGCGAGAAGATGAGCGAACCAATCAACGCCGACGTGATGGTGTAGGCCATCGGCGCGAAGATGCGGCCTTCATGACGCTGCAGGGTAAAAATGGGCAGGTGGGCGATGATGATGATCAACATCGAGAAAAAGGTAGGCCTGCCCACCTGGCTTGCCGCCTCCGCCACTAGTTCTTTGAACGATCCATACTTGTCTCGATCGTGCGAAGCGTGGCGGAAAATGTTTTCCACGACGATCACCGCGCCGTCGACGATGATGCCGAAGTCCATTGCGCCGAGCGAAAGTAGATTGGCCGGGATGCCTTTGATGGTCAGGCCGATAAACGTCGCCAGCAGCGAGAGCGGAATCACGATCGCCACGATGAATGCCGGCCGCACGCGCCCAAGGAACAGGTAGAGCACCAGCGTCACCAGCAGCGCGCCTTCGCCGAGATTCTTGAACACCGTTTTGAGCGTGTTGCCGATCAGCCAGGCGCGATCGTAATACGGAATAAGCTCGACGCCTTTGGGAAGGATGCTCTGGTTCAGCTCGTCGATTTTTGCCTTAACGCCCTGCAGAACGATCGACGGGTTTTCGCCCTTGCGCATCAGAATCGTGGCGTTGACAATGTCGTCGTTGCCATCCATGCCGACGATGCCCTGCTGTTGTTGGAATCCAGTTTCTACCGTGGCCACATCGCCGACCAATACGGGCACGCCGCCGCGCTCTGAGACAACCACGTTGCGAATGTCCTGCGGTGTGCGCAGCAGGCCGACGCCGCGAATAATGAACTGCTGCTCGCCCTGCTCAATGTAGCCGCCGCCGGCGTTCATGTTGCCGTGTTCGAGCGCGTCGAACACTTGGCTCATCGCCAGTCCGTGCGACTTGAGCTTGGTGAGGTCGGGCACCACCTGGTATTGCTTGATGAAGCCGCCGCGCACCACCACGTCGGCGACGCCCGGCACAAGTTTGAGATTGCGCTCAACGACCCAATCCTGTATCGTGCGTAGCTCCATCGCCGAGTATTTGTCCGACTTCAGGTAAACGCGATAGATCTCGCCGATCGGGCTCGACAAGGGTGCAAGCTCGGGGTGAATCCCCTCCGGCAACTCCACGTCGCGCAGCCGCTCCAACACCTGCTGGCGCGCGAAGTAGTTGTCGGCATCGTCGTCAAAGGTGATGTAGGTCGACGACAGCCCGTACTGCGTGTGCGAGAAAACGCGAAGTGAATGCGGCAGGCCGGCCAGCGCAATCTCCAGCGGAATGGTGATCTGCTTTTCCACCTCTTCGGCGGCGTGGCCTGGGTACAGCGTAACCACCGTGACCTGAATGTCGGTGACGTCGGGAAACGCTTCAATCGGCAGCGTGCGAAAGGCGAAAATACCCGCGCCGATGAACAGAAGCAGCAGCAAAAAGACAAAGAGCGGCTGATGAATCGCAAAGTGAATGATTTTGCGCATTGGGAATTTACAGTGCGGCCTTGAGGTAGACGGCGCCCTTGGTGACCACCCGGTCACCGGTCTTGAGGCCCTTGGCTATCGCGAATCCGCCATCATGATGCTTGCCGACGTCGACGAGAGTGGAACGGAAGCGGCCCGGTGCCAATTCGATGAAGACGAAATCCTGGTCGTTGACGCGCACCACGGCCGCGTCGGGAACCCACGGTTCGGTTGTCATGCCGTCGGCATAACGCACCGTGCCGAACATCTCCGGACGAAACCGGCCCGACGTGTTGTCCAGCTCGGCGCTTACCTGTATGGTCCGGGTTTCCCCATCGACGGTATCGGCGATGCGCGTCACCTTGGCGCGGAACGTCTCGTTGGGGAAAGCGATCAGCTCCAGGCTGGCCATGCCACCCACTTTGCAGTACCGGATTTTGCTCTCCGGCACATCGGAGGTCGCCCAAACACGGCTGAGGTCGGCAATGGTCACCAACGGTGCCGTGATCTCGTTGCGGAATTCGCCGTCGACCGCGTTCACGGCAAGAACCTTTCCCGAAATCGGGGCCGTCAGCGTGATCTGTTGCTGGAATTGCCCCGCTTTCAAGCCCATCAGTTCCAGCCTGCGCCGGGCCTGTTCGCGGGCACTATTGGCCTGTTCGCGGGCCGACTGCGATAACGCCAGCGTGGTGCGCGCGGCAAGGACTTCCTTCTGCGCGACGGCCTGATGTTCCAACAGATCGCTCAGGCGCGATAAGTCGGCCTCGGCTTTAGCCACGGCCAGCTCCGACTGGCGCACCGTCGTTTCGGCCTGTGTGTAGCCGAATTCGGCGTCGGTGATGGTGGGACTTTCCAGGGTAACCACCGGTTGCCCGCGGGTCACTGAGTCGCCAAGCTTCACCAGCACGCGCACGATGCGGCCGGGCGCGGGCAGCACCGCGTGACCAACCCGGTTAGGGTTGGCGGCGATTTTGGCCGGTGCCGTCACCTCGTCGGCCGGAACCGGAATTGCCCGCACCACCTCCACGGTCATCTGCTTCAGTTCAGGGGCGTTCGGCCCGAGGTGGACGATGTTCTCGTCCTCTTCCTGCGGCTTGGACGCCGGCGCGGCGGCATTGTCGGATTGCGCTTCTGCCTGCTCTGGTTTGGAGCAGCCGCACATCGCCCAGGTCGCGACGCCGCAGAAGATGAGTTGACCGGTGAGCCGGCGGATCGGTGTCATAAAGGTTCGACTCATTAAGATTGCTCGGAAGGGGAAACATGGGCCATAGCCTACAAAGGGGGCACGCCCGCCTGTCGGCAGGGGACTTGGCCTAAACATCCCTAAACGTGGGCGTCCCGGTAGCCCCCGGAGGCGATATGTTCGCGCTTCCGGGTCATCCATGCTGGAAGGCGAGGCTCGAACGCGTGCAGTCGCTCCAGGTGCCGGCGGGGATTTCGCCCTACACTGAAACTGAGGACGGTGGAAATGCCATCGTCCGCATCCTCAGTCCACCCATGTCCAGGCAGACCGTATTGCGCGTGATGGTGCTCGGCTTCGGCTTGGTTGTGCTTTTAGTAATGGCCGCTGCATATGTCGGCTATCAAGGTTCGCAGCAAATTCAGGAAAACGCCCAGGACCTGGTGCGCGAGCATCTGTTAAACACCGAGCGGGCGACGGAGTTGGAAACGCGAATCGAAGAGCAGTCCGGACGGTTGCTCGGCGGCCTGATTTGGATACTGGGCGCGTGCTTTGTGCTGGCCGTGGGCGGGTCGGCGCTGACGATCTGGACCACCGACAAGGCCTTCCGGCGGCTGGAGTGGCAGACCGCCGAGTTGACCAGGGTCTCCTGGCACATGGTAGAGAGTAACGAAAAGATCGCGCGGCGATTCTCCCATGAGATTCACGACGAGCTTGGCCAGGCCATGGCCGGTGTCAAAGGGATGATGAAGCGCATGAGCCCGGAAGAACTGCCGCAGCAACGCGAGGAGTTGCTGGGCATGCTGGACGAGGTGATGACCGGCATCCGCGAGCTCTCTCAGATGCTGCGCCCGGTCATCCTCGACGATTTTGGGTTGGACGCGGGCCTGCGCTGGCTCTCCGAGCGGTTCGCGCAAAGAACCCGAATTCAGGTGAAGTACGATTCGAGCTTTTCCGGGCGCATGTCCGACAACCTGGAGACGCAGTTGTTCCGCATCGCGCAGGAGGCGTTGACCAACATCGCCCGCCATTCTGGAGCAACTGAGGCGTCCATGCGGCTGGACGTCGCGCGTGGCCGCGTGACAATGGAAATTCACGACAATGGGAAGGGAATCTCCGACGACGGTGCGCCCTCCCAGCCGAGCCTCGGAATGGTCGGTATGCGCGCACGGGCGCGGCAGGTGGAAGGCGAACTGAAGGTCGAGAACCGGCTAGGTGTCGGACTCCGCATACTTGTGGAGGCGCCGTTCCGGGGACAGGAAGAAGATGGCAGTCAAGAAAATCCGGATCCTGCTGGCTGACGACCACACCGTGGTGCGGCGCGGCTTTGGGCTGATCCTTGCGCAGGAACCGGACATGGAAGTGGTGGGTGAGGCGCAGAACGGCCGCGAAGCTGTCGAACTCGCACAACAACTCAAGCCCGACGTCGTCGTCATCGACGTGTCGATGCCGGAACTGAACGGTATCGAGGGGACCCGGCGCATCACCGACACCTGCGACCGTACGCGAGTGCTCGCGCTCAGCATGCATCGCGACGCCGTCTACGTGCGCGAGATCCTCCGTGCGGGCGCGCGCGGATATGTTTTGAAGGACGCCGCCGAGAACGCCTTTGTCGACGCCGTTCGCGCCGTGGCCCGAAACGAAGCATATTTGAGTCCGGCTATCGCCGACGCCGTGCTCACCGACTACCGAAAGCATGTCACCAACCCCATCGACATGCTCTCCAGCCGCGAACGCGAAGTTCTCCAGATGATCGCCGAGGGTAAGACCAATAAGGAAATCGCCAACATTCTGACCTTGAGCGTCTACACGGTTGAGGCCCACCGCGGCAAGATTATGGAGAAGCTGAACCTGCACAACACCGGCGACATCGTGCGGTTTGCCTTGCGGAATGGATTGATCAGCTGACGCGCGGTACCATGGCAGGATTCGGATGCGTAACGAATTTGTCACACCCAGACTCTACTCGCCAGCTATGAATTCCGCCCGATTCTTCCGAGGGATGGCGTGCCTACTGGCTCTCCAATGCGCGTTCGTCTTAATTGCATCAGCCCAGACTCCGCCCGCACAGCCGCAAACAGAGGAACCGTCCACCGCCCCGGCTTCCACCGCCTCGCCTTCCCCTGCTCCCCACAAACTGCCGTTAGCCCGCGCATTCGTGCGCGACGAGTGGAAAATATGGTCCAGCCCCTTCAAGCGGGACAGCTATAGCGCCCACGGCGTTAAGAAATACGTGCTGCCGTTTGCTCTCATCTCCGTTGCTCTGTTGGCCACCGACAGAAAAACGGCCGACTTGCTTCCAAATAGCTCAGACCAGACGCTGTGGAGCACGCGTGTGTCGCGGCTCGGCGGTGCCTATACGTTGACCGGAATCTCGGGCGCGGTTTTCCTCGTGGGAAAAGCCACCGGCAATCATCATGCCAGCGAAACCGGATGGCTCAGCCTCTACGCTCTCGGCCACACCCAGGCCGTGGTTCAGGTACTGAAGTTCGCCACACAACGCGAGCGCCCCATCTCCGATGAATCGCATAGCGGCTTTTTTCGCGGCGGCGATTCTTTCCCGTCGGGTCATGCCGCAAGTTCGTTCGCCATCGCCACCGTCTTTGCCTACGAATATCGCGACCATATTGCCGTGCCCATCACCGCCTACACCTTGGCCAGCCTCGTGTCCATCTCCCGCATGGGCGCGCGCCGCCATTGGGCCTCCGATGTCTTCGTCGGCGGCTCGCTTGGATTTCTACTAGGCCGCTTTGTCTACAAGACCCACCACGACCCCAACCTGCCCGGCAGCCCCGTCGGCACTCGCAGCCGCCTCATTCCGGTGTTCGGCTATGGCGGGGGCACTGCCATGCTCGAGTGGCGCCTGTAGCGGCGGACGGATGCCGATTGCCTCGCGGTAAGATGGCGGCCATGCTATGCCGCCTAATCCTCTGCTTCACCCTGGCGGGCTTGGCCCACTCTCAGTCGCCGGCCGTCAGACCCGAGCCGAGAAAGCGGATTGCCGCGGATCCCGAGCGAATTCTGCAGACCTTCTTGAAGAACTCCGATGAAGTGCGGCTGATCGCCGCGAATCTTGATGATGATCCCGAACTGGAGAGGGTGATCGTGCAGAAGGACCATTCGGGCGAGAGAGCGATGGTCTTCGATTTCGACGGGAAGTCGTGGTGGCAGGTGGGGGAGTTTTCGAATCTTGACGGAAACGATCCAATCGAACTGAAAGGCGCAACGTCATCGAGTCCGAATGACCTGTTCGTGCGTGTATACGGACACGGGTCGGGTTTCTATTCAACTGAGTTGTCCATATATAAGATGCTCGCCGGGCGTCTCTACCGAGTATTTCGCACGATGGAGGCGAACAACTTCGACACGGCCGGGCCGGGAACCAAAGGCGAGTGGCATGTGGAGCGGCGAAATGTCATCGCTCCGGTGAAGGACGAGACGCGCGGCAGCGTGTTGATCGTGCATCGGACCGATGCGATCGATCCAGACAACGATGCGCCGTGCCGGCCGCGCTCCGTGGCGTGTTCGGTTTATCGTTGGGACCGCGAGGAGTTCCGCTTTCTGCGCGACCTCGAAGCCGATGCGGCCCATTGCGATGTGAAGACGCGGCAACCGCTGGCGCGGAACGTTACGGCATGCGCACAGTGAATTCCCGCAGGAACTCCGGCTTGAAATCCACACCCAGGCCGGGGTCTTCTGGCACGCGCCAGGCCGCCAGCGTCGGCTTCCATCCGCTCACAAAGATGTCGTTGTACTGCTCAATACGCGTGTTGCCCTCTTCCATAATCAGGAAGTTCGGCGACGATGCCGCAAGGTGAAGGCTCGCCGCCGTGCAGATCGGGCCGTTCGGGTTGTGCGGCGCAAACGTCACCAGGTGAGCGTCGGCGTTGGCGGCGATTTTCTTGAACGCCGTGATGCCGCCCGTACGAGAAACATCGGGCTGCAGAATGCGCGCCGCGCGCTTGGCGATGAGCTGCGCAAAGTTGAAATGGCCAAGCAGGCCCTCGCCTGTGGCGATCGGAATATTGGTCGAGCGCTGCAGCTCGGCCATCGCGTCCATATCTTCCGGGGGGATCGGTTCTTCCAGGAAAAACGGGTCGAACGGCTCGAGCATCTTGATGATGCGGCCCGCCGTAGCCATGTTGAACTTACCGTGCGCCTCCACGCAGATGTCGAAGGCGGGACCAGCCTCGCGAATGCCGCGAATCATCTCGCGCACCTCGTTGAGCACGGTGGTCGACAACTGCCGCTCGGGACCCGGATACGCGCCAAAAGGATCGTACTTGCCCGCCGTCGCGCCTTGCGCCATCAGCTCCTTCGTACGCGCATAGTAGGCGTCGCGCGTGCGCGGTATGTTGCCCCAACGGTAACTCGCATAGATGCGGATGCCGTCGTGAATCTTTCCGCCAAGAAGCTTGTACACCGGCACGTTGAGCTTCTTGGCGACAATGTCCCACAGCGCAATGTCGATAGCGCTGATCGCCGCGTAAAGCGTTCCGCCCAGGGTGTTCTCCTCGACGGTATAGGCTTTGCGCCAGATCTTTTCGATGTTCCAGGCGCTCTCACCTTTGATCAACGGTTCCAGCGAACGAATGGTGGAGACGATCGGCCACACCGTCGGCGGCGTCGTCCCTTCGCCCCAGCCATGAATGCCCTCCTCGGTCTCCACGCGCGCGCACACGATGTCGCTGCGATTGCCAATCCGCAGCACGTGCGGCTCAATGCTGCGAATCTTGAGCGTGGCCGGGTTTGCGGCAAGTTGCAGCAACGGCGAGACAGGTGGAGCGGCGAGCAGCGCGGCTCGTTGAAGCAGATCGCGGCGGGTCATTGGCAGGCATCATATACCCGCCGCACTCCCAGCCTCAATTCCCAACGGCAATAAATAGGCTTTGCGTTCCCCCCGCGCCGCCCAGCGTGAAGGTCAGCGGCACCCGGTCGTTGGGCGCGACCGACGGCACTACAACGTTGAACTGGTAGAGCCCGACAAAGTTCGGGGCAAGGCCTGCATAGCTCACCGCCGCCTGCGTCCCGCCAAAGTTGACTACCAGCGGCGTGGCAAGCGTGCTCAACTGCTGGGCAAGCACTCCGGGCGCGATATTCGGAGTGACTGAACCGAATCCGATGCCATACAGCGTGATCGTTTCGCCGGGCCGCGCGCGCCGGGAGGCAACGCCCGCAATCGCGCCCGGAGGCAGCACGTAGGTCGTGTTGTCAGGAAACAGCGCCACCACGTTGAGCGCCCCGCCCACCGTGAAACTGGAGGGCGCCAGCAGCCCCGGCTTCACCGACTCCACGTTCACCGAAAACGCCGCGCTGGTCCCCGTGGGGTTCGTGACGGTGAGTGTTTGCGGTCCCGGACCCACTCCCGACGGCACCTGCACGTTCACCTGCGTTGGGCTCACATAGTTGACGTAAGCAGGCCGGCCGCCAATGCTCACGCTGACGCCGCCCACTTTCGTCGGAGCGTTGGCGCCGTCAAAATCCCCTCCCGCCCAAACCTGCGTGCCCACCGCAAAATTCGACCCGTAAATTTCGATCCAGGAGCCCGGCGCAAAACTCGTGAACGCCCCAAATGCCCCGGCGCTGATCACCTGCGTGATGGTCGGCGATGCTGCCGGACGAAGCGTAAAGTGCAGCCCAAAGGTGAACTCGTTCGCCGTCGCCGTGGGGATGCCTCCGCTATTGCCGAAGCTGTACGGGTTGATGAAAATCTGCTGCCAGTTCGCCTGCAGCCCCGCTGCCAGAAGTCCGTTAAAGCCCGTGTTGTAGTAAGCAGGTCCGGGCAGGATCGGATTGCTCAGCACCGCGCAACAGAAGGAGCCGAAGTTGGAAAGCGACGTGGCCGGCCGCCCATTTACCAGCCATTGATTCACGGCGGCGTCGAAGGACGCGGGCACACGCAGGTTGTAATCGACCAGGATGTTCCAATTTGCGTTGAGGTTGTTCGCCAGCGGGCCGCCGTTCACGGTCTGCATGTGGAAAATTGCCCACTCGCCGTTGGACCCCGTGGGTATCTGCTCTTGCCAGATTCTCACCTTTCCCCCATCCACCAGCACCGGCGTGGGGCCAAACGTTGAGGGATCTGAGTAGGTGTCCGGCGCATTTGTACCGCCGAACTTGATGGCCGAACCAAGGGGCAGAATGTTGGCATTCTGTGCCCACATCACCGGGGAGCCGCCCAGCGTGATCACCGCGGCCAAACTTAGAAAACTGTTCCTGCTCATACGACTCTCTCCTCCAGATTGCCCGTTATCTTAGTCGATCTGCGTCCGGATTGCTCCAGCCCTCATAGTAAGAGTGTCGGGCGGATGCAATTCGTCACGCGTCATTCGTCACGCTTCACCGCTCACGCCCCCATCGCCGCATGAATCTGGCCATCACCTGCGGCACCGGCTTTCCCCCGGCGGCCGCTGTTCGCTGGCGCAGTTCACCCAGAGCAGGCCGGATTCAACTTGGGCGTCATCGCCAGTCATCTGGCCGCGCCGCCGTCAGGATCTTGGGCGGCAACCCCGAATGCCTAACCGTCGCTGGCCAAGTACGCGGCGGCCGCGGGATTCGAGGTCTGGTCCTCGCCGCTCCCCTGGCCGGCGAACTCGCTCCACAGGCACCCCATCCGTGGGAACGGAAGGCCGTCTTCCACGAACTTGCCAAGATGGCCAGAGCACGCCGATCCTCATCAACCTGACCGCGCTACTGCGGCGCGCCAATCGCATACAGGGCATTGCGCGTGCGAATGTACATCTTCCCCTCACTAATCGCCGGCGTCGCGTAGATATCCGCGTCGAACTCGTTGATCGCCAATATCTCCCAATCGCCCGTCGCACGCAGCACCACAACCTTGCCGTGTTCGCTCGGAATGTAGATCTTGCCGTCGGCCGCAATCGGCGACGCATAATAATCTTCCAGCGCGCCCGTCAGCCGCGCCTGCTTCAGCACCTTACCCGTCTTCGCGTCCAGGCTTGTCGCAATCCCGCCGCTCTTGACGATAAATACAACATCCTTGTAGACGAGCGGCATCGGTACGTCGGGCAGCGACTTTTCATACCGCCACAGCACGTGAGAGTCAGTCACGTCGCCGCTGCCGCCCAGCTTCACGGCAATCAAACTGTTGCGTGAGGCACGGCGCGAGCGGAACAGCGTCCACTCCCTCTCATTGAGAAAACCATCCCGGTCCAGGTCGATCGCGCGCCACGTCCCCGTCGGCTGCCATGGCTTGGGAAGCTCCGGTTGAGAGAGTTTGCCGTCGTGGTTGGCATCGGCGGCCGCAACCACCTCGGCGAATGCGGGCAACTCGACTTGCTGCCCTGCGTCGTTCCCCACCGTCCAGCCATTGAAATACAGAATGTCGCCCGATATCGTCGGCGCCGACTTCGGCTGGCACGTCAGCCCGCGCACGTACCACAGCGGCTTACCGTCGCGTACCGAATACGCCGTGAGCTGATACGACCCGGGCGCAATCACCTGCGCCGGGCCTCCAGCCGGCCGGTACACGATCGGAGTCGAATACCCGTTGCTAACATCGCGTGGTGTCTTCCAGGCGATCTTGCCGCTCTCGGCGTCCACGCCGATCACAAAGGCATCGGTGTCCTGATCGCAAACCAGTAGCACCCGGCCATCTACATATACCGGCGAAGCCGCAATACCGTGAAGGCTGTTGAACGGTCCCAACGGAAGCTGCCAAAGCTGCTTCCCGTCGAAATCATACGCGGCCAAACCAAAATCCGCGAAGAATACGAAAAGGCTCTTCCCATCGGTGGCTGCCGTCGGCGCCGCGCGGTCATTCAGCGTGTGCTGGAATTCGCGCTTCGGCGCATGAATCGACCGCCGCCATTGCACTTTCCCGCTAGCGCTGCCCAACGACATCGTGATGAGTTCATCGCCCTCCCACGCCGTCAGGAAAATACGATCCCCCACCAGAATCGGCGACGAGTTCCCGACCGGCACCTCGGTCTTCCACAGCACATTCTTCTGCGGGCCGAACTCCGTTGGCAGTTCACCGCACGTCGGGCACAGGCCCGACCCATTCGGCCCGCGCAACTGCGGCCAGTCGGCGGCGTGCAGAGTGAGAGCGAGCAAGAGACCTAAAAGTTGGCGCATTTGTCTGATACTCATAGTAGTCCGACTCCGCTTCCACGGTGTATTCGCCCCGCCATTTGCAATTGGCCCCCCGTTTGCTATACTCAGAGGGTTCGTCTGTTGCATCCCGGCTCGCCTTGTGTGAGTCTGCGCGATGGCAGCGTAAGGCGAATGCAACTTTGGGAGGCCGGCCCGGTTTCGGGTAGGCCGTTTGGACCAGGTCACAATATGTCTCGTAAAACCGGTAAGAAGTATACTGCTGCGCTCAAGCAGGTGGACGCCAAAATGTACACCCTTGAGGAGGCCGTTCCTCTCATTCAGAAGATCAAATTCGCCAAGTTCGATGAGACCGTCGAGGTGCACATGCGCCTGGGCGTCGATCCGAAACACGCCGATCAAATGGTCCGCGGCACGGTCGTGTTGCCGAACGGCCTGGGCAAGAAAGTGCGCGTGCTGGTCATCGCCGGCAACGACAAGTTCAAGGAAGCTCAGGACGCCGGCGCCGAATTCGTGGGCGGCGAGGACATGGTGCAGAAAATCCAGGGCGAAGGCTGGACGGACTACGACGCCGTCATCGCCACGCCGGACATGATGCGCTCGGTCGGCCGCCTCGGTAAAGTGCTCGGCCCGCGCGGCTTGATGCCGAACCCGAAAACGGGTACGGTCACCAACGACGTCGCCGGCGCAATTCGCGATATCAAGGCCGGTAAGGTTGAGTTCCGCGTCGACAAGACGGGCGTCATCCACGCCCCCGTGGGCAAGGCGAGTTTCCCCACGCCGAAGCTGCTCGAGAACGCGAGCACGCTCATCGGCGCCGTCGTGCGGGCCAAGCCGTCGGTTGCCAAAGGCAAGTACGTGAGAAGCGTAACCGTGTGTTCGACGATGGGCCCCGGCATTCCGCTCGACGTCACCACCTATAACCTGACTGTGAAGGCGACCTAGGCGCATCGAGGTTCACCATGAAAAAGAAATCGCTGAAGATTGAAGAAACCCAGGAACTGGCCAGAGCGCTGGACGGCACGCCGCACGTCTTCCTTACGACTTTCAGTAAGCTCACCGTCACGCAGGACTTCGCTCTGCGCAAAACCGTGCGCGACGCAGGCGGCCGCTACAAGGTAATCAAGAACACCACCGTCGCCAAGGCCGCGGCCGGCACCGCCTCCGCTCCCATTCTGCAGGGCCTGTCGGGCATGAACTCGATCGCCTACACCAAGACCGATCCAGTGGCCCTGGCCAAAGCGCTCACCAAGTATGCGAAGGATAATCCCACGTTCACCTTCAAGGCGGGCGTGGTCGAAGGTCGTGTGTTTCAGGTCGGCCAGATCGAAGCGCTGGCCAACATGCCTTCCAAGGAAGAGATTTACGCCAAGCTGTTGTACGTGATCCAAGCACCGGCGCAAAAGCTGGTGACGGTCCTCAATGGCGTAGGCCGCAACCTGGCTGTCGTAATCGACCAGGGTGTGAAAGAAAACAAGTTTTCCGCATAGGCCCGGGTTCGTGCCTTGAGTGGGCACGCACCGGCCAATGCGTCATCGAAATTAAGGTAAAAGGAGTTTGGGTATCATGGCGGACATCAACGTAATCGCAGATCAGATTCAAGGCTTGACCCTGCTTGAGGCGTCTGAGCTCGTGAAGATGCTGGAAGAGAAGCTCGGCGTATCGGCGGCTGCGGCCGCGGTGGCCGTGGCGGCTCCGGCGGCCGGTGGCGCAGCGGCGGCTGCCGTGGAAGAGAAGACCGAATTCACGGTCGTTCTCAAGGCGGCCGGTGCCAACAAAATCAACGTCATTAAAGTGGTCCGCGAGATCACCAGCCTCGGCTTGAAAGAAGCCAAGGACCTGGTCGATGGCGCACCCAAGGCCGTTAAAGAAGGCGTGACGAAGGACGAAGCCGAGGCGATGAAAAAGAAGTTCGTCGACGCCGGCGCCGAAGTCGAAGTCAAGTAGCTGTGTGCGGGGCGCGTCCCCGCGCACAACATTGTGTGAAGGCATTCGCCGTGGTTCAAATGGGGCTGGAATTCCAGCTTCGTGGAGCGGCGGCGGGTGCGTTTGACGCCAGTTTCTGGCGTTTGTTACACTTAGATTGATCTCGGCCGGAGTCGGACTCGGAACTTGCGCCTGTGAATCTTTCCTTCAACTACCCGGGCAGGGGTGTGTCCCCCTCTGCCTCCATAGGCATTTCAAGCGATTGCTTCCTACGGGAGCGCCTTATCCAATCACATCGGCGCTCCGGGCAATTGCCATTAGATTCGTTTTTTCTTTCCGAACTCTCCCCGCGCGAGGCGCTCCAATCCTCGCCGCGCCGGTTCCATCCGAACAGCCGGCCGAATCGATTGCTCGACGCTTCGTCGGGCGTTGTACCGTTCCGAGTCTTATCGCAAGCAGTGATCGAACCTGTCAGTGAGTGCGCCGAAGGCCAGCGCGCCGCCAGCAGGTTTCTTGTTCTGTCGTCCTGAACCCCGGGCTAGGCCAGCCTGAGTGGTGTGTGAGGAGTGAATCATGCAGAATCCTTCAAACGGTTTCGACCGCGAGAGAGTTGATTTTTCCAAGATCAAAGCTTCGATTCCGATCCCCAATCTGATCGAGGTGCAGAAGAACTCCTATGAGCGCTTCCTGCAGATGGATCTGTTGCCCAATGAGCGCGACGATCAGGGTCTGCAGAGCGTCTTCAGCAGCGTATTCCCCATCACCGACTTCCGTGGCCTGTCGCAGTTGGACTTCGTCGACTATTCCATCGGCAACTGGGAGTGCAAGTGCGGCTCGTTGAAAGGCCTGCACCACCTGCGTTCCACCTGCCGCGCCTGCGGTTCGTCCATCCGCACCGATCCTTTCCATACCGGCGAAGTGCTCTGCGGCAAGTGCGGCACCTTCAATCGCAACATCGTCACCTTCTGCAACCGCTGCGGCGATCCCGTCGGCCTGCAGTTGAAATACGACGTTCCCGAGTGCGAAGAGCGCGGTATGACCTATGCCGCGCCGCTCAAGGTCACCATCCGCTTAACCGTCTTCGACAAAGACGAGGCTGGCAATAAAACCGTCCGCGATATCAAGGAGCAGGAGGTCTTCTTCGGTGAAATCCCGCTGATGACCGAAAACGGCACCTTCATCATCAACGGCACCGAACGCGTCATCGTCAGCCAGTTGCACCGCTCCCCGGGCGTCTTCTTCGAACGCGTTCCGGCACAGGGCTACTACCTCGGCAAGATCATCCCCTATCGCGGTTCATGGGTGGAATTCGAATACGACACCAAGAATCTGCTGTACGTCCGTATCGACCGCAAGCGCAAATTCTATGGCACGGTTTTCCTCCGCGCCCTCGGCTTCAAGAGCGATTCCGACATCCTGAAGGCCTTCTACCGCGTCAGCGAACTGAAGATCAAGACCGGCAAGCTCCTTATGCCGGTGAGCGATTCGCTCCTCGATCTCAAGCTCAGCTACGCCATCAATAACAAGGCCGGCGAGTCGGTCGTCACGCAAGGCAAAAAGATCACCCGTAGCGTCATCCGCGAACTGGTGAAGCAGAAGATTGAACAGGTCGAGGTCGCCGCTAACGATCTCGAAGGCGCCTACGTCGCCGCCGACGTGGTCGATATGTCCACCGGCGAAATTCTCGTTGAGGCGAATCACGAACTCACCGCCGCTGTCATCGGCCGCGTCATCGATGCCGAAATGGGCGGCGTGGAACTCTTCTTCCCCGACCGCGACGATGTCGGCAACGTCATCTCCGTCACGCTCCGCAAGGACAGCGTGAAGACGCAGGATGACGCCCTGCTCGAAATCTACCGCAAGCTCCGTCCCGGCGATCCGCCGACACGCGACACCGCCACGGCCCTGTTCACCGGCATGTTCTTCGACCCGCGGAAATACGACTTCTCTCGTGTCGGCCGCATGAAGTTCAACATCAAGCTGCACGACAACTCCGACTTCGCGCCCGAACGCTGGACGCAGATGCAGGAAGAACGCGGCAAGAAGGGCGAAAAGGTCCTCCACCCGCTCGACCGCCGCACGCTCGACCAGGGCGACTTCATTTCCACCATCACCTACCTGTTGAAGCTGCGCCGCTATGCCGGTCAGCCGGATTCGTCGCACCGCGTGGACGACATCGATCACTTGGGCAATCGCCGCGTCCGCGCCGTCGGCGAGCTCCTGGAAAACCAGTTCCGCATCGGCCTCGTCCGCATGGAGCGCGCGATCAAGGAAAAGATGAGCGTCTACCAGGAAATGTCGACGGCCATGCCGCACGATCTGGTTAACGCCAAGCCCGTCATGGCGGCCATTCGCGAGTTCTTCGGTTCTTCGCAGTTGTCGCAGTTCATGGATCAGACCAACCCGCTCAGCGAAATTACGCACAAGCGGCGTCTGTCGGCCCTTGGACCAGGCGGTTTGTCGCGTGAGCGCGCCGGCTTCGAAGTCCGCGACGTGCACCCCACCCACTACGGCCGCATCTGCCCGATCGAAACGCCGGAAGGCCCGAACATCGGACTGATCAGCTCGCTCAGTTGCTTTGCCCGCATCAACGATTACGGCTTCATCGAAAGCCCGTACCGCAAGGTGCAGCATGCGCAGATCGTCGATGAGGTAAAGGTTCTCAACCCGGGCGAGTCCAACTATAAGGTCGGCGATATTCTCACCCGCGGCGCGGCCATCAAGGCCAGCGGCAACCTCGGCGCCAAGAAGCAGCCCATCGAATACGAAGCCCACTGCGAATACCTCTCGGCGTGGGAAGAAGACAAGTACATCATTGCTCAGGCCAACGTTGAGATCGATTCCGAAGGCCGCCTGGTCCCGGAACTGGTCAACGCGCGGCAGACGGGCAACTTCGTCCTGAAACAGCGCGACGAAATCGAGTACATGGACGTCAGTCCGAAACAGCTCGTCTCGGTCGCCGCCTCGCTTATTCCGTTCCTTGAGAACGACGACGCCAACCGCGCCCTCATGGGCTCGAACATGCAACGCCAGGCCGTTCCGCTGCTGCGCGCCGACTCGCCCATCGTCGGCACCGGCATGGAGCAGGTGACGGCTCGCGATTCGGGCGCCGTCGTGCTCTGCAAACGCGCAGGCATCGTGGACTCGGTCGATTCCACGCGCATCATCGTGCGCGTCGATGGCTCGGCCGCCGCTCACGAAGGCCAGATGTCGCGCGAAGTTGGCGCCGATATCTACCAGCTCACCAAGTTCAAACGCTCCAACCAGAACACCTGTATCACGCAAAAGCCCATCGTCAAGGTCGGCCAGCGCGTGAAGAAGGGTGACGTGCTGGCCGACGGTCCTTGCACGGACTTGGGCGAGTTGGCTCTCGGCCGCAACGTGCTCGTGGCCTTCATGCCCTGGCGCGGCTACAACTTCGAGGACGCCATCGTCGTCAGCGAAAAGCTCGTCAAAGAGGACTACTACACTTCGGTCCACATCGAAGAGTTCGAAATCGAAGCGCGGGACACCAAGCTCGGACCGGAAGAAATCACCCGCGACATTCCCAACATCAGCGAATCGTTCCTTAAGAACCTCGACGAATCGGGCATCATCCGCATCGGTGCCAGCGTCAAGCCCGGCGACATTCTCGTCGGAAAGGTCACCCCCAAGGGCGAAACCCAGTTGACGCCCGAAGAAAAGCTGCTCCGCGCGATCTTCGGCGAAAAGGCCGGCGATGTGAAAGACGCCTCGCTCTACTGCCCGCCCGGTATTGAAGGCGTGGTCGTCGACGCAAAGGTCTTCTCCCGCAAGGGCGCCGAGCTCGACGAACGCTCCAAGTCGATTCTCGAATCCCAGGTCGAACGGCTCCACCGCAACCTCGAAGACGAGAAGCGCATCCTCAACGATGAGCGCTCCAAGCGCCTCATGGATCTGTTAGGCGGCCAGCAATTACAGGCCGACCTGCACGACGACAAGACCAATAAGAAGCTGCTCAGCAAGGGCATCGACATCACCGAAGAGGTGATCGAAAAGCTCAAGGCGCGCGACCTCAAGCGCATGAAGCTGAAGGAACGCGATCCGCGCGTCAACGAGCAGATCGACGAAATCGAGGAGATGACCTCGCGCCAGATTCAGGTGCTCGAAAAGATCACCGAAGAGAAAACGGCGAAACTGAAGAAGGGCGACGAACTGCCGCCCGGCGTCATCAAGATGGTGAAGTGCTACATCGCGATGAAGCGCAAGCTGAGCGTCGGCGACAAGATGGCCGGCCGCCACGGTAACAAGGGCGTCATCGCCCGCATCGTTCCGGAAGAGGACATGCCGTATCTTCCCGACGGAACTCCGGTGGAAATCGTACTCAACCCGCTGGGCGTTCCTTCCCGTATGAACGTCGGCCAGATTCTCGAAACCCACCTCGGCTGGGCCGGCGCGAAACTGAAGAAAAAGTACGCCACGCCCGTATTCGACGGCGCCACTGAGAAGGACATCAAAACGCAATTGGAGATGGCCGAGCTCCCCAGCTCCGGCAAGGTTCAGTTGCTCGACGGTATGAGCGGTATCGTCTTCGAACAGCCTGTGACGGTCGGCATGATTTATATGCTCAAACTGTCGCACTTGGTCGACGACAAGATCCACGCCCGCTCCATCGGACCGTATTCGCTGATCACGCAGCAGCCCCTCGGCGGCAAGGCGCAATTCGGCGGACAACGCTTCGGCGAAATGGAAGTGTGGGCGCTCGAAGCCTACGGCGCCGCCTACGTGCTGCAGGAATTGCTAACGGCCAAGTCCGACGACGTGTACGGACGCGCCAAGATCTACGAAGCCATCGTGAAGGGTGAGGCCGCGGCCGAGCCTGGAGTGCCGGAATCGTTCAACGTATTGATCCGCGAGCTACAGTCGCTGTGCTTGGACGTGGAGCTGATGAAGCGCCCGACCGAGATCGTCGACACGGCCTTGGCGGCGGACTAAGTCAGGTAAGCCAGAGAACAGGAAAGGAGCAGAAACGTTATGTACAGAGCTGCAGCCTATGACCGGGCGAATTTGATCGCGGATTTCGATTCGATTCGCATCTCGTTGGCATCCCCTGAGAAGATCCGGAGCTGGTCTCACGGTGAGGTAACCAAGCCCGAGACCATCAACTACCGTACGTTCAAGCCCGAACGCGACGGGTTGTTCTGCGCGCGTATCTTCGGACCGATCGCCGATTGGGAATGTTTGTGCGGCAAGTATAAGCGCATGAAGCACCGCGGCGTAATTTGCGACAAGTGCGGCGTCGAAGTGACGCTCACTCGTGTGCGCCGCGAGCGTTTGGGCCACATCGAACTGGCTAGCCCCTGTTCGCATGTGTGGTTCTTCAAGGGCCTCCCCAGCCGCATCGGCTATCTGTTGGATATCACCCTGCGCGACCTCGAACGCGTGCTGTACTTTGAAGCCTTCGTCGTCGTCGATCCCGGTGAAGCCGGATTGGGCCTGGGCGAAGTGCTCACCGACGAGCGCAAGCGCGCCCTCGATCAGGAGTTCCCCGGCAAGTTCGTCGCCATGATGGGCGCCGAGGGAATCAAGGAGCTGTTGAAGAAGGTCGACGTCGAATCGCTGTCTCTCGAGATTCGCGAAAAGATGAAGACCGAGCTTTCTCAGCAGAAGAAGCTGAAGTTCGCCAAGCGCCTGCGCGTGGCCGAAAGCTTCCGCAAGTCGGGCAACAAACCGCAGTGGATGATTCTCGACGTGCTGCCGGTCATCCCGCCGGAACTGCGTCCGCTGGTGCCGCTCGATGGCGGCCGCTTCGCTACCTCCGATCTCAACGATCTCTATCGCCGCGTCATCAACCGCAACAACCGTTTGAAGAAGCTCATGGAGCTGCACGCGCCCGATGTCATCGTCCGCAACGAAAAGCGCATGCTGCAGGAGGCCGTCGACGCACTGTTCGACAACGG
>JBDTVQ010000084.1:0-19621 GCA_040007195.1 Acidobacteriota bacterium | reverse complement strand
CAATGGTGCTCTTCTACAAGGACTACATTCTTGGCGAAGACCCCACCGACGTAGAACGCGTAATGCTCAAAATTCGCAGGCTGGGCGCGTTCAAACCGTGGGGCGCCGCCGTGAGCGCCATCGAGATCGCGCTCTGGGACATCGCGGGCCAAGTAGCCGGAGTTCCCGTCTACAAGCTCCTCGGGGGCAAGGTCCGCGACCGGGTGCGTGTCTACAACGGCGGCTTCCGTCCGCCCTTTAAGGGACAGATGACGCGCGACTACGCCGAAAATGTCCAACTCATGAAGGAGGCCAAGGAAGGCTACACTCTCATCAAGATGGCCGTCGGTTTCCACAACGGCGCCATGATGAAGGCAATCCCCGACATGTGGTACGGCGAGCCGGCCGGCGGCACGCCACACTCGATGCACGGCACAATGACCGAGCGCGGACTCGATCACATCATTGCCTGTGTCGAAGCGATGAAGAAGGTTCTCGGGAAAGATGTGGGCTTGGCACTGGACGCCGGGCCAGGCTGGATGCCGAAGGATGCGCTCACTTTCTGCAAGGCGTGCGAGCCCCTGCGGCTCACCTGGGTCGAAGACATCCTCACGGGCGACTACACGCCCTACCCCAATGCCGAACTCTATCGCGACTTGAAGATGGCAACGACGGTACCGATACACACCGGCGAGCAGATCTACCTGCGGCAGAATTTCAAGGACCTGATCGAAAAACAGGCGGTCGACGTCCTCGGCCCGGACCCGGAGGACGTCGGCGGCATCGCCGAGTTCAAGTGGATTGCCGAGTATGCCGATCTGCACGGTATCTCGGTTGCCCCGCACGGTATTTTCGACGGACTGTTCGGCGTGGCGGCGCAGGTTCACATGGGGGCCGCGATGCCGCAAAACTACATCGCGTTCGAGTACGCATACGGCGATCCCGAATGGTGGTACGACATCGTCGAAGGTCTGCCCGACCCGATCGTCAAAAAAGGCTTCATCGACGTGTGGGACCGCCCCGGCCTCGGCATTACATTCAAGGTGGCCGCCGCAAAAGCGCGTCTGTCCGATGGGGATCGCGGGTTCTTTGATTAAGCAGCCGGTACCACGGCTGCCCTACGGCAGAATCGCGATGATCCGCACAGGACCTCCGGTGCCGCCGCCGATCTTCATCGGCAGCGAGATCAACGTCGCCCCTGTTGCCGGAAGCTTTTCCAGATCCGCCACGTTCTCCAGGCCATAGATTCCCGCTGCGTACAGCGTGCGGTGGACCTGAAAGTCTTTGGACTGGCCATAGTCGATGCTCGCCGTATCGATGCCCACCGCGCGGATGCGCCGCTCCAGCAGCACCTTCGCCGAGGCTGGCGAAATCCCGGGAAAATGCAGCCCCGCCACATCGCCCGCCTTGTCCGTGCCCATATAGCGCTTCTTGTTCTTCCAATACGCGCTCCATCCTGTGCGGAACAGCACGATGGAACCGGCCGGGATCCTTCCGTGCGCCGCCTCCCACGCCGCAAGATCCTGCGGCGAAGCCAAATAGTCGGGGTTCTTCGCACACGACGTCGAGATGTCGATCACCACCGCCGGCCCGATCAACTGCTGCACGGTCAGTTGATCCACGCTCGCCTTCCCCTCGGCAAAATGAAGCGGACTGTCGATGTGGGTGCCGCCATGCTCGGCCGAGGAGAACTTCGCGGAGGCGTAGAAATAGCCGCCAGCGGTCTTGCCCCACACTTCCTTCTCCCACTCGAACCCCTTCTCGGTGGGCCAATAGATCGTGTTGGCGTCGAAGGTGTGAGTCAGATCAATCACTTTGGCCGGATCAATGGCCTGCGCAGGCAGTAGCGGGATGGTTGCAAACAATGCAAGCACGCAAGCTTTCACGACCACGCAGCATATCATGCCACTTGCGCCAAGCTCTCCAGAATCCGCTCCCAAACTGGGCCCAATAGCCGATAAGGCAAACGGGATGGAAATTTTCGTTGGGCGCCAGCCGATTCTCGATGACAAGATGTCGACCCGGGCCTACGAGCTTCTATTCCGGGAATCCAATTCAGGTGGGGCACCCAGCCAGTTGGACGGCGCCACCTCACGCATGATCTCTCACGTCTTTATCTCGATGGGAGTGGACCACGTCCTCGGCAACCTGCCCGGCTTCCTGAACGTCGATCGCGAAACGCTGCTCGACGGCACCTGCGAACTGCTCCCCCCGCAGCAAATCGTTATCGAACTGCTCGAAACTATCGAGCCCGACGACGAGGTCGTGCAAGCCTGCGTGAGACTTCGGAACAAGGGATTTCTGCTCGCCCTCGACGATTTCATTCCGTCCGACGGGTGGAAGAAAATTCTTCCCTTGGCGAGCGTCGTCAAAGTCGACTTCCGCGCCATGGCGCCCGATCAGTTGTACCAGGTGCGCACCGAATGGGACGCGCCCCATATCCGCTTCCTCGCCGAAAAAGTGGAAACCCGCGAGGAGTTCGCGCACGCGCAGAAGCTTGGCTTCTCACTCTTCCAGGGCTACTTCTTCGCCAGGCCGGTGATTCTCTCCAAGCGCGAAATGCCCGGCCACAAGATGCACTGCCTGCGTATTCTCGCCGAGGCCCGCCGCGAGGAAATGCGCTTTGAAAAACTGGCGCAGATGATCAAGACGGAGATCTCGCTCTCACGCCGTTTGCTCAAGTTCATCAACTCGCCGCTGTTTGACTGGCTCACACCCGTCACCACCATCGAGCGTGCCCTGGCCAATCTCGGCGAGGAAGGCACCCAGCGCTGGCTCTCCATCGCCCTGCTTCCGCAACTCTCCGATGGCCAGTCGGACCACCTGTGGATGATGTCGCTCGCGCGGGCCCGTTTCTGCGAAAGCGTCGCGAGAGAGTCGTCGAACGCCACCCGCCAGGGCGACATGTTTCTCATGGGTTTGTTCTCGCTGCTCGACACCATGCTCGGCATGCCGATCGAAGAGGCTACCGAAAGTCTCGGCATGGCCGACGACGTCCGCCACTTCCTCTGTGGTAAGTCGCTCCGTACCAGCTTGCCGGCCCGCATCTGGGCAGCGCTCGAGGCCTGTGAGTCGGTGGACTCAGCCAAAATCGATCGCGCCGCCGGAAGCATGCGTCTACGGCCGGATCAGGTCGCCTCGATGTGGGCCGAGGCCCTCTCGTTTTCGAGCGAAACGGCGCGCGAAATGCGCCACGAAACCCTTTCGCCGAATCCGCTCGGCCTCAACCCTCTCGCAAAAATTCTTGCACGAGACGTCCAAACGCCGTCGGCGCCGGCGGTTCCTGCAAGTACGGCTCATCGTTAAGGCTCCAGGCGCACCACCCCATCGACCATTCGTCCATCGCCGCTAACAGCCGCGCGCCCCACGCCCGCTCACCTTCGCCCCCACCCCATTCGCCCGCAAACACCGCTTCGTGAGCGGCCCGGTATCCGAATGCCGTTTCCCAGTCCGCGCCCTTGTTCCGGTACACGTGCGTCGAATACACCACGGCCGGACCGGTCACACTCACCCCACGCAGATCATAGGCCCAATTCGTTCCGGCGACAAATACCACCGCCTCCGGGGCGCCCTGCCACACAGCGTCGGCCAGGCGTTGCGCGTGCTCGCTCCAGGCGGCGGCCGTACAATCGTGCGGCTCCGTGTAAAGATCGAACAACACTGCCGGCTCATCGCGATAGCGCTCGGCCAACATGCGCCACATTACGCCGCTTTCGGCATCTGGTAGCGGCGCGATGAACTGCCTGTTCGGGCCGTAAGGCGTGTCCGCCTGCAGCCATTGCAGGTCGAGCAGCGTGTACATATCCTGCCGCGCGGCCCAGGCAATCACCGTATCGAGTGCGCGCAGGTATTCCTCGCTCGTGAAACGGCCGCGCCCACGCATGGCCCAGTCCTGGTTGAACGGAATGCGGACGACGTCGCACGACCACTCGCGCGCCATCCGTGCAAACTCGCGCGGTGAAAGCGATGCCGCGTGCAGAAAGCCATCCTCGCCCGGCTCGCTATACTCAAGCCCCGAACGGTTCAATCCGCGTAGTAAGAGCGGCTGGCCGGACGAGGCGATCCGAATGAAGCGGTCGCGAACGGTGAGCCTGGGTAGCGGACCGGAAAGTCGCGCCATCGCTCACCGTCCGCCGATGCGCATATTACTTTTTCTTCCCTTGATTGGCGACAGCTTCCATCGCTGCTTTCACCTTCTCGGGATCGCCGAGGTAGTAGCTTTTCAAGGGCTTCAAATCGGCATCCAACTCGTACACAAGCGGCATGCCCGTGGGAATGTTGAGTTCGACAATCGCGTCCTCGGACACGTTGTCCAGATACATCACCAGCGCGCGCAGGCTGTTGCCATGCGCCGCGATCAACACCTTCTTCCCGGCCTTCACCTGAGGCGCAATCGTCGAGTGCCAGTAAGGAAGGAAGCGCGCAACCGTATCCTTCAGGCATTCGGTGAGTGGGAGTTCCGCCTTGCTCAAAGCCGCGTAGCGCGGATCGCGGCCGGGAAAACGCTCATCGTCTTCGGTCAGCGGCGGCGGCGGAATGTCGTAGCTGCGGCGCCAGATCTTCACCTGCGCCTCGCCGAATTTCTCCGCCGTTTCGGCTTTGTTCAAGCCCTGCAATGCCCCGTAATGGCGCTCGTTCAACTGCCAGGCGCGATGCACGGGAACCCACAGCAGGTCCATCTCATCGGTGACGAGATAGAGCGTGCGGATGGCCCGCTTCAGCACACTGGTATAGGCGACGTCGAAGGTGTAGCCTTCGCGCTTCAATACCTGGCCGCCTTCGCGCGCCTCTACGATTCCCTTCTCCGACAGATCCACGTCTGTCCAGCCGGTGAACCGGTTCTCCTTGTTCCAATCCGATTCGCCATGGCGAACCAAAACAAGTTTGTACATTACTGTTTGAAGGCCTTTCTGCCGGCGTAGCGGGCGGCCGAGCCAAGCTCTTCTTCAATGCGCAGCAACTGGTTGTACTTGGCCAGGCGGTCCGTGCGGCTGGCAGAACCCGTTTTGATCTGCCCGCAGTTAGTGGCCACAGCGAGATCGGCAATGAAAGCGTCTTCGGTTTCGCCGGAGCGGTGCGAGCTGATGCTGGTGTATCCGGCGCGCGTGGCCATCTCGATGGCTTCGAGCGTTTCGGTCAGCGTGCCGATCTGGTTTACCTTGATCAAAATCGAATTGGCGATGCCCTGCTCAATGCCCTTCGCCAGAATTGACGTATTGGTCACGAACAAATCGTCGCCGACCAGCTGAATCTTGTCGCCCAGCGTCTCGGTCATCAGTTTCCAGCCGGCCCAATCGTTCTCGCCCATGCCGTCTTCGATGGACACAATCGGATACTTGCTCACCCAATTCGCCCAGAAGTCGACCATCTGCTCGGATGTGCGCTGCGAACCGTCGCTCTTCTTGAAGACATACTTCTTCGACTTCGGATCGTAGAACTCGCTCGCCGCCGGATCGAGCGCGATGGAGATCTGCTTGCCCGCCTTGTAACCAGCCTTCGCAATGGCTTCGAGTATCGTCTCCAGCGCCTCTTCATTCGACTTCAGGTTCGGAGCAAAGCCGCCCTCATCACCGACCGACGTCGAATAGCCACGCTTCTTCAGCACGCCCTTCAACGTGTGAAACACCTCGGCGCCCATTCGAATGGCTTCCTTGAATGAGGTGGCACCGTGCGGGGCAATCATGAACTCCTGCGGGTCGACACTGTTATCGGCGTGCGCCCCGCCGTTGATGATGTTCATCAGCGGAGTGGGCAGCATGTTCGCGTTCACACCGCCCAGGTAGCGGTACAAAGGCAAACCGACGGAATCGGCCGCCGCGCGCGCCACCGCCAGCGACACGGCGAGAATCGCATTCGCGCCCAGCTTCGACTTCGTCGGCGTTCCATCGAGGGCGATCATGGTTCGATCGACCGCAACCTGATTGGTGCCGTCCAGGCCGAGTAGAGCCTTGACGATGACGGTGTTGACGTTTTTCACCGCCTTCTCCACGCCTTTGCCGAGGTAACGCTTCGGGTTCCCATCGCGTAATTCGATGGCTTCGCGTTCGCCGGTAGAAGCGCCGCTGGGAACGGCGGCGCGTCCAAAACTTCCATCGGCCAGCAGTACGTCGGCTTCCACAGTGGGGTTGCCGCGCGAGTCGAGAATCTCACGTGCAATGATCTTGATGATTTCCATGATTGAGTTGTCCTGAGAGTTTTCCAGACGAAGTGGTCCGGGAATCTTCCATTTTCGCACGCTCCCGAAGCCGCCGTGATACACCAGATGCATGCAGGAACTGCGAATCGCCACGGCGCAATTCGAATCGCGCGACGGAGACAAGCAATACAACCTCGGCCGCATCGAAGCGCTCACCTTGCAGGCAGCCGCGCAAGGCGCGAAGCTCGTGCTATTTCACGAGCTCTGCATCACCGGCTACACGTGGCTCGAACGCCTGACCCGCGAAGAGATCGCAAACCTCGCCGAGCCGTGGCCGGACAGCCCCTCGGTGCAGCGCCTCGCAAAAATTGCACGCGAAACCGGATGCTGGATCTCCGCGGGCTTTGTCGAATCGCTCGACGGCCGCATCCACAATGCACAAGCAGTGGTCTCGCCCGATGGTCCTATCACGCGCCATCACAAGCTGCATGAGTTCGTCAGCGAGCATCTCGACTGCGGCGATCACTACACTCTCTTTGACGCCCTCGGCTGGCGTTTCGGCGTGCTCACCTGCTACGACAACAATCTGCCCGAGAATGCGCGCATGACGGCCATGCTCGGAGCCGACGTTATTCTGATGCCGCACGTCACCGGATGCCTACCTTCGCCCGCTCCGGGCCGCGGCACCGTTGATCGGTCCATCTGGCAAGGCCGCCACCACGATCCCGTTCGCTGCCGCATGGAATTCGACGGGCCGAAAGCGCGCGGCTGGATCATGAAGTGGCTTCCCGCCCGCGCCTGGGAAAACGGCGTCTATGCCGTCTACTCCAACGTGCTGGGCGAAGACGGCGGCACCATCAAACCAGGTGGTTCGATGATTGTCGATCCGTACGGCGAAGTCATGGCCGAATGCCGGACCCTCGAAGATGAGGTCATCGTCGCGCCAATATTAAAAATCGCCCGCGAGTTGGCTTCAGGCGCCAGTTACATTCGCGCGCGCCGCCCGGAACTCTACACCAAGTTCCTCGAAGAGAACCCACACACGCGCGAACGAAAGCAGCCCGATGTCTATTGGAAGCGTGCCGCGCTTACTTCGGCGCGTTCGGATCCTGCTTGAGAATCTTCGACGTGATCATATAAACGACGAACGCGATTACGATGAAGTCGACCACCGCGCCCGTGAAGGTGCCGACGTTCATAGCGTTTACAATCTCTTTGCCGTCAGGTCCGGTCGAGGTGCCCAATACGATCTTGGCGTTCCGCCATTCGCCGCCCGGCATGACCAGCCCCACCAGCGGCATGATGATGTCGGCCACCATCGATGTCACCATCTTGCCGACCGCGCCGCCGATGATTACGGCTACCGCTAACGACAAAACATTGTCTTTTGACAGGAACTGCTTGAATCCAGAAATCATGGGATTCCTTTCTTAATCCATGGAATGATGCCACAACCGGAACCGAAGCACCAGAAAATCTTCTGCCTTGCGGTTTATGCGTCCAACGGAGTATCGTTCGTTCGTGGCACATATATCCAGGCGTTCCTTACTCGCGGGCTCGGCGTTAGTGGCGGCGTCGTCGCAGGCCCAGACTTCTTCCATCGGCGTCGGCATGATCGGCGTAGGCAATCGTGGTGGTCACTTGCTGAAACAGGTACTCGAAGTACCCGGTACCAGCGTGCGCGCGATCTGCGACTTGAAACCCGACCGTGTGGATCGTGCTGCCAGCATGGCGGCGAAAGACAAACCGGCTGTAGTTCGCGATTGGAAGCAATTACTCGAGCGCAAGGATGTCGACGCCGTGCACATCGCCACCCCGTGCGACCTCCATCCGGAAATGGCGATTGCCGCCCTCAAGGCCGGTAAGCATGTCTATCTGGAAAAGCCCGCCGGCATTGAACCGAAGTCGATCGCCGAACTGGTGAAGGTGGCCAAGGCGAGCAACAAGGTGCTCATCATTGGACAGCAGATGCGGTCGTCCAAACGAAATCAGGCGATTATCGCGAGCCTGCGAGATGGCCTCGTCGGCGAGATTCTGATGGTCAAGGCACAGCGCCACTCAGGCGACGACCTGGCACACGATTCGTCGAGCGCCGATTGGTTCTTCGACGCCAAGCGCTCTGGCGACGTTCTCGTCGAAATGTCCGTGCACAACCTCGATGTCTGTAACTGGATTATCAATGAATATCCCGAACGCGCCGCCGGGTTCGGCGGCACGCAGTTGTGGAAGAACGACCCTCCGGGCCGCACCAACATGGACGGCTACACCCTCAGCTATGACTACCCAGGCGGCGTCAAGCTGAGCTACACGCAAGTCTTCTTTCATTGGTCCGGGCTGCCCGGCGGTGGACAGGTTTGGAATGTCTATGGCAGTAAGGGCGCTCTCGATTTCCAGTCGGCGATGTTTTATCCGCGCACCAAAGGCGAGAGCCCGAAGAAGGTGTACGAATCCGACGAGCGCGAGAACATCGACCTCGACCATGTGAAAGCATTCTACGAGGCCATCCGCACCGGCAAGCCCGTTCCAACCGGCATCAAGGAAGGCGCAAGCGGAGCGCTGACGGCGATCATGGGGCGCGAAGCGATTTATCAGAAGCGCGTCACGACTTGGAAAGAAATGGGCGTCACGCTTTAGCGCGCGTCTGTTCCCACACGAAGAACAACAATACGCCCACGGCAATGGTCCCCAGTCCATACAGGATGAAGGTCATTCCCGCCGTGCCGAATACATAGAGCCAGCCTGCAATCGCAATCAGCGCGGGCACTGGATAAAGCGGCATGCGGAAGGGCAGCGCGATGTCGGGCCTGTTGCGGCGAATCCAGAACAGCACGGCGATCTGGCCCAGAAACTGCACCAGAATGCGCGCGGTGATCAGCGCCGAAATCACCCAGTCGAGCGACATCATGCCGGCCAGAATCGAGAGCCCGCCGATCACCAGCAGCGACACATACGGGAACTGCCCCGTCGGATGGAGCTTTGCGAACACGCTGAAAAAATAGCCATCCTGTGCCGCGGCGAATGGGATGCGGCTATAGCCGAGCAGGAGCGCAAAGACGCTGGCCATCGCCGTCCACAGAATCATCACGGTGATGATCGTGCCCGCCCATCCTCCATAGATGCGGTCCATGAAGTCGGCGGCAATGTACTTGGACTGCATCGCCTCGCGCCACGGCACGACGCCGATAATCGAGAGGTTCATCACGGCGTAAATCAACGCCACGGCGACGGTGCTATAGAGGATCGCGCGCGGAATGGTGCGCGCCGGCTCCTTCACTTCGCCGCCGATGTAACAAATGTCGTAGTAGCCGAGGAAGTCGTACATCGCGATCAGCATGGCGCTTCCCAGACCAAGCGCAAACCCGCGCGAGAATTCGAATGCGCCGGGCGGAAAGTCGAAGGCGATCGCGGCGTTGAAGCGGAAGATCCCGCTGGCGATTATCCAGACAACAGTGGCAAGCATGCCGATCCACAGCACGACGGTCAGCTTGCCGACATCGCCGGTTTTGCGATAGAGCAGCGCGATCACAGCCACGCCCACGGCGACTACGACGGCACGCGTGTGCCAGATGGTCATGCCATGCCAGAAGTAGCTGACGTACTGAGCAAAGCCGATGAGTCCGCTGGCGATCTCAAGCGGTCCCGAACAAATGAATTGCCAGATGAACAGGAAGGGTAGCAAACGTCCCAAACGCGTGCCCGCAAAGCCACGCTGCAAATAGTGATAGGTGCCACCCGCGCCGGGCATGGCCGCCGCAAGTTCGCTCCAGATCATCCCGTCGCAGAGAGCAAGAATCGCGCCCAGCGCCCAGCCCAACATGCACTGCGGCCCTTGCATGGCGGCGATGATCAGCGGAATCGTAAGGAACGGACCGACGCCCACCATGTTGCTCATGTTGAGCGCGGTGGATTCCAGCAGGCCGAAGCCACGCACCAGGCCGTGTTGGTTTGCTGTTGAGGACAGACTTAACAGTATAGATTGCGTCCGCGGTTCGAGCGGTAAATGTGGGCGAACGTGACACAATATTGTGCGATGTCCGAAACTGTCTATCTGGTCGCGAACGGCGACCTCCGCCTTTCCGCAAACCAAAAGTGCTGGCCCGCACAAGAGAAGGCCGAAGCGGATGTCGCCGCCGCCATCGCTCGTTTTGGACGCCACGTAGAACGCGGCCACCAGTTCGATGCCGCCAAAGGCCACGGGTTTATCGACTCGCAGAAGCGCGGCATGGAAGTTTTCCTCGACATACCAACGACCGCCCCGTTAATCGTCGTCGAGGCCGTGTGGCAGTATTCGCATCACTTGCTGCACGGGCTGTACACACACAAGGGACCCATTCTCACCGTGGCCAATTGGAACGGCCAGTGGCCCGGTCTCGTCGGCATGCTGAACCTCAACGGTTCTCTCACCAAGGCAGGCATACGGTATGAGTCGCTCTGGTCGGTGGACTTCACGGACACCTACTTCACGGCCAATCTGGAGCGATGGCTGGCGGGTGAGCCGGTGGTGCACGACACCTCGCACGTGCAGGCTCTGAAACAGTTTCAACTGCCGCAGAAGGCGGAGGCAATCGCCGCCGCCGAAGCCACGCGCTTACAAACGGAGAAGGCCATCATGGGCATCTTCGACGAAGGCTGTATGGGCATGTACAACGCCATCATCCCGGATGAGTTGCTCCATGCCACCGGCGTCTTTAAGGAACGGCTGTCGCAATCGGCTTTGTTCGCAGCCATGCGCGATGTGCCGGAACCGGAAGCGCGCGCCGTGCGATCGTGGCTCGATGAGCGCGGCATGAAGTTCCTCACCGGACCGAACGAAGAGACCGATCTCACCGATGCTCAGATCCTCGAGCAGTGCCGTATGTACATCGCCGCAGTGCGCATCGCGGCCGACTTCGGCTGCGCCACCATCGGCATTCAATACCAACAAGGGCTGAAGGACCTGGCGCCGGCCTCGGATCTTGCCGAAGGCCTGCTCAACAACACGGACCGGCCTCCCGTGCAAGACGCCTCGGGCAACTTGTTGTACGAGGGCCAGCCGCTGCCGCACTTCAACGAGGTGGACGAGTGCGCGGGGCTCGATGGATTACTCACCCATCGCGTCTGGAACGCACTCGGGTTCCCTTCGGAAAACACGCTCCACGACCTTCGTTACGGCGAAGAATACAACGGCGAGTTCGTATGGGTCTTCGAGATCTCGGGCGCCGCGCCGCCCGCCCACTTCATCGATGGATGGAAGGGCACGGTCGGCGAACGGCAACCCCCGATGTATTTCCGCCTCGGTGGCAGCACGGTGAAAGGCATCTCCAAACCGGGCGAGATCGTTTGGAGCCGCGTCTTCGTCGATCACGGCGTGTTGAAGGCCGACCTCGGCCGCGCCAAAGTCATAGCCATGCCGCGCGAGGAAACCGAACGCCGCTGGCAAATCACCACGCCGCAGTGGCCTATCATGCACGCGGTGACCTATGGAGTTTCACGCGATCAGATGATGGCTCGGCACAAGGCGAATCACATCCAGGTAGCCTATGCGCCCGACGCAGACGGAGCCAACCTCGCCCTGGCAACCAAAGCCGCGCTGTTCCGAAACCTGGGCCTGGACGTGAGCGTATGCGGCACCCATCACGGCTTGGGCGAATAGAGCGCGCTTGGTATACTCGCACTTCATGCGAGTAGGAATCATCGGCACTGGCGCGATCTCGAACATGCACGCCCGGGCCTATAAAAACATCGGCTTCGAGATCGTCTGCTGCACCGATGTCTATGAGCCAGCGGGCAAAGCCTTCGCCGAACGCAATAACTGCGAGTTCCTCGCCACCTACGAAGAGGTCTGCCGCCACCCCGGCATTGACTACGTCGACCTCTGCACATTCCCCGATTTCCGCCTGCAACCGTTGGAGGTCTGCTGCGAAGTAAAGCGGCACATCCAGGTACAGAAGCCGATCGCCACCACGCTCGAAACCGCCCGCGCCATGGTGGATAAGGCGAAGGCGGCAGGCATTCAGTTGGGAGTCGTCAGCCAGCACCGCTTTGACGATTCAACGATCTTTTTATCCAAATCTCTCAAAGACGGACGTCTAGGCAAAATCCTCCAGGCCGACGCCTATGTGAAGTGGTATCGCTCGGCCGAATATTATTCGCGGCCCATCAAAGGAAGCTGGTCCACCGAAGGTGGCGGCGCGCTGATCAACCAGGCCGTGCATCAGGTGGACGTGCTGCTCTACCTGATCGGCGCCGTCAAAGAAGTCTTCGGCATGTGGCAGTTGGGCGCGCTGCACAAGATTGAAAGCGAAGACGTGATTACGGCCATGATGCGTTATGCGAACGGTGCGCAAGGCGTGCTGCAAGCCTCCACCGCGTTTTGGCCCGGCTATTCCGAACGCATCGAGATTCACGGCACCAAAGGCACCGCGGTCCTCACGGGCGACAAGCTCACCACCTGGGATGTGCAGAACGACGAGGGCGAACCAGCGCCCGTAGAGACAATCGTCAAGTCGGGCGCATCGGATCCGATGGCGATTCCCCTGCGGCCGATCGAGCGCCAGTTCGAGAACTTCGCCGAGGCCATCCGAACGGGTAAGCCTCCGCTGGTGTCGGGCGAGGAAGGCTACCGCGCACTGGAATTGGTTCAATCGATTTATCGTTCGTGCCGGGAGGGCCAGAAGGTCACTCTCTGATGGCCGCTGCAATGACATCGGCGTGGTCGGTGCGGGTACCGGCTTCAAGCGCGAATCTTGGTCCTGGCTTTGACGCGCTTGGCCTCGCGCTGTCGGCCTATCTAACGTGCCGGTTTCGGCCTGCGGAAAGCCTCACAATTCGTGTCACAGGGCGCGACGCCGAGCAAATCTCCACGGGCGAGGACAACCTCATTTGGCAGACGGCGCTCGATGTCGCACGAGATACCGGCGCGACTCTCGAGCCGATTGAGATGGAAGTGGACAATGCCATTCCTCTGGGCAAGGGCATGGGCTCCAGCGCTGCGGCGTTGACGGCGGGAGTGGTGATTGCCGACCGCCTGCTGGGCCTCAACTGGACGCCGCACCTCATCCTGAACGAAGCCGCGCGGTTGGAAGGGCATCCGGACAACGTGGCGGCGTGCGTGTTGGGCAGCGTGGTGGCGAGTGCAATCGATTCAGGCGGCGTGGCGCGGGCCGTGCGCTTGGAACTGCCGGAGAACTTTCTGGTGTCGGTGGTTGTCCCCGATTTTCCCCTGCCCACAAAAGAAGCCCGGCGCGCCTTGCCGGACAGCTATTCGAAGGCCGACACCGTCTTCAACGTGCAGCGGGCCGCGCTGTTGACGGCGGCATTGGCTACAGGAACAACAAGCGCCTTTCCAGCGGCGTTTGAGGACCGCCTGCATCAGCCATACCGAGAGGCGCTGGTACCGGGACTCGCCGACATTCTGAAACTGCGCGCCCCGGGGCTGCTCGGCTGCACGCTTTCGGGCGCGGGACCAAGCGTTCTCGTGTTCTATGAGAAGGGTCACGAGCAGGTGTGCGATCTGGTGCGCCAGATCTTTGCCCATCACGGGCGCGCGGCCGAATCGCTGCACGCCGGCATCGACCGCCACGGCTATGCTCTCGTTGAGGATTTTGCACCGTGGCCCACTCCTTCCCCCGCCGCGCGTTTCTGAGCGGGCTTGCCGCGCCCGCCGCAGCGCTGGTCAGTCCGCTGCCTGCGCAAACCAGTTCCCTGAAGAGCTAAATTCCGCGCCTGGAAAAGGCCCTGTTCGAGAACGCCAATCCGTTCTGGTATCCACGCTGACTTGACCGCGAGCCGGACGGCTACACTCTCAACTTCAACATGCAGGGCGAGCCAAACGGGCGCTCGTCGAAGATGATCGTCACCCAGGCGCGGATGGTCTGATACTTCTCGCGCATGTTGCAGGCGGGCGCGACAAAGCCGCACAGCCGCGAGCAGTACACCGAAGCCGCGGTCCATGGTCTTCGCTTCCTACGCGCGAAGATGTGGGACGCGACAAATGGCGGGTATTACTGAGAAACAGCGCGAAGCGCTGGAAGCAGCCACGGAACTGTGTGATCTCGTCGAAAAACGGTCGCACGACGGACAGTTCGGCGGCTACATCCTATGCTTCGAGTCCAATTGGACGCAAACGCCCGAATCCAAACCTGGACCCATGGGCCGGTCGCGGTTCAAGCTCATGAACACCCACCTGCACCTGATGGAGGGATGACCGCGTTCTACAAGGCGTCCCATCGTCCGGTGCCGCGCGAGCGCTTGCTGGAGCTGATGACGATTGAGTCGAACACGGTAGTTCGGAAGGACCTTGCCGCATGCTCGGACAAGTACACGCGAGAGTCGAAGCGGCTGACGGAAGTCGACCTCAAGCGGGTCAGCTTTGGGCATGACCTGGAGAACGTGGTTGCTCGTGGACGCGGCGAAAGCGGCCCATGTGCCGGATGCGCCGCTGCATGATCTGTACAAAGTGAACTGGGCTTACTGCCTGAAGTACGGTTGGGATGCCGACAAAGGCGGGTTCTACGGCAACGGATTGCCGGGCCAGCCGGCCGGCAAACGGCAGAAGACCTGGTGGGTGCAAGCCGAAGTGCTGGTGTCGTCTCTGAAGATGTACAAACTAACCGGCGAGCCCGTGTATCGCGACGTTTTTCAGAAAACGTGGGGGTTCGTCGAGCGGGAACTGATCGATTGGAAAGTGGGCGCCTGGCACGCCGAGGTGTCGCCGGATGGGCGGCCGCGTGGCGACAAGGCGCAGATCTGGAAGGCGGGCTATCACGATGGCCGCGCTCTGGTTGAGTGCTTGCGCGAATTACGCGCTATTTGAGCATCTGTTCAAAGAAGGCGCGCATCTGCAGGTACGCGGGCCCGAGGGTAACCAGCAGCACCGACGGGAAGATCAGGAAAAAGACCGGAATCACCAGCTTCACCGTAAGCTTCCGCGCCTTCTCCTGAGCCGAAAAGCGCATGTGGGCACGCAGGTATTTGGAATGCGTGCGGAGCGCGGGGCCGAGGCTGGTGCCAAACCGTTCGCCGTCGATCAAAAGCGCCGCCAGTTTGGCCAGTTCCTGTTCACCGCTGCGCTGAGCAAGGTGGCCAAGAGCTTCAAAGCGCGACTTGCCGGCTCGCATTTCCAGGTGGCAGAAAAGGAATTCGGCACACAGATCCGGATAGACGCGGCGCAGGCTGCGCGCAGTGTCGTACATAGCCGAGTCGAGCGATTGCCCGGCTTCTATAGCGAGTGTCAGCAGGTCGATGGAACCAGCGATGGCCGAGCGCACGCGCTGGGCGCGGGCCTTCACGAGAAACTCCAGGACACGCAGGGGAAGCAGGAATCCGAAGCCTCCGCCGGCGATCGCGGCCAGGAGTGCATTGCCGAGTCCGCCGCTAATCGCCCCGGCGAGCCACATCCCGCTTAAGCCGAGAACGCCTGCAACGGTAATACGCAGACCGGAAAAGACGGCAAGGGCGGAGGGGTCGCGATAGCCGGCGCGAAAAAGCTGCTTTCGGATTCCTTCGCCCTCTTTGCCGGATACGGGCAGAAGAGCCCCGAGCACAGCGAGTCCGCCGGCAACCAAGGTGCTGGAACCTGGTTCCGGATCGCCGATCAGCCGCTCGCCTGAAGCGGCGCCATCCGCGGTTTCGCCCACCGGCCGCAAGCGCATGAAGAGGTATCCGCCGCCGGCTACGGCGAACAGCACAAAAGCGAAGAATTCTGCAAAGATCAACATGCTGGCTCCTAGATGCGGATGTCGACCAGTTTGCGGATGATCACGTGCGCCAGGATCAGGCAGCAAATCGCGGCAAAGATGAGGTCCTTGCCCGCCGGATGCGTCCATAGGACGAGCATGTGGGCCGGGTTGACCCACATCATCATCGCGGCGATACCGACGGGCAAGAAAGTGAGAAGTGCGCCGGTCATGCGGCCGTGGGCGGCAATCGACCGGATTTCGCTCTTGAGCGCATAGGACTCGCGCATGGTTTCTGCAAGACGGGACAGGACCTCATGAAGTCGCCCGCCAGTGCGGCTTTGCAGTTGGACAGCGGCCACGAAGAGGTGGATTTCGGGGACCGGAACGCGCGCGGCCAGATTGTCCATGGCCTGGTCGAGCGAGAGGCCTAGGGCGCGCTCGTCGGCGGTCTTTCGCATCTCCTGAGCCAGCGGCGCCTTACACTCGCGCGCGAGCATTTCCAGTCCCGCCCCGATGGGATTGCCGGCGCGAAGCGAGCGCGCCAGCGATTCGAGTGCTTCCGGGAACTGCTCTTCCAGCTTCTGGAGGCGCTGGCGGCGGCGGCGCATGATGATCAGGTAAGGCGCCGCGCCGGCGGCGAGTCCAACGGCGAAAGTGATGTAGCGCGGAATGAAGGTGAACGTCGAAAGAAAAGCCCAACAGGAAGCTGCCGCCAGCAGCATCATTGCGACCGTACGGCCGACCGTCCAGCGGAGGCCGGATTCGGCTATATGCCGCTTCATGATCTCGACGCCGTCTATCCGTTCGAGGAGGCCGCTCCAGAAACCGATCGCGCTGAGAGATTCATCGCGGAGCAGGTTCGAATCGAGATCGGGCGTCCAGTCAACTGGCCGTGGGTTGTCCGGATCGTCAGCGCCCGCAGCCGCCTGCTTGCGCGCCGGCGCCTCGACCATCGGACGCGTCGCGAGCACCGCCGTGACGACGGCCAAAAAGGTTCCTGCGAAAACGGCTGTGAGAATCAGGGGGAGCATGGCCGGTGTAGGCTTCTCAGGCTAGCGGAGAGTCGCCGTGCGGACGGGTGTTGGAGCCGGGGGAGCAGCGGAACTGGGAGCCGGTGCGGTGGCCCCGGGCGCGTGTGCCGGCGGTTTGACAAGCGCCGCCGTACGGCCAGACATCACACCCGAAAGCGTCGCTGGAGACAGCGGCGACAGGTCCCCATCCAGTGGATTGCGCAGCGTCAGCCGGACCTTTGCCCCGGAGTCCACCGCGGCCAGCCGGTCCGCATCGTTGGGCCGGATTAACAGCGTTACGACGGGCAGTGTGGAGCGGCCCGGCGTCGGTTCCGGCTTAATGTCCACGCCCAGCACTTCAATGTTCTCTAAGATCGTACGGACATCCACATCCGAGACGTTTCCTTTGATGTGCACAGCCTGGACGTCAACCTTATGTCCTCGTTGAAGAAGTCCCAGTAAACCCGTGGAATCACTCACCATAATGGAAATCGCCCGCATCCCCTTAGGGATACCGAGGCCGGCTCCTGCACCGGAGTGCGCCGAGGCGACCCGGTTGGCGGTAACCGCTTCGTTTTCGGCGATTGCCTCCATTGTGGTCAGCCCGACTACTTCTTGTACGGTAGCGTGCGCGCCTTCCGGTGCGGTGCCCGACCACTGGATCACCTTCACGTCCCCTTCCGTGAGAGTCGCTCCTTTTGCCACCGCGCGGCTGGCAATAACCACACTGGAGCCAGAGCCTGCAGGGCCACTGAGTTTACCCGCGACCAGGCCGTAAAATATTGCCGTCGACAGGATCGCGACGACGACCGCGATACCAAGTACAGGAACGAGATTCTTTTTCATAGCAACAGTGCCGTCTCCAGCCGGCGAATCGCCTCACGCTTCCGGCACCCACCGGCGCGCGAATAGGTTTGGCCCCAGGTTAAGCCTGTTTGGAGTATCGACAGAATCGGGCAAACGCATTAGCGAAACGTGGGAAGGGACCTGTAACCGCATCAAAGCCCTTATTTGGAAGCAGATGCGCACGGGCTGCCGGAAGTCGAATAGCGCCGGTAGGCAACCCAAATTCGCTTGGCAGGCAGGAGTTCCACCGCGACGGCCCGTCCTTCCCCGGGCAAAGCCGCGCGGGAACCTTGGACGCCGGGCAGAGACGCGCCCGCACCCCCGCCAGCCTTCACGAACTCAGCGAGAAAGGACTCGCCCGGGCGGCTGGAATGAGAACTACGGCCCGGCCCCGCCGCCCGATCAGGACGCGGCCAGGCGGAGATTCACCAGGTTTTCGAGCAGCGTATCGACCTCGGTCTGTGAGCGAAGGAAGTAGCGCGCTTTGGTGCGGGCGCTCCAACCAACGCGCACGCCCACCAGGTTGCCGTCGATAGAGAAGGCGTCTTCGTCGTTATCATCGTCCCCGGCGTAAAGTACCCAGTCGCAGCCCAGTCGGTTGCGCTCGGCGGCCAGCGCGGTTCCCTTGTGCGGGTCGCCCTCGATCGTCAGATTGACCACCTGTTTCCCACCGAGAACCCGCGCATGCTCGAGTGATTCGGCGGCACTGAGGATCCGCTCGCGAGCTTCGATTTTGTGCGGGGCGTTGCGGTAGTGGACGGCGAGGGAGTGGCCTTTATCTTCGACCCAAAGGCCGTCGGCGGCGCCAAGTTCGCGTTCCAACGCAACCTTCCATTGATTCACTTGCGGCCGGCCGTTGGTGCCGGAGAATTCCGTCTCGGCGCCGTGGCTGCCAAGGACGCGGAGAACATTCACACCTTCGAGTTTGGAGGCGACGTCCGCACGGGCCCGGCCGGAGAGGATGACGCACGGATAGAGCGTGGCAAGCCGGGACAGCCGGTCACGGGTGCTCGCCCGCATGCCGGCGTCGTCGGGATGAGCGGTAATGGGAGCCAGTGTGCCGTCGAAATCGAAGGCGCAGAGAGTGCGCTCCCGAGCCAGGCATTCAAGTACCGGCCTCGCTTGGCGAGAAAGCAGGTACCGCATTCTAAACGGAGGCACCCACTGGGGTCCGCGTGCTGAGACGTGACGACACCCGTTCCTGGTTGCGAAGGCGGGCGGCATCCATCAACATCTTGCCTGCCCAGCGGTAGACATTGAATTCGCTCAGCAGTGATCGCATGGACCGCATCCGGTCCTGCTGTTCTTCGAGAGGCATTGTGAGGGCCAGGGCGAGGGCTTCGCTGCTGGCCTCGAGGTCGTAGGGATTCACGATGAGAGCTTCGGTGAGTTCGCGCGCGGCACCGGTGAATTCGCTCAACACGAGCACGCCCCGCAGATCGGTACGCGAAGCAACGAACTCCTTGGCCACCAGGTTCATTCCGTCGTGGAGGCTGCTGACATAACAGACGTCGGCGGCGCGGTAGAAACGATAAACGTCGGCCGGCTCGAAGTGAGAACGCAGCAGGATGATCGGCTTGTAGCCGGGCGAGCCAAAGCGCTCGTTAATGCGGGTGGCCAGTTGCTCGACGACATCGTTCAACTGCTGGTACCGTTCGATCTTCGTGCGGCTGGGCGCGGCAAGCTGGGCGAAGCTGAAGCGGCCGCGAAATTCCGGGTAGCGTTCGAGCAGAAGTTCGACCGCAAGCAGGCGCTCCTCCACTCCCTTGGTGTAGTCGAGGCGATCGACGCCCACTCCGAGCAATGCATTGGGCTTCAGTCCGAATTCCTGCCACAGCTGCGCGCGGCACTCCTCGGGGCTGGGCGCTTCTTCCACCCAGTGGACGGGCCATTCAATGGCAATTGGGTAGGGGCGGATCAACGTGCGCTGGCCGCGCATTACCACGGCGTTGTGCTCGCGGTCGATCCGCGTCTCCAGGTAACGGTCCACC
>JBDTVQ010000083.1:0-19630 GCA_040007195.1 Acidobacteriota bacterium | reverse complement strand
CGTGACCCCAGATGCCGATCAGGAAGTACATGGGCACCAGCGCGACTTCCCAAAACACGTAGAACAGGAAGAGGTCCATCGAGATGAAGACGCCGATGACACCGAACTCTAGGAGCATCAGGAAGGCGTAATACTCTTTCACGCGGTCGGTGATGTAGTTCCAACTGATGAGAATGCACAGAGGCGTGAGTAAGGTGGAGAGCAGCACCAGCCACAGTCCGAGGCCATCGAGCGAGATGTGATAGCGGATGGCGGGCGTGTTGATCCAGATGAAGTTCGTTTCGAACGAGCTGGCCGAACTCGGCGCACCGAGAAAGGGCGAGAGTAGGCCGAGGGAGACGACGAAGATGCCGACCGAGCTCGCCAGCGCAAATGTGCGCGAAAGATTGCTGGGCAACGCCAGAACAACTATAAAGGCGATGAGCGGCAAGAACAGGACGATGTCGAGCAGCGTCACCGGAGACCTCCCTGTGTGCTGCCGAGCATTCCGGCGGCAATGATAAAGATGACGGCGCCGGCGACGATCCAGGCGGCATAGGAACGGATGCTACCGGACTGGATCATGCGGAGTCCGCCGCCGATCCAACGCGCGAAGCTACCGAAGCCATTCACGATTCCGTCGATCAACCAGACATCCACAAACTGCCAGAGGCCGGTGCGCGACGTGTTGACGATCGGTTGGTTGATCGCGGCGTCGTAGACTTCGTCGACGTAGTACTTGTTATAGACCAGCCGGTAGAGTCCGCCCAGCGAGGAAGTGATCGAATCGGGCATTCCGGGGCTCGCGATATACATCATGTAAGCCAGGCCGATGCCGAGCAATCCGGCGGCCGAGCCGATGACTTCAAGCATCATGTCGTGCTCTTCGTGGCTGGCCGGGAAGAGCGGCTCAAGGATGTGCGGGACGTTGAACAGGAACCCGCCGGCGAGCGAAAGTACGGCCAGCACGGCGAGTGGCACCCACATGATGGGCGGCGATTCATGCGGATGGGCATGGCCTCGATATTCGCCAAAGAAGGTCATGAACATCGAACGGGAAACGTAGAACGCTGTGACAGCAGCGGTGGCGACGCCGATCCAGTACATCAGCGGCGAGTGATGGTGCACGGCGCCGAGGATGGCTTCCTTCGAATACCAACCCGAAGTGAACGGCACGCCGGAGATGGCGAGCCAGGCGCAGGTGAGTACCGCGAAGGTGATGGGTATTTTCGTGCGCAGGCCGCCCATGTTGCGCATGTCCTGCTCGTGGTGGAGCGCGTGAATAACGCTGCCCGCGCCGAGGAAGAGAAGTGCTTTGAAGAAGGCGTGCGTGACGACGTGCCAGATGCCGGCCGAGAAGGCTCCCACGCCGAGGGCAAGGAACATGTAGCCAAGCTGCGAGACGGTCGAGTAGGCGTAGACCTTTTTAATGTCGAACTGCGTCATGCCGATCGTGGCGGCCATGACGGCGGTGGCGAGGCCGATCCAGGCGACTGTTTCCATCGCGATGGGTGCGTGTAAGAAAAGGATCGAGGAGCGCGTCACCATATAGACGCCGGCGGTGACCATCGTCGCGGCGTGGATGAGGGCCGATACGGGGGTCGGGCCTTCCATGGCGTCGGGCAGCCAGACGTAGAGAGGAATCTGCGCGGATTTACCGGCGGCGCCCAACAGCAGCAGTAGGCAGATGGCCGTGATGATGCCGGCCGAAGATTCTACCGGCAGCGCCTTGGCCGCTTCGAACACCTTGGGAAAGTCGAGTGAGCCGAAGTTGATGAAGATGAGGAACGCGGCGAGTGTGAAGCCGAAATCGCCAATGCGGTTCACGATGAACGCTTTGTTGCCCGCGGTGGATGCCGAGTGCTTCAGGAAGTAGTAACCGATGAGCAGGTAGCTGCACAAACCAACGCCTTCCCAACCGACGAACAGCAACAGGTAATTGTTGGCCAGCACCAACGTCAGCATGAAGAACATGAACAAGTTGAGGTAGGCGAAGAAGCGATAGAAGCCGTCTTCGTCGTGCATGTAGCCGGTGGCGTAAATGTGGATGAGCGAGCCGATGCCGGTGACGACCAACAGCATGATGGCGGTGAGGCGGTCGATGGCAAGTTCGTAGGGAATCGAAAGCGTGCCGGAGGCGATCCAAATGAAGTAGCGCTCGACGTGCGGCGTTTCCAGCGGCGCGATGGCCATGAGGGTTTTGACGACCCATAGGAACGAGAGCGCGACGCTGCCGATGGCGACCATGCTGACGACGCTCTTGGAAAGGCGTTTGCCAAAGAGGCCGTTCACCAGGAATCCGGCGAGCGGGAGGAACGGGATGAGCCAAAGTTGGTGCATCGTGTTTAGAGTTTCAGCGAGTCGATCTCGTCGACGGCGAGCGTGCCGCGATTCTTGTAGACGGTGAGGATAATGGCCAGGCCGACAGCGGCTTCAGCGGCGGCCACCACCATCACGAAGAAGGTGAACAAGTGGCCGTCCACCTGTTTGTGCTGATAGGAGAAGGCAACGAACGTCAGGTTCACGGCGTTCAACATGAGCTCGATGCTCATGAAGACGGTGATGATGTTGCGGCGGAACAGGAAGCCGGCGACACCGAGTGCGAACAGGATGGCGCTGAGAATCAAGTAATAGGTGACCGGCACCGCGGCGGGTATGGGAAGAGGAGGCATGTCGGGTTATTCCATCTCCTTCCGCGCCAGAACGACGGCGCCGATGATGGCGATGAGGATGAGCACGGAGGTGATTTCAAAGGGCAGCAGGTAGCGCGTGAAAAGCGCCATGCCGACATCCTTCGGACTGCCGCCGGTGAAGGAGCCGAAAACAACCATCGGTGAGTTCGGGAAGCCGCGTTGAATGATGTAGCTGACCAGGCCGAGGAAGAGCACCAGCAGCGGTACGGCGAGCGCGGTGAGCACCCAGCCTTTGCGCGAAGACTTCTCGGCGCCCGCGTTGAGCAGCATGATGACGAACACGAAGAGCACCATGATGGCGCCGGCGTAGACGATCATCTGCGCCGCGGCGATGAATTCCGCGCCCAGCAAGAGGTAAAGCACGGCGAGCGATCCCATCACGCCGACCAGCGAGAGGGCGCTTGCGATGGGGTGCCGCTGCACGACGACGTTGATCGCCGAGACTACGGCGATGGCGGCGAAGAGGAAGAAGAGTATTGCGTCCATGGCTACTTCAGTAGGGCCACCAAGAATGCGGTGACAAACAGGTGAACGACCGAGACCGGGAACATAAAGGCCCAGGCGAAGTGCATGAGCTGGTCATATCGGAAACGGGGCAGCGTGGCGCGCACCCAGATAAAGAAAAAGAGCAGGAATAGCACCTTGCCGAGAAACCAGAACAGCGGCAGAAGTATCGGCTGCAGGAACGGTACAAGGAAAACGAAGCCGACCAAGATGAAGGCGACGCCGAAGGCCGGCAAAGTGTATTTATCCCATTTGCGCGCGGGCTGCACCAAGCCGTGGTAGAGGCAAACCGCACCAGCCCCCCAGTGCAGGAGCGTGGGGATGTAATCGGCAACGGGCGAGGGAACGATGGGATACCAGCCGCCGAGGAAGAGCAGCGTGGCGACCGAACAGATGGTCACCATATTCGCGTATTCGGCCATGAAGAAGCTGGCGAACTTCATCGAAGAATATTCGGTGTGAAATCCGGCAACGAGCTCGTTTTCGGCTTCGGGCAGATCGAACGGTATACGGTTGGTTTCGGCGAAGCCGGCAATCATGAAGAGGATGAAGCCGATCAATTGCGGCGCCTGCCATTGAAAGATGGACCAGCGCGGAATGAAGCCGAGCATGAAGCCGCTCTGCGATTCAGCAATTTCCCGCAACGAGAGCGAACCCGCGAGCAGGAGCGGCGAGGCAAGCGCGAGAGCCATCGGCAGTTCGTAGCTGATCATCTGCGCCGATGAGCGCAGCCCGCCGATGAGCGCGTATTTGTTATTCGACGACCAGCCGGCGAGCGCGAGGCCGTAGACACCCATGCCGGAGAGCGCGAGCAGGTAGAGGACGCCGATGTTGAGGTCGCTCAACTGCATGTAGGTCTCGACGCCGAAGAGATTGATTTTTGGGCCAAAAGGGATGACTGCAATGGCGCTGAGGGCGAAGAAGACGGAAACCATCGGTGCGAGCACGAAGAAAAATTTGTTGGCGTGCGGCGGCATCAGATCCTCTTTGGTGAGGAGCTTGATGGTATCGGCAAGCGGCTGCAGCAAGCCGTGCGGGCCGACGCGCGTAGGACCGACGCGGAGTTGGATGTGCGCGATGACCTTCCGTTCGATCCATTGCAGGTAGGCAAGCGCGGTGAGTAGCACGAAAGCCACGATGCCGAACTTGATCAGCGTCAGTATGTAGAAGTTGCCTAAGATCGATGCAATATCGAGATTCATGGCTTGTAGAGACCGCCGGGAGATTCGAGGACAGCGTTCAGGGTCTTCGAGTAGCGGCCGAGCGAACCTGAAGTGAACAGTGTGTCGCGGGCCGACTGGATCGCCTGCGGTTGAGCGGCCGCGGGTACGCGTCCATTCACCGGGGCGGTCATCGCCGCTCCTCCCGTTGCGATGACAGGCAAGGGAACATTATAACCGTGAACGGTGGAACGGATCTCTTCTAAAACCTTGTCGGGCGTTGCCTGACCGAGTTCCAGTCGCATGCCGCGAGCGAGCAGGCCGAAGATGTCGAGGTCGGCTTTGGCGCCCATCACGCTGACGGCCTTACGTAGGCGCTGCACTTCGCCGCACACGTTGGTGACGGTGCCCGACTTTTCGTAGGCCGAAGCGGAGGGCAGCACGACGTCGGCGCGCTGCGCGGTTTCGCTGAGGAACATGTCCTGCACAACGACGAAGGCTTTCTGCGAAGCCAGCGTGGCGTCTTTTAGCGGATTGGAACCGACGACCCAGAGCGCGTCAAGCGAGGCGTCGGCGAGCATTTCGCTCATGCTCATGCCGGGCTGCGCGGAGACGTGATAGCCGGGGCCGAGGAAGGGCAGCACGCCCATGTCGGATGCGCCGCGCGAATTCGAGTAATCGACCAGACAGATGTACTTGGCGGGGACGCCGAGCGAATCGATGAAGGAGACCAGGTCGGCGACGGCCGCGCCTTTGATCGAGTCACCGAAGACGACCACGAGATCGCCGGCGGCCTTCAATTCATCGCCGAGGGTCTTGACCGTGGCGAGATGATCGGCGGCAGCGGCGCGTACGGATTTTGTCGCGACCTTATCTTCACGTACCGGACCTTCCGTTACCGTGAAGACCTTCGCCTGATGGAGGCGGGCGTCGGTGCGGATCTGATAAGCGAGGAAGGGATGCTGCTGGGAGAGATCGGAGCCGATGATCAGGACGCTTTTGGCGTTGTAGAGATCGGCGGTGGTGGCCAGCGCGTTCTGCTTGCCACTGACGGCATCGAGCAGGGCGGGCACGTCGCCCGAACGGCGGTGATCAATATGAGGCGTGCCGAGTCCCTGGCGAGCGAACTTTTGCAGGTAGTAATTTTCTTCGTTCGTCGTTTGCTCGGAGCCGATGACGCCGAACTTGCCGCCCGCGGCCTTGATTTCGCCGAAGCGCTGGGCGACGAAGCTGAGAGCTTTGGACCAGCTCACTTCCTCGAGCTTTCCGTTGACACGCATCAGCGGCGATTGGAGGCGCTCGGCATGTTCGACAAAGTCGAACGCATAGCGGCCCTTTACGCAGAGGAATTCGCCGTTGATGCCGGAGCGGTCGCGATTGTTGCCGCGAAGGATCTGGTCGTTCTTCACACCGAGCGTCGTCTTGCAGCCGTTGGAGCAGTGGGTGCAGATGGTGCCGACGTGCTCCATTTCCCAGGGGCGCGTTTGATAGCGATAGATGCCGCTAGTGAGCGCTCCCACAGGGCAGATGTCGATACAGGAACCGCACTCGTCGCATTCGAGGTGGTCGCCTTTGTTCGGAATAATTTCCGAATAGGCGCCGCGATTGGAAACCCCGAGCGCCTTCACGCCTAAGCCTTCGTCGCAGATGCGTACACAGCGGTAGCAGAGGATGCAGCGCGGCGCGTCGAAGTAAACTACGGGCGACCACTGCTTCTCGTCGACGTGGTGCTTGATCTCAGTGAACCGGCTATCGCCCGCACCGTAGCGGAACACCATGTCCTGCAGTTCGCACTCGCCGCCTTTGTCGCACACGGGACAATCGAGCGGGTGATTGGTCAGCAGGAATTCGAGAGTGGTCTTGCGGGCTTTGACGACGGCGGGCGATTCGGTGTGGACCACCATGCCTTCGGTGACCGGCAAGGTGCAGCCGGCCATCAGCTTCGGCGCTTTTTCCACCTCAACCAGACACATGCGGCAAGCCGCCTGGAGCGCGAGACCTTCGTAGTAGCAGAATGCCGGAATCTCCACGCCCGCGCGCTTGCAGGCGTCGATGAGCAGCGTGCCCGCCGGGGCCTGCATGCTGTTTCCGTTGACCGTAAATGTAACTGGATCCGCCATGGATTTCCTTTAGCCGTTGATCGAGACCAGTTGCGGCAGCCCGGCCATGGAGACGGCCTTCTTGGCGAGCTTGGCTTCAAACTCGTGCCGGAACTTGCGGACGATACTCATCGTGGGCAGCGCGGCCGCGTCACCGAGCGGGCAGAATGTGCGGCCGAGCATGTTGTCGGCGAGATCTCCCACCAGATCGATGTCCTTCGCGGAACCGACGCCTTCGTCCAAACGCGTGAGCAGCTTCTTCAGCCAGAGCGTGCCTTCGCGGCATGGGATGCACCAGCCGCAACTTTCATGCTGGTAGAACCGGATGATGCGCAGGCAGGCCTTCACCATATCGGTGGTTTCGTCCATGATGACCACGCCACCGGAGCCGAGCATCGACTTCGCTTTGGCCATCGCATCGTAATCCATCGTCAACTCCCACGCCTCTTCGCCGGTGAGGACAGGGCAGGAGGAGCCGCCAGGGATCATCGCCTTCAACTTGTTGCCGTTGCGCATACCGCCGCCGACATCTTCAATCATCTTGCGCACGGAGAAGCCGAGAGCGAGTTCGTGCACGCCGGGGCGATTCACATGCCCGGTAAGGCAGGTGAGTTTGGTGCCGCCCGCTTTGGGAATGCCGAGGTCGGACCACGCCTGGCCGCCCATGAGAAAAATGCCGGGGACGGCGGCGAAGGTCTCGACGTTATTGAGAACCGTGGGCGACTGAAATGCGCCGGAGACGGCCGGAAACGGCGGCCGGATGCGCGGAACGCCGCGCTTGCCTTCGAGCGATTCGAGCAGCGCAGACTCTTCACCGCATTCGTAGGCGCCCGCCCCGGTGTGCGTGGAGAGTTCGAAATCGAAACCTGTTCCTTGAATATTCTTGCCCAGCCAGCCGCGCGCGTAGGCTTCGGCCAGGGCCTCGTCCATGATGTCAATGAGGTAGCGGTATTCACCGCGAATGTAGATCCAGCCGCGATGGGCATCAACAGCTTTAGCGGCGATCAGGATGCCTTCGATCAGCTGGTGGGGATCGTACTGGATGATGACGCGGTCTTTGCAGGTGCCGGGCTCGGACTCATCGGCATTGACGACGATGTACTTGGGCTTGGGCGACGTGCGCGGCACGAAGCTCCACTTCATGCCCGTGGGGAAGCCCGCGCCGCCGCGTCCACGCAGGTTCGAAGCTTTCACTTCGTCGATGACCTGCTCGGGCGTCATTTGCACGGCGCGCATGAAAGCCTTGTAGCCGTCGTTGGCGAGATAGGTGTCGATGCTGCGCGAGTTCGGCAGCCGGTAGCGCTTGCTGAGGACGATGGTTTCGGCCGGGTGCGGTGAATCGTGAAGAAGGCTGGGGTACATTTACGCTTTCCTCAAATCGTCGATCAGGGTGTCGAGCTGTTCGATGGTGACCTTGTGCTGGAAGTCGTAGTTCACTTGAATGGCCGGGGCCCAGGAGCAGGCGCCGATACATTCGACCTCTTCGAGTGAGATGGTTCCGTCGGCGGTAACTTCGTTGTGGCCGATGCCGAGCTTGTGGGTGGCGTGATCCCACAGCTTGTCGCCGTCCCAGAGCAGGCAGCTGATGTTGGTGCAGATCTGCAGGTGGGTCTTACCCATGCGCTTTTTGCGCATCATCGTGTAGTAGCCGATGACCTCGTTCACTTCGAGAACGCTGATACCAAGGCGCTTGGCAATCTCTTCTTTCAGCTCTTCGGTCATGTAGCCCACTTCGTCCTGCGCGTACATGAGCATGGGAATGAGACAGGCCTTCTGCCGGCCTTCGGGATATTTGCCCGCCATCTCGGCGAAGCGTTTTTCAAGTTCGGGAGAGAAGGTCATGGGCGGTTACCTGTCGGTGTCTCCAAGAACGAAGTCCATACTGCCGAGTCCGGCGATGGAGTCGGCGAGCAGCATATCTTTGAGCATCGGTCCGATGGCAATGAGGTTGCCGAAGCTGGGTGTGCGCATGAAAACGCGATAGGGATTGGTCGAGCCGTCGGAGACGACGTAGTAGCCGAGCTCGCCGCGCGGCGATTCGACGGCGACATAGGCTTCACCGGGCGGCACGCGGAAGCCTTCGGTAATGATTTTGAAGTGATAGATGAGCGCTTCCATCTGCGTCTTCATCGATTCGCGCTCGGGTAGGACAATACCGGGCGCTTCGCATTGGAACGGGCCTTCGGGCATGCCCGCCAAGGCTTGCTGCACGATCTTCGTGCTTTCGCGCAGTTCGTCGATACGCACCTGGAAACGGGCGTAGACGTCGCTTTCGGTGCGAGTCGGCACCTTGAAATCGAACTCGTTGTAGCTCGAGTAGGGCTCGTCCTTACGGATGTCCCAGGCCAACCCGCCGGCGCGAATCATCGGACCGGTGACGCCCAAGTCCAACATGTCCTCGACGGTCATGACGGCGACGCCTTTGGTCCGCTCCATCCAGATCGGATTGGCGTTGAGCAGGTTTTCGTACTGCTCGATCGACTTCGGAAACGCGTTGATGAACTTGCTTACCGCCTCGTGCCAGCCGCGAGGGGCATCGAGGGCAAGGCCGCCGATGCGGAAGTAACTGGTCATCATGCGCTGACCGGAGAACATCTCAAACAGTCGCAGGATGTTTTCGCGCTCGCGGAAACAATAGAAGAACATCGTCATCGCGCCGATGTCGAGCGCGTGCGTGCCCAGCCACACCATGTGCGAATTGATGCGGGTGAGTTCGGTGAGCATGACGCGCATCCACTGCGCGCGGCGGGGGATCTCGAGGCCCAGCATCTTTTCGACGGCCAGGCAGTAGCAGAGGTTGTTGGAAAGGTTGGCGAGGTAGTCGACGCGGTCGGTAAGCGGAACCACCTGTTGCCAGGTGCGCGTCTCGCACTGCTTTTCGATTCCGGTATGAAGGTAGCCGATGTCGGCCACGGCCTTGCGGATGATTTCGCCATCCAGCTCGAGCACCAGGCGCAACACGCCGTGCGTGGAGGGGTGCTGCGGACCCATGTTGAGGGTCATCGTCCGCCGCCTGCCGCCGTATGCGCCGCTCTGCTCCTCCGTGGGGAGGGCAGCCGGGTCGACTACGCTGGTCTGCTCGCTCATCTCAACTCCCTGCGGGCGTTCGTTCGCCCGTTCATTCAACTCACGCGGAGCGTTTCACCGCTCGCTATTTCTGGATTGCCGCTCGCGCCAGACAGGGACGTGAGCGTTCCTGCCTCACTCGGCCTTGTACGTGTACTTGTAGCCGTGAACGGGGAAATCCTTGCGTAACGGATGCCCCTGCCAGTCGTCCGGCATAAGAATTCTTGTTAGGTTCGGATGGTTGCGGAAGGTGATTCCAAAGAGGTCAAATACTTCCCGCTCATACCAGTCGGCGGCGCGCCAGACTCCGGATACTGAATCGATTTCGGGGTTGTCGCCCGAGAGCTTGCACTTCAGACGCAGCCGGTAGCGGTTGCGAATGGAGTGGATCAGATAGACCACCTCGAAGCGAGGCTCCATCGGGTACCAGTCGAGGGCCGTGAGACCGCCCAGGCGCTCGGCACCGTGCTGATCTCGTAACAGCGTGCAGACTTCGACGATCTTTGACGGATCGATGTAAAGGGTGATTTCGCCGCGCTCGCTGGCGGCTTGCTGCAGGGCGCCGTCAAGGGCGGCGATGGCCTGCAGGTGGGGAATTTGCTGCAATTCTTCAGTCAGCATGCCAGTGATTAGTCCTCACCGCGGGTCTTCGACCAGTCGAGGACCCCTTTCTTCCAGATGTAGAAGAAGCCGCTGAGGATGAAGATGACGAAGAGGAACATCTCCGCGAAGGCGAACATTTTCAGGTCGTGATAGACGACCACCCACGGGTAGAGGAAGACGGCTTCAATATCGAACAGGATGAAAAGCATGGCTACGAGGTAGAACTTCACGCTGAAGCGCTCGCTGGCCGTGCCGATGGGAACCATGCCGCTTTCGTACGGCATGTCCTTCACCTTGTTCTTGACCTTCTTGCCGAGCAGGAAGCTGGCGCCTACCAGTCCGGCGGCCAACGCCGTGGCCAACAGAATCTGGATGAGAACCGGAAAATAAACCTCTAAGGGCGAAGTGGGCATGTGTATCGCGTTCGGAGTTGGCGGCTAACCTTTGACTATAATGAGCAGCGTAAGCGGGTGTCAAACCGGAGGCTTCCGGCGACCCCTCCAGCGCATGACTTCCAACCCCACAAATCTTATCGAAATTGTTTTAAATGGCGAGAAGCGGCAGGTGCCCGAAGGCCTGAGCGTGGCCGGGTTGCTCGCACACTTCGGCATCACGGCGGACCGGGTGGCGGTGGAGTTGGAACTCGAAATCGTGCCGCGCACGAAATGGGAATCGTCGATGGTACTTTCCGGCGCGCAGGTGGAAGTGGTGCATTTCGTCGGAGGCTGCTAAGGGAACTGAACGGCTTCCACCTCTCTACCAACGCTGGTAGGCCCTTGGGCTGCTGGCCGCAAGATGTTGTAGACATTCGGGTTGTTCTTGACACCCCCTCCTATTCCAGTAGAATCGAAATCGGCATTCACAACTGCACGGAACAGGTGGATTATGTTCAAAACAAAAAAGAGGGGTCCTGAAACTCTTCCCATGGATCGGACTTCAACCAGCGCCGATGTGGCGCGGTTAGCCAGTGTGTCGTTGCGCCAGCTGCAATGGTGGGACGAGCAGAAAGTGGTGAGCCCCCGTCACGAAGGGCATCGCCGCATTTATTCGCCGGCCGAAGTGGTGGAAATCACCGTCATCGCCGAGCTGCGCAGGAAAGGCTTTTCGCTCCAGAAAATCCGCCGCGTGTTGAAGTTCTTACAGAAGGAAATGGGCAAGAAGCTCGCCGACGTATTTTCCGGCGCCGACATGCACCTGCTCACCGACGGCAAGTCGATCTACCTGGAAGACAGCGAGAAGCGCGTGATCGACCTGTTGAAGAATGCCAAGCAGCCGATGTTCCTCGTGTGCGTGAGCGATCAGGTGCGGCGGCTGCAAGCCACGCATCGTAAACCGGCACGCTCGGAGACAGCGCTGCCCGCGCGCAAGGCCCGCGCCGCGGTCTAGGTGGGCGCCCGCACTGGTCTCGAACGGTATACACTAACGAACGCTATGAAGAAGATTTCGATTTTCGCGCTCGCATTGTGCGCATTCACATTGCCGTTGGCGGCTCAGAAGAAGTCCACGCTCCCGGCGCAAGAAACAAAATGGGTTTCCGCCGTGAAGGCCAACGATCTGGCTGCTCTGGAAAAGATCATGTCGCCGGAGATCGTCTACACGCACTCGACAGGCATTGTCGAGACACGCGCCCAGTATTTAGCCAAGCTGAAGAGCGGCGAGCAGAAGTACGCCGATATCGTTTATAGCGAGGTAAAGACTTTCGATCTTGGCGGTGGGCAGGCGGTATCGGCCACGATTCGCATGACCGGCGCGACCAAGGGCGTTCCTTTCGACAATAAGCTGCACGTGCTCCACGTTTGGACGAAAGCGGCCGATGGCAGCATGCAACTGGTGGCGCATCAGACCACCAAACTGCAGTAGAACGCGGCGCGAGTGAATTTCGCGACGCAATGGCCCGGCGTGTTTCTTGTCTTTGAAGGCATCGACGGCGCCGGAAAATCCACTCAAATTCAGCGGCTGGGAGCGCATTTGCGCGCGGCGGGCGAGGAGCCTGTTTTGTCGCGCGAGCCCACCGATGGTCCGTGGGGACGGCGCATTCGCGAGAGTGCGACCACGGGGCGCATGACAGCCAACGAGGAGCTGCAGGCCTTTATTCACGACCGGACCGAGCACCTGGAAATGCTGGTTATGCCGGCGTTGCAGGCGGGCCGGGTGGTTGTTCTCGACCGCTACTTTTATTCGACGATCGCGTATCAAGGCACGCGTCCCGGCGGCGATCCGGCGGCCGTTCGGAGGCAGATGGAGAGTCTGTTTCCCGCGCCGGACCTTGTGTTGTGGTTCGATCTGGAGCCCGAACGGGCTCTGGTGAGGATCACGGCGAGCAGGGGGGAAATTCCAAACGAGTTCGAGCGGCAGGAGGGTTTGGAACGGGCGCGCGAGGTGTTTCAAACGATGGCGGGCGGCCATATTCGCCGAATTGACGCCTCGGGTTCGGAAGACGAGATCTTTTCCCACGTTCGGACCGAGGTTCTTCGTGCAATTCGAATAAAACGACCGGAGCTTGCGGCGCGTCTAAATCCTTGAAATAGGCGGAAATGCCTTAGGGCGCGGGCCTTCCGTCCGATATATACTGAAAATGATAGGCACCTGGGAGGTTCATCCATGGTCGTTCGCCACTGGCGTTCATTTATCTTCGTTCCCGCGATCGTGATTGCTTGTTCGCTGGCGGGCGGGCTCGTAGGGCAAAACCTGACCGGAGTGAGCGCGGCGGGAAGCGAAGACGACGTCAAGGCGTCGATGAAAACCTTCAGCAAGGTCTATGACCTGCTGGAGACGAACTTCGCCGATAAGGTGGCTCCCGATAAGGCCATTTACCGGGGTGCGATTCCGGGCATGCTGCGCACGCTCGATCCCCATTCCAGCTTTTTCGATCCCCGCGATTTCCAACTCCTGCGCGAAGACCAGAAGGGCCACTACTACGGCGTCGGCATGACGGTCGCGCCGCAGAAGAACCGCACGGTCGTGATTGCTCCGTTCCCCGATTCGCCGGCCGCCAAAGCGGGCATTCGTCCGGGCGACGTCATCATGTTCGTCAACGACAAGTCGACCGAAAATTTGCGCACGGACGAAGTGGCCGACCTGTTGAAGGGTCCCAAAGGCACCGCGGTTCAGGTGCAGGTGTCGCGCGAGGGCGTAAAAGAGCCGCTGACGTTCAACATCACGCGTGGCGAAATTGAGCGCAAGAGCGTGCAGGACGCTTTTTGGGTGAAGCCGGGCATTCTCTATCTCGACGTCGAACATTTCAATGAAAACACCTCGCGCGAAGTGGAAGACAATTTCAAGCGCGTCGGTGAGAACAACGTGAAGGGCCTCATCCTCGACCTCCGCGACAACCCCGGCGGGTTGTTGAACGAAGGCGTCGCCGTGGCCGACCGGTTCCTGCAAAAGGGCCAAGTTGTGGTGAGCCACCGCGGACGCGCCTCAGCCGAGAAGCGCTACACAGCGCGGCACGGGCGAATGGGTTTGGAGTATCCGATCGTGGTACTGGTGAATCAGTATTCGGCCTCGGCCAGCGAGATCGTCTCTGGCGCACTGCAGGATCACGACCGTGCCTGGGTGTTCGGCCAGACCACTTTTGGTAAGGGTCTGGTGCAGACCGTGTATCCGTTGAGCGAGAACACAGGCCTCGCGCTGACCACGGCCAAATACTACACGCCGAGCGAGCGTCTGATTCAACGCGACTACCAGAACACTTCGTTCTTCGACTACTACTACCGCAAAGGCGGAGACTCGAACAACAAGCAGGACGTGAAGATGACCGACAGCGGCCGAACGGTATACGGCGGCGGCGGCATCACTCCCGACGAAACGTTCGAAATTCCCAAGGGCAACAAGACGCAGGCGCTGTTCATGCGAAGCTATGCGTTCCTGAACTTCACGGCCACCTATCTTTCCACCCACGACCGCAAGGCGATCACCAAGGAATGGGTGCCGGACGACAGCGTGGTGCAGGATTTCCGTGCATTCGCCACGAAGCAAAACATTCCGTTCACCGAAACCGAGTTCAACGAAAATCTGGACTGGATCAAACAGCAGATTCGCCGCGAAGTGTTTATCAACGTCTTTAACATCGAAGATTCGCGCAAGATGAGCATTGCCGCCGATCCGATGGTGTTGAAGGCGGTGGATGCCCTGCCGAAGGCGAAGGCGCTGTTGGAGAACGCCAAAAAGATGATCGTGCAGCGGACGGCTCCGCGGCGCGACCAATAGATGACTGAAGACAGACCTGTACCTCAAATCACAGTGCTTGACGCGGGTGGGCAGTACTGCCACCTCATTGCAAGGCGCGTTCGTGAGTTGGGCGTTTACGCCGAAGTCAAACCATCCGACACACCAGCCGCCGAATTGATGGGCCGTAAGGGGATCATCATTTCGGGTGGGCCGAGCAGCGTGTACGAGGCCGGCAGTCCAACGATGGACCCGGCCGTGTTCGCGTCGGGCTCGGCCGTGCTCGGCATCTGTTACGGCATTCAACTGATGGCCCACCTGATGGACGGCCACGTCAAGAAGGGCGAGAAGGGCGAGTACGGCCATGCGCGCGTAGACCTGCGCCTGGGGGGTCCTCTCTTCGAAGGCTTGTGCGAGCGCGAGCAGGCGTGGATGAGCCATCGCGATCAGGTGGAGCGCGTGCCGGGCGGGTTTCTACTGATGGGAAGCACCCCCACGTGTCCGATTGCGGCGATGGGCGATGAGGCGCGGCGGCTGTATGGAGTGCAGTTTCATCCCGAAGTTGTGCACACGCCTCACGGGCAAAAGCTGCTGGAAAATTTTGTGTTCCGCGTGGCGGGATGTGAGAAGGATTGGGATCCGCGCGGGCGGCTTGGATTACTCGAAGAAAAGATTCGCGAGGTCGCTGCTGGCCGCAATATTTTCTTTTTCGTTAGTGGGGGCGTCGACTCATCCGTCGCCTACACGCTGTGCCTGCGGGCGCTTGGACCAGAACGTGTGCATGGAGCATACGTCGATACGGGCCTGATGCGCGAGGGCGAGACCAAGTTCGTGCGCGACGTATTCACGGCGATGTCGCCCAAAACGTTCAGGGTGGTCGATGCGTCGTCGGATTTTGTGGGCGCGCTCAAAGGCGTCGTCGATCCCGAGCGCAAGCGGCACATCATCGGCGAGATGTTCGTCACGGTACAGGACCGGGTGCTGGCGTCGGGCCACTATACCGATGGCGAATGGATTCTCGGCCAGGGCACCATTTATCCGGACACGATTGAGAGCGGCGGCACGGCCAAGGCGGACCTCATTAAGACTCATCACAATCGCGTGGCGGGTATTCAGAAGTTGATGGAGGAGAATCGCATCATCGAGCCGCTCACATCGTTCTACAAGGACGAGGTACGGGCGATCGGTCGTGAGTTGGAACTGCCCGCCGAGCTACTCGACCGGCATCCGTTCCCGGGGCCGGGCCTGGCGATTCGGCTGTTGTGCTCGGATGAAAGCAAGCCTGTAGTGAAGCGCGAAGAGGGGTTCCTGTTGCCGGTGCGTTCGGTCGGCGTTCAGGGCGATTCACGTAGCTACCGTTCGGCGCTGGCCCTGGAGAAAATCAGCCAGGAAGCTCTCGACGAGGCAACCGAGACGATCAACCAGTTGACTGACGTGAATCGAGTGGTAGGACTGGCAGGGTCCCATGCACCGCTGGCCTCGCTCCTGTCCACTCCGACGTATATTGACGAGCAGCGGTTGGCGCGATTGCGGAAGGCTGATGCCATCGTGCGGCGGCTTTGCCACGAACGCGGATTTGAGAAGAAGGTCTGGCAGTTTCCGGTGGTCGTCGTGCCGCTCGGCACGCGCGAAATGCCGGATAGCGTAGTGCTACGGCCGATCGATTCGATCGACGGTATGACGGCCCAGGCGGTGCTGATGGACGACGCGCTGCTGCAAGAGATGACGGCGGAGTTGCTAGCCGTGCCTGGCACCTGCGCCGTGTTCTACGACCTGACGCATAAGCCCCCCGGCACGATTGAGTGGGAGTGACGGGTGCGCGTTCGCCGCACCTAAATCCGGTGGAAGCCCTTCAAAATTTCGCGTGTGGCATAACGTAGCGCGATAGGCCGGCCGTGCGGGCAACTCATCGGGAACTCGCAGGCGGCGAGCGTGTGCAGCATCCACTCCATGCGCGTGGCGTCGAGTGGCGTGTTGATCTTGATGGCGGCACGGCAGGCGATGGACGCGGCCATTTCTTTACGCAGGTCTTCGAAGTTGGCCTGACGCAATTCCTTCTCTGAAATCTCGAGGATTTCAAACACCACCTGCTCCACTTCGCTCGCGCTGAGCGCGGCGGGTGCGGATTTAACAGCGATGGTGCGCGGTCCGTAGGGTTCGACGTCGAAGCCCGATTGTTCCAACTCCTGTCGAATTCTGTCGAACTCGATCGTCTGGGCCGGTGTGAGTTCGAGAACGAGCGGGAGCAGCAGTTGTTGCCGCTCCACTTCGCCCGACGCCATCTGGTGCAGCACCTGTTCGAAAAGAATGCGCTCGTGCGCGACGTGTTGATCGATGACCCAGAGGCCGTCGGGTCCGGCGGCAACGATGAAGCTATCGTGCAGTTGACCCATCGGTTGCAGGTCGCGCAGGATGTCGAGTGAAGCCGTTGGGTCTGCACTGAGCCCCGGAGGAAGAGGACCGTGCGTGTCGGGTACGCGGCGCAGTTTGCCGGAAGTGGCCGCGGGAATATGCGTGTCGAAGGCGAGTGGCGGCGCGCTGGCGAAGTCGAGGCGCTGCGAGAACGCCTGCTGCGGCTGGTGCAGCGTGAACTCGGGCATGTAGCCAGCGGGTTCTCCGGTGCCCATGGGCTCGCTCACCTCGGGCAAAAAGGGCGCGTTCTCGAGCCGCTGCGTGAACTCGGAGTAGGGCAGGCGAGCGCCCGGTTGTGCTGGCGACGCGAAGGCTCCGACGGGGGCGCTGGAAATGGAGCGTCCGGCGAGCAGGGTGTCGCGCACGGCGTCGCGGACAAAGTCGTGCACAAAGGAGCCGCGGCGGAAACGCACTTCCACTTTCGATGGATGTACGTTGACGTCCACCTCTTCGTAGCTGCAGTGGAGAAACATCAGCGCGAACGGGTAGGCGCTGGGCGGCATCAGATTCTGATAGGCGGAATGGATGGCGTGCAGCAGTAGGCGGTCGCGAATGAGGCGGCCGTTGACGAACAGGTAGATCGAGTTGCGGTTGAGCTTCTGAATGTGCGGTGGCGAAACGAAGCCACGCAAGGTGAATGTGTGCGGTTCGGCATCGTCGTCGGCGGGCACCTCACGGGTGCGGTCGCCGAGGTCGATCAAGTCTTCCAGCACGTTGGATCCGAACACCTGGAAGACGCGCTCGCGCAGCTCTTCCACGGGCGTGACGGCGATCAGTTCCCTACCCTCGTGAAAGAGCTCGAATCCGATCGAGGGATAGGCGAGAGCGTAGTGCGTGACCAGCGAGGCGATGTGCGCGAGTTCAGTCTGTTCGGAGCGTAGAAATTTCTTGCGCGCCGGGACGTTGAAGAAGAGGTCGCGGATGGTGATGATGGTGCCACCGGCGAGCGCGGCTTCGTCGCAGCGGTGGAGTTTCCCGCCGGAGATTTCGATGCGAGTACCGGTGGACTCTTCTTTGGCGCGGGTTTCGAGGACCAGGCGGGAGACCGAACCGATGGAGGGCAGGGCCTCCCCGCGGAAGCCGAGCGTCGCGATGGAGAGCAGATCCTTGACGTCGCTTAGCTTCGATGTTGCGTGGCGTTCGAAGGCGAGCAGGGCGTCGTCGCGGAGCATGCCGCAGCCGTCGTCGGTAATTCGGATTAGTCTCCGGCCGCCGGCTTCGGTTTCCATACGGATACGCGTGGAACCTGCGTCGAGCGAATTTTCCAGCAGTTCCTTGACGACCGAAGCGGGGCGTTCGACAACTTCACCCGCGGCAATTTTGTTGGCGACAACGTCGGAGAGTACGCGGATACGGCCCATAAAAGAAACACGCGGCCGCGAGGGCCGCGTGCATGGAATTAGTGTAGCTTGCGGGGGGAGATCTCAGTCGATAACGACGCCGCGTGTTTCGAGCAACTGTCCAGTGACGCGCTCCAGATTCAAAAGATTGCGGCGGTACTGCACGCTTTGCTGGACGAGGTCGGCCTGCGCGCTGACCAGGTCGTTCTGCGCCTGAATGACGAAGAAGATGGTGGTGACGCCAAGGTCATATCGCTTCTGCTCGGCTTCGACTCGCTTCTGTGAGAAGTCGAGGCGAACCTGAGCGAGCTTCACGCTGGCGCGGCTGTTTTCCACCTGATTGACGGCGTTCAGCACGTCGAGCCGGATGTTCTGCTCCGTCGTGCGGGCGCGCAAGGCATCGAGGCGCCGGCTGACGGTAGCGTCGGCGAAATCGGCCTGGGCACGCCGGTCGCGAATGGGCAGGCGCAGCGAAACGCCGAGACCATAGGTCGGGTAGGTGAAATTGAAAGTCTGACTCAGAGCATCGCCGAAGCCACCGGGAATCACATTGACGACCGTGCTCTGCGTTCCATCCCCAGTGAACACGTTGGTTCGTTGATAAAACAGACCGCCGCGGCCGGAAGAGGTATAGAGTCCGTTGAGCGAGAAATCGGGGAGGAGGGAGTTCTTCGCCTGTTTAATCTGCAGTTCGTCGACGTCGATATTCGACAGCGCGGCGCGTAGGTCGGGCCGTTTCTGCATGGCGATTTCGATGACCTGTTCCTTGTCGATGGGACGATCGTCGGAAGGCGGCAGAACGGTTTCGGAGAGCGAAATCGCCATTGTGCGATAGGTGGGATCGAGGTCGGCACCCATCTGGCGGCGCAGAGCATCGTCGGCCTGGGCCAGACGGTAGCGGGCCTGGGTGACGAATACCTCCTGGCTCGCGTACTGCTGTTGAGGCTGATAGATTTCGAGCGGCGAGATGGCGCCTAGTTCCAGTTCGCGTTGCGACCGTTTGAGCAAGGTGTCGAACAGTTGCAGCGCCTGCTCCTGAACCTTCAGCGATTCGCGGGCTTCAATCACGCCCCAGTAGGCCAGCTCGGCCTGTTGCAGCAGGCGCATCACCTGATCGGAGAGGTTGTACTGCGCGCCACGGAACCGTGTCTTGGCGACGAGAATCGGGAGCCGATTCACCGACGTGCCGCGGTTTCGCAACAGGGGCTGGGTGAAGTTAAGGTTCAAGCCGGAAGTGATGGCCGGGTTAAAGCTGGCGAACGACGAGTTCGTAGAACTCTTGTTCGCGGTGTAGCCGATGTTATATTGCGTACCGGTTTCGAGCGTCTGGTTATAGTTGAGCGAAAACGGCTGCGTGAGCTGATTCAACGTCGCCGCGCCGGCCAGTGCGTCGTTGGTGGGGCTTGTGGCGCGAGTCGAACGAAAAGTAGCGATGGCTGTTGGATCGAACGGGGCGAAGGCGCGAGTAATGGCGTTGCGTTGCGTCTCGATGGTGAGCTTCTGAATCTGGATGTCGGTGTTGTTGGCGAGCACCAGTTCGAGATAGCTTTTCAGCGAGAGCTCCAGCTTGCTGTCGACGACGAAGTCCCCCAGCCGAGTCGGCGGAT